>DATINO010000077.1:0-16595 GCA_035474195.1 Gaiellaceae bacterium
CCAGAACCGGACCTCGAGATCCTCGACCTCCAGGAGCGGCGTGCGCAACGTCATGCCCGTCCCCGCAGCTTCGGGTCGAGCGCCTCGCGCAAGCCGTCGCCGATCAGGTTGAACCCGAGCACCGAGATGACGATCGCGACGCCGGGGAAGATGGCCAGGAACGGCGCGGTCTGCAGGTAGCGCACGGTCGAGGTCAGCATGTTCCCCCACTCCGGCGTCGAGGGGTCCTGCGGGCCGAGCCCGAGGAACCCGAGTCCCGCCGCGTCGATGATCGCCGTCGCGAGCGCGAGCGTGCCGGCCACGATCAAGACCGAGATCGAGTTGGGCAGCACGTGCGAGATCAGGATCCGGCGGCGTTTCACCCCGACGGCGCGCGCAGCGAGCACGAAGTCGTTCTCGCGTTGCGCGAGCACCGATCCTCGCAAGAGGCGCGTGAAGATCGGGATGTTCACGACGCCGATCGCGATCATCACCTGGAAGAGGCCCGGGCCGAGCAGCGCGACGATCCCGATCGCCATCAGGAAGCCCGGGATGGCGAGCATGATGTCGACGAAGCGCATCAGGATCGTGTCGACCCAGCCGCCGAAGAAGCCGGCGATCGAGCCGAGCACGATGCCGATCGAGAGTCCGACCGAGACGGCGACGATCCCGATCAGAAGCGACAGCCGCGCACCGTAGAGGATGCGCGACAGCTCGTCGCGGCCGAGGTCGTCGACGCCGAGCAAGTGGTGGGACGACGGCCCTGGGCAGCAGCCCTTGAAGATCGCCTGCAGGTCCTGGGCGCGCGGATCGTCGGGGGCGAGCCACGGCGCGAAGATCGCGACGAGGATGAAGAGACCTACGAGGACGAAGCCGATGATCGCACTCGGGTTGCGGCGCAGCCGGCGCCAGGCCTCGGACCACAGCCCTCCCTGGCTCGCCTCGAGCGTGACTTCTGCGGCTTCGAGTTGCGCGACAGACATCTACTTGTTCCCCAGCCTGATGCGCGGGTTGATCAACGCGTACGAGATGTCGACGAGCAGGTTGACGAAGACGACGATGATCGCGATGAACAGGATCCCGCCCTGGATCACCGGGTAGTTGCGATCCTGAATCGCCTGTTGCAGCCACGTCCCGATCCCCGGATACGAGAACACCGTCTCGGTGAGGATCGCGCCGGAGAGCAGCAGCCCGACCTGCAGGCCGACGATCGTCGAGATGGGCAGCAAGGCGTTCCGCATCACGTGCCGAGCGTCGACGATGCGCGGCGCGAGACCCTTCGCGCGCGCCGTGCGCACATAGTCCTCGTTCTGTACGTCGAGCACCGCTGCGCGCGTGATGCGCGTGATGATCGCAAGCGGAATCGACCCGAGCGCGACCGCGGGCAGGATCAGATGTTTGATCACGTCCCAGAACGCGCCGAGGTTCCCAGCTAAAAGCGCGTCGAGCAAATAGAAGTTCGTCGGGTGCGGAATGTTGATCAGCACCGAGATTTGCCCGACGGTCGGAAGCCAGCCGAGACGCACGGCGAAGATGTACTTGAGGATCAGCGCCAGAAAGAAGATCGGGATCGAGATGCCGAACAACGAGATCGCGAGCGAGATCTGGTCGAACGCCCGCATGTGGCGCTTCGCTGCGAAGAACCCGAGGGGAATCCCGATCGAGACCGAGAACAGCGCAGCCGCGATCGCAAGCTCGGCAGTTGCCGGGAAGCGCTGACCGATCTCGGTGAGGACGGTCTGCTGTGTCGTGATCGACGTGCCGAGCTTCAGCTGTGCCGTCTGCTCGAGGTACTTCCAGTACTGCTGGTAGACCGGCGTGTCGAGCCCGTACTGATGATTGATCTGCTTGATCGTCTCCGGCGTCGCGCGCTCACCGAGCAGTGCCTGCGCGGGGCTGCCGGGCAGCGCCCTGATCCACACGAAGACGAGGATCGAGAGCCCGAGCAGGATCGGGATCAGCAACAGGATGCGGCGGACGACGAACCGGAGCATGAGCGACTAGCGAAACGACTGTGGGGGCCGGCCGGCCCCCACAGTCGGTTTTGCCTCCTAGCCGACCGACACGCTGGAGAAGAACTGGATGTCGACCGGGCTCGGCACGTAGCCCTTGACGTTCTTCTGGAACGCGAGCGCCGGGCTCGTGTGGGCGTACGGGACGCCCGGGAGGAAGTTCATGAGCATGTTCTCGGCCTGCTTGTAGAGCGCGATCCGCTTCGAGAGCGTCGTCTCGTCGCGCGCCTTGGTCAGTAGGTTGAAGATCGTGGGGTTGTTGAAGCCCCACTGCTTCTGCGGCGTCCGGAAGAAGACGCCGGCGAAGTCGTCCGGGTCACCGAAGTCGCCCGTCCACCCGTACAGGTAGACCTGCGCTTTGCCGTCCTGGACGCCGCCGAGGTAATCGGGGGTCCACGGGGCTGCGTGCGGGACGACCTTGAACCCGGCCCTCGTCAGGCTCGCGGAGAACGCCTGGAAGTTCTTGACCGGGTCCGGCATGTACGGACGCGAAACGCCCGTCGGGTACCAGAAGCTGATCTTCACCGGCAGCTTCAAGCCGGCGGCCTTGAGCAGCGCCTTCGACTTCGCCGGGTTGTAGCTGTACTGCTTGACGGAGTTCGAGTAGCCGAACAGGCTCGGCGGCTGGAACTCCTTCGCGACGACGCCGCGACCCGCATAGAACGCCTTGATGACGCTCGCGCGGTCGAGCCCGTACGCGACGGCCTGCCGCACCTTCAGGTTGTTCATCGGTGGGATCGCCTGGTTCATGCCGACGATCGCAACGTTGAACGGCGGCCGGGACAGCAGCTTCAGGTTGCTGTCCTGCTGGATCACCGGGATGTCCTGCGGCTCGACCAGGTCATAGCCCTGGATCTCGCCGTTCTGCAATGCCTGCAGCCGTGCGGCGTTGTCCGCGATCGGCTTGAAGATCAGCGTGCTGAGCTTCGCCTTCGGACCCCAGTAGTTCGGGTTGCGGACGAGCGTGAGCTTGTCGCCGCGCGTCCACGACTGGAACATGAACGGGCCGGTGCCGGTCGGATGCTGGGTCGCATAGGTGCCGGTCGGATGGAACACGCCGTTGGAATCGACGTTGCCCTGGTTCGCACCGTACTTCGTCATCGCCGTCGGGCTTTCCATCGAGAACGACGGCAGCGACAAGCCGGCGATGAACGACGCCGACGGAGCGGTCAGGTTGATCGTCACGCTCGAGGTGCCCTTCGCCTGGCAGCTCTTGAACAGGCTCCCCTTCGGAGCGCCGGACTTCGGGTCGTACTTCTTGAACCCACCGAAGACGGTCTGCCAGTAGTACGTGGCGCTCGGGTTCTGGAACGAACCGGTGAAGTTGTACCAACGGTTGAAGTTCGCGCACACCGCGGCGGCGTTGAACGGCGTGCCGTCGGTGAACTTGACGTTCGGGCGAAGCGTGAACGTCCACGACCTGCCCGCGTTCGAGCCCTTCCAGCTCGTGGCAAGCGAGGGCACGACCGTGGTCGTCCCGGGCTTGAGCCCGACGAGCCCTTCGAAGATCTGGACGACCACGCGTCCGGACTCGCCGTCCGAGATCAGCGCGCCGTCGAGCGCAACCGGATCCGCCGACGAACCAAACACGAGCGTGTCACTTGCAGTCTTGTGTGCCCTCGCGCCGTACGCGACCGCGACGACGGCGAGTGCCACAAGGCCAAAGCCGATCATGGCCTTGGTCAGTTTTCTCATAGAGGTTCCTTTCGGGGGGACGAAGGATCAAGTATGTCTAACGTTCACGAGCAAATCCACTTGAAGAAACCGGATATCTCAGAGTCCGAGCTCGCCGAGCTGAGCGAGCTCTTGCGGATCCCGTCGATCAGCGCCGACCCGGATCACGCAGGCGATCTGCGCGCGGCTGCGGACTGGCTCGTGACGCTCTTTCGCAGTGCAGGAGCCGACGCGGAGATCGTCGAGCGCTCCGGCCGGCCGATCGTCGACGCGTTCGTGCGGAGCAGCACGACCGACGCACCGCTCGTCCTGTGTTACGGCCATTTCGACGTCCAGTCGCCGGCGCCGTTCGATCTCTGGGAAAGCGAGCCGTTCGCGCCGGAGGTGCGTGACGGCTGGCTGTACGCGCGCGGCGTCGCCGACGACAAGGGCGGATCGTGGGCGCTCGCCCGCGCCGCGCTCGATCTCGCGGCGGCGGGGGAGCTGCCCGTCGACGTCCGTTTTCTGCTCGACTGCGAAGAAGAGGTCGGCGGCACCTCGATCCTCGGGTATCTCGAGGAGACCCGAACTTCCGAGCGAGTGTGCGTGATCTTCGACGCACCGATGCTCGACGACGTGACACCTGTGCTCGGAATCGCCACGCGCGGGACGCTCTACCTGCATGTCGAAGTGCGGACCGGCGAACGCGATCTCCATTCCGGCGCGTACGGCGGCGCGGCGCTGAATGCTTTACATGTGCTCGTCGACGTGCTCGGACGCGTGCTGCCGAAGGACGGCCGGCTGCCTGAGCTCCTTCAGGTGGGCGTCGTGCCGGCCCAGCCGTCGGAGCTCGCCGAATGGGAGGAGCTGCCCGCCGGCGAGGGTCAGCTCGGCGCCCAAGGCGCAGCCCCAGCGGACGACGCCGCAGCACGAGAGTTCTATCTCCGCACCTGGGCGCTCCCCTCGCTCGATGTGAACGGAATCGAAGGCGGCTCCCCGGTCCTGCAGCGAACGATCGTCACCTCGGCTGCGCGGGCGAACCTGTCGATGCGGCTCGCACCGGGCCAGACGGTGGACGTGCTGCTGCCGGTGCTCCGCGCGGAGCTCACCCGCGACCTGCCCGCTGGCGCCCAGGTCGAGGTGACGCACGTCGCCTCGTGCGATCCCGGCAGCACCCCGCCCGACGCGCCGGCGATCGAGCTCGCGAGCGCGGCGATCGAACGGGCGACCGGCGTCCGCCCGCTCAGGCTGCGCGGCGGCGGCTCGCTGCCGATCTTCCCGGTCCTCGAGCGCCTCGGGATCCCGGTGGTGGCGACCGGGTTCGACGTCCCGTCCGGGAACGTCCACGCGCCGAACGAGCGCATGCGGCTCGGCAATCTCGCCCTGGCGCTGGCCTCTGCCCGGGAGCTCTACCTGGCGTTCTCCCGGCTTTAGCTTCAGACTTCGGTCGATGGAGCCGGAACCGACCGACGCTGCACTCGTCGCGCGTTGCCGCTCGGGCGACGACTCGGCGTGGACGCTGCTCGTCGAGCGCTTCTCCCGCTACGTCTACGCGATCTGCAGCCAGGGCTTTCGGCTCGGCCGCCACGACACCGAGGACGTGTTCCAGGACGTCTTCACGAGGGCGTACGAGAACCTGCCGAAGCTCCGGAACGACGATGCGATCCGGCCCTGGCTCGCCCAGCTGACGCGACGGCTCTGCATCGATCACCTGCGCGACGCGACGCGTGAGGTGCCGGTCGAGGAGCTCGAACCGGACGGGATGGACGAGCTGATCGAGACGCTCGACGACGCGCTCACCGTGCGCGAGGCGATGGCCCGGATCGGGGAGCCGTGCGGCGACATGCTCGACCGCTTCTTCGCCCGCGACCAGAGCTATCGGACGATCGGGGAGGAGCTCGACCTGCCCGCCGGGACGATCGCCAGCCGCATTTCGCGCTGTCTCGAGAAATTGAAGGCTGCCATGGAAGATTCCGAGGCACTCGTCAGTCCTGAAGTCGGGTGACTTGAGAAATGGCGACGACTGACATCGAAGAGCTCGGCCGCCTGATCGCGGCGCTTCCCCCGACGCCCGAGGGTTGGGTGCGCGCGGCGCAGGAGCTGCCGCAGGTGAGGCGTGGGCTCGACGACCTCCTCGCCCGCGCCGAGGCTGACTCCGCGCTGCGGGAGAGGCTCCTCGCCGACCTCGAGTCGACCCTGGCGGACGCCGGGATCGAGCCGACACGGCACGTGCTCTCCGACGTCCGCGAACGGTTGCGCTCCCCCTAGCGGTGGAGGCCCCTCGCACCGGAAGGCCGGCCGCCGCCGGGCCCGCCACTGCGCAGGTGGGTGCGGCGGCGGCCACTGTGGTCGCTGCGACGGCACGCGTCGCCGGCGACGCGACGGGCGCGAGCCAGGCAGAAGCGCTGGCCGTCAGGCTGCGGCGGCTCGCCGAGGAGGACGCGGACGCGCTCGTGGCGGCGCGGGCGGCGTTCCCGGAGACAGAGCCGGAGACATCCGATCCGCGGCGCGACTTCGCGTTCGCACGCGTGCTCGATCGCGCAGCGGCGGCGCCGCTCGCGATCGCAGAGGCGTGCGCGGACGTCGCGATCCTCGCGCGCTCGCTCGCAGACCAGGTCGATCCTGCGCTCGGGCCCGACCTCGAGGCGGCAGCGCGCCTGGCGAGCGGCGCGGCAAAGGCGGCAGCCCACCTGGTCGAGGTCAACCTCGCCGTCGGCGAGGACGACGAACGGGTTCGGCGTGCCCGCCGCGCGGCAGACATTGCATGAGCGAGGAGAGGCTTTTCCCGGCGTGGTCACTGCCGCGGGAGGCCGCGGCCCAGATCTCGCTCGCCAACCCGCTTCCCGAGAAGGTCGACCGCGCGTGGGCGATCGAAGGATCTACCGGTGCGGGCGTGCGCGTCTGCATCCTCGACAGCGGCGTCGAGCGCAACCATCCGCTCGTCGGCGAGGTGCAGAGCGCGGTCGCGATCTCGCTCGGCCCCGAGGGCGAGACGATCGCCGAAGACGACCTCGAAGGCGATCTCTGCGGCCACGGCACCGCGTGCGCGGGAGTCGTCCGCTCGCTCGCGCCGGACGCCGAGATCCACTCGGTACGCGTGCTCGGGGCCGGCTTCAAGGGCTCGGGCAAGACGCTCCTCGCCGGCCTCCGCTGGGCGATCGAGCAGGAGTACGACATCGTCAACATGAGCCTTTCGACGACGAAGCGCGAGCTCGGCGAGATGCTGCACGAGCTGGCGGACTCGGCCTACTTCCAGCGCACGATGCTGATCGCGTCGGCGCACAACATGCCGGTCGAGTCGTACCCCTGGCGGTTCTCGTCCGTCGTCTCCGTCGGCAGCCACGAGGAGAGCGACCCGCTCGTCTTCTATGCGAACCCCGATCCGCCGGTGGAGTTCTTCGCGCGCGGCGTCGACGTCGAGCTCGCGTGGCTCGGCGGCGGCTCGATCCGCGCGACCGGCAACAGCTTCGCGACGCCTGCCCTCTCCGGCATCGCCGCGCTCGTGCTCGGCAAGCACCCTGGCCTGACGCCGTTCCAGGTGAAGACCGTCCTGTACCTGATCTCGACGAACGTGGGAGGCTAGAGCTCATGTCTGAACGCCTCGAAGCAGCGGTCGCCGCGGCCGTCCTGCCGGCGGAGGAGGACTTCGCCGAGCTCCTGCGCTCGATCGTCGTCGTCGCGCGCGCCATCTTCGGCGCTCAGGCGTCATCCATCCTCCTGTTCGACGAGGAGACGGACGAGCTCGTGTTCGCCGCCGTCGCGAACGACCGCGAGCAGCATCTCGTCGGCCAGCGGTTCCCGTCCTCGCAGGGCATCGCCGGCTGGGTGCTGTCGGCGCGCACGCCGCTCGTGCTCGAGGACGTGCGCAGCGACCCGCGGCACTCGAAGGACGTCGCGGCGAGCACCGGGTACGCGCCGAAGGGACTGATGGCGGTCCCGCTACTCCACGACGAGGAGCCGCTCGGCGTGCTGCAGGTGCTCGACCGGCCGGAGCGCTCGACGTTCTCGCTCGCCGAGATGGAATTGCTCGGCCTGTTCGCGACGCAGGCGGCGACGGCGCTCGCGCTCCTGCGGAGGGCGCGTCGCGCCCGGGCCGCGCTGGAGGGAGATCCGGCGGCGGTGTCGGTCGCCTCGGTCGCCGCTGCGCTCGAGCGGCTCGACGAGTCGCGTCGCGACGCGGGCCGCGCGCTCCTCGACGCGCTCGCGAAAGTCCTGAGCTAACGCGAAGGGCTCCTTGCGGAGCCCTTCGCGATCTCCCCTATCGCAAGCCGCTTACTTCTGAAGCATGTGCCCTTCGACGTCGTCGTCGCCGCCGTCATCGTTGCGGCCCTTCTGCATGCCGCCCTTCTGCATGCCGCCCTTCTGCATGCCGTGCGCCTCGACGTCATCGCCGCCGTCGTCGTTGAAACCCTTCTGCATGCCGCCCTTCTGCATGCCGCCCTTCTGCATGCCGTGCGCCTCGACGTCCTCGTTCTCGTGAGTCTGCTCGTCCGACATTTCGAAATCCTCCTTTGGGTTTCCGCGAGCCCCTCGCGGAAGAGACACCAACAAGACGGGTGCCAGGGCAGAAATCTTCCCTGTCCTTCCGCATTCCGTCAAACAATGCGATTCTCTGGCTATCGGGACGCTCCGGGGGCACTTCGCTGAGTCCGCCGCCGCCCTGCGCGGCGTCTTCCGGAACCCCGGTCTCCGTCGCATCCAGCTGGCGTTCCTCGGGTCGATCATCGGGATCTACGCGAACGTCGTCGCGGTCTCGATTTACGCGTTCCACCACGGTGGCGCGACTGCCGTCGGGCTCGTCATGTTCGGCCGGATGGGCGCCGCTGCCCTCGCGGCGCCGTTCACCGCGAGCTTCGCCGACCGCCATGAGCAGCGACGGGTGATGCTCGCAACCGACCTCGTCCGCGTCGGGACGCTCGCCGGGATCGCCGCCTCCGCAGCGGCCGGCGTCCCGGCGCTCGTCTACGGCCTCGCGATCCTCACGTCGATCGTCAGCACCGCGTTCCGCCCGGCCGAAGCCTCGCTGATCCCGCGCCTTGCCGACACGCCGGAGGAGCTGACGGCGGCGAACGTGACGACGAGCACATTCGACAGTGTGGGCGCGTTCGCCGGACCGGCGGCCGGAGCCCTGCTCTACACGCTCGGCGGCCCGACGCTCGCGTTCCTCTGCGTCTCGGCCACCTATCTGTGGAGCGCGGTGTTCGTCGCGCGGATCCCAAGGACGGAGCGGCCGGAGCCGGCGGCGCACGCGCACGAGGACTCGGGCGGGATCGCCGCCGGCTTCCGCGCGGTGAAAGGGGAGCCGCGCCTGCGCGTCGTGATCGGGCTCTACGCGGCGCAGACGATGGTCGCGGGCGCCTACAGCGTGCTGGTGGTGGTCGTCGCGCTCGAGTTGCTCGACCTCGGCAATACAGGCGTCGGGTTCCTGCAGGCGGCGACCGGCGTGGGTGCGATCGTCGGCGCGCTCGTCGCGCTCGCGCTCGTCGGGCGCAAGCGCACGGCGGCGAACTTCGGTTTCGGCCTCGCCTGCTTCGGCGCGCCGCTGCTTGCACTCGCTGCGCTGCCTCGCACATGGGCGGCGATCGTCGCGCTCGCCCTGCTCGGGATCGGCAACAGCGTCGTCGACATTTCTGCGGTGACGCTGATCCAGCGGACCGCCTCCGCGGCGATCGCAGGCCGCGTGTTCGGTCTCGTCGAGGCAGCGGCGGTCGGCGGCCTCGGCATCGGCTCGGTGCTGACGCCGCTCCTCCTCCACCTCACCGGCGCGCGCTGGACGCTCGCGATCGCCGGCGCCGTCCTGCCGCTCCTCTCGCTCGTGATGCGGCGGGCGCTGACCGCGATCGACGCCGGCGCGAACGTCCCGGAGGAGCAGCTCGCCGCGATCGCGACCGTGCCGTTCCTCGACGTGCTGCCGATCCAGCAGAAGGAAGGGCTCGCTGCCACGCTCGAGCGCATCGAGCGGCCGGCGGGCTCGACCTTGTTCTCTGCCGGAGACCGCGGCGACCGGCTCTACATCCTCAGCGCCGGATCGATCGAAATCGACCTGCCGAACGGCCCCAAGATGGAGAGCGCACCCGCGTTCGTCGGCGAGATCGCGCTCCTCCGCGACGTGCCGCGCACCGCGACAGTGCGCGTCGCCGCCGACTCGACGTTCTGGACGCTGGACGCGGAGCACTTCCTCGACGCCGTCGCGGGCCACAGCCGCAGCAGCAGGGCCGCGGATGCACTCGTCGCTTCGCGGGGAATCGCGCTCAGCGCCTGAACAAACCGCCCTTCTCGCTGTAAGCTCCTGCGCATGTCCGCACCCATCGAACTTCTCCAGCATGTGCCGCTGTTCAGGGGTCTCGACCAAAAGAGCCTCAAGAACCTCTCGGCCGAGTTCACCGAGCGCAAGTTCAGCGACGGCCAGGAGTTGACGGCCGAGGGCTCGGGCGGCGCCGGGTTCTTCGTCATCGAGTCGGGAACGGCGAAGGTCACCGTCGAGGGCGAGGACCGGCGAACGCTGGGCCCCGGCGACTTCTACGGCGAGATCGCCCTCATCGACGGCGGCACCCGCACCGCCACGATCACCGCCACGAGCGACGGCGTCGCGCACGGCCTCACCAAGTGGCAGTTCAAGCCGCTGATCGAGATGCACGGCGAGATCGCCTGGCCGCTGCTCGAGGCGATGGCGAAGCGCACCAGAGAGCTCGACCACCACTAGCCGGGACCCGTGCGGGCGACCATCTGGGGCTGCAGGGGGTCGCTCGCGACTCCCGGTGAACGAACGGTGCGGTACGGAGGGAACACCTCCTCCGTCGAGCTGCGGTCGGCGTCCGGCCGCCTCGTGATCCTCGATGCCGGGACGGGCATCCGCCCGCTCGGTCTATCCCTCCGTGAGGTTCCCGACCGGATCGACCTGCTGCTCACCCACCTGCACCTCGACCACGTCGAGGGGCTCGGCTTCTTCGCGCCGCTGTTCGCCTCTGACCGCACGATCACGATCTGGGGCCCGCCCCAGGAGGGCACCCCGCTCGCCGACTGGATCGCGAAGTACCTGTCGCCGCCGTTCTTCCCACGACGGTTCGAGGAGCTGCCGTCGAAGATCGAGTTCGTCGAGCTCGGCGAGGAGACGTGGCACCTCGACGGACTGAACGTCACGTCGGCGCGCGTCACCCATCCCGGGACGACGCTCGGCTACCGGATCGAGGAGGAAGGGCGCACGTTCACGTACATCCCCGACAACGAGCTCGGCCTCAAGGCTGACTCCGGCGCCGAGCTGGCCGAGAGCGCAGACCTGCTCTTCCACGACGCGCAGTACACGCACGACGAGTACGGCAGCCGCGTCGGCTGGGGCCACTCGAGCATCGACGACGTCGCCGCCTACCTCCGGGCGATGAAGCCCGGCAAGGCGGTGATGTTCCACCACGACCCGGCGCACTCGGACGACTTCCTCGAGTCGATGCGGGCCACGGTCGAAGAGAAGTCCGGCACGAGCGTCGAGCTCGCCGCCGAGCAGGCCTCGTACGAGGTCTGACCGGCGAGCCGGTCGCGAGCGCATCGAATCCGCTTCTTGAGGACGCGGGAAACCTGCCGTACCCTGGTTGAGGGGTGAACGACGTCTCGACGACGACTGCGGTCTCCGTGTTCAGGCCGTTCGTACCGCGCCTCGCGGCGCGCTGGGACGAGGACGCGCCTGGCCGGCGGGTGCGTGTCCTCGAGGCGTCGCTGCTCGGTCTCGACATCTCGGGCTTCACGGCGCTCTCCGAGCGACTGGCAGAACGAGGCAAGCTCGGCGCCGAGGAACTGATCGTCCTGATCAGCCGCTGCTACTCCGGGCTGATCGACATCGCAGACCGGTACGGCGGCGACGTCCTCAAGTTCCGCGGTGACGCGTTGTTGCTGCTCTTCGACGGCGAGCGCCACGAGGAGCGAGCTGCGCTGGCAGCGCTCGCGATGCAGAAGCTCATCGGCACGACGGGTTCCAGCGAGTCGAGCGTCGGCCCCGTGCAGCTGTCGATGGCCAGCGGCCTCGTCTCCGGGCCGTGCCACTTCTTCTTGCTCGGCCGCCATCAGCGGGAGCTGATCGTCTGCGGGCCGACGGCCTCCGCGACACTCGAGCTGGAGGACGCCGCCGAGGCGGGCGAGGTTCTCGTCTCGTCGCGGACGGCCGAGGCACTGGTAGGCCTGGTGGCGTCCGAGCGCAACGGCGCGTTTCTGCTGCGATCCGATGCGGCACCCGACGGGCTGCCCGACCGGCCCGTGGAGGACGGCGGGCCGCGCGACCTTTCAGCCCTGCTCCCACCGGCGCTGCGCGAGCCGGTCGAGGAAGGGGCGGTCGAGGCGGAGCATCGCCAGGCGACGGCCGCGTTCGTCAAGTTCGGCGGCACCGATTCGATCGTGGACGATCCCGAAGCTGCAGCGGCGTCGCTTGGTGAGCTCGCCGACGTCGTCTCCGCTGAGACGTTCGAGCGGTCGATCACCTGGCTCGAGTCAGACATCGACCGGGACGGCGGGAAGATGTACCTCGTCGCAGGTGCTCCGGCAACGGGCGGGGACGACGAGCAGCGCATGCTGCGCGCCGTCCGTGCGATCGTCGATGCGCATGCCGGACCTCCGGTCGCGGTCGGCGTGAACCGCGGCCGCGTGCTCGCCGGCCCGATCGGCTCGGCGAGCCGCCGGACGTACGCCGTCATGGGCGACACGGTCAACCTCGCCGCCCGCCTGACCGCACGAGCCGCGAAGGGCGAGATCCTCGCGACCGGCGACGTCCTGCAGCGGTCACGAACGCAGTTCGAGACAACCGCGCGACAGTTCCTGATGAAAGGGAAGGCGAAGCCGGTCACGGGGCATTCGGTGGGCGCGCTGCTCGCCGATGCGGTGGAGCAAGCTCAGCCGCCTCTTCCGCTCGTCGGGCGCGAGGAAGAGCTCGGCACCCTGCGCGAGGCGCTCGACGCGGCGCGGATGCGCCAGTCGCGAGCCGTCGAGCTCGTCGGCGATGCAGGCGCCGGTAAGTCCCGTCTGCTCGAAGAGCTCGTCACGAACGCGGTCGGGTTTCAGCTGCTCCGCACACGCTGCGAGGCCTACTCCGCCTCGACGCCGTTCGCGCCGCTGCGGGCGCTGCTCGGGCCGCTCGTCGGGATCTTGCCCGACGACGCGCCCGAGGTTGCGGGGGCGAAGCTGACAACGTTTGCCCAGGCCGCGATGCCGGATCTGGCGCACTGGCTCCCGCTCCTCGCGTTGCCGTTCGATGCCGAGGTGGCGACGACGCCGGAGGTGGAAGAGATCGACCCAATCTTCCGGCGCGACCGCCTGCACGACGTGCTCGATCAGCTTCTGACGCGGATGCTGATGATGCCGACCGCGATCCTCGTCGAGGACACACATTGGCTCGACGACGCATCTCAGCTCGTGCTGGCGAAGCTCGCGCAGCCCGGTCCGAAGCCGTGGCTCGTGGTCGTGACACGACGGCCCTCAGGCCCACCGCTGCCGGGCGCGGAGTTGATCGACCTCGCACCTCTTTCCGCGGTCGAATCGCGTGCGCTCGCGCTCGCCGCTGCGGGCGAGACGGCGCTGTCCGACGCAGAGCTGACTGCGCTCACCGATCGAGCTGCGGGCAACGCGCTCTTCATCCGCGAGCTCGCCGTCTCTCCGTCCGTCGGTGACGCGCTGCCGGAGACGGTCGAGTCGCTGCTGACGAGTCGCATCGACACCCTTCATCCCGCCGACAGGCTGCTCCTCCGTCACGCCGCAGTGATCGGGCCGTCGTTCGGTATCGACCTGCTCGAGGAAATCCTTCCCGAAGACGCGGGCGACCTGGAGCGCTGGAACCGCCTCGCCGACTTCGTCGCCTGGGACGGACCGTCAAGGCTTCGCTTCCGCCACGACCTCGTGCACGCCGCCGCCTACGACGGACTCTCGTTTACACGGCGTCGTGAGATCCATGCGCTCGTCGGCGCGGCGATCGAGCGGCGATCGTTCGATCCTGACCTCGACGCCGAGGTGCTCTCGCTGCACTTCCTCGCGGCCGACGAATGGGCAAAAGCGTGGCACTACGCCGTGCTTGCCGGCGACGACGCACGGAGCAAGTACGCGAACATCGATGCCGCCACGTTCTACGAGCGCGCACTCGCAGCGGCAGGAGGGTTCGAGCCGGGACAGGAAGAGCTTGCGCGCGTGTGCGAGGCGCTCGGCGACGTCTGCGAGCTCGCGGCGCGGTACCACGACGCAGATGCCGCCTACGAGCGTGCGCTCGCAGAAGGTGCGCCGCGCGTCCGCCTGCTCCGGAAGCGCGGCGTCGTGGCCGAGCGCCACGGTGCTTACGACGACGCGCTCGCGCTCTACGACGCGATCGCCTCGGGAGGCGACCCAGAAGCCCGGCTCGCGGCACAGCTGGGGCGCGCCATCGTGCTGTACCGCCAGGGCCGGATCGACGAATCAGCTGAGACGGCCGCAGCCGCGGCTGAGCTGGCGATCGCGCTCAGCGACCAGGCGTCGCTCGCAGACGCGTACTACATCCGCGCCGCAGCCGAGGGCGACCGCGGCGGGCCGGCGACCCACTTCCTCGACCTCGCACTGCCGATCTTCGAAGAGCTCGGCCTGCTCCATCGCCAGGCCACGGTGATCAACAACATGGGCGTGCGCGCCTACTACGAGGGACGCTGGGACGACGCGAGCGCGCTGTACCTCCGGTCGGGCGAGGTCGTCGAGCGCGCAGGCGACGTCCTCACCGGGGCACACGCGACGAACAACCGCGCAGAAATCTTGCTCGACCAGGGCCGCCACTCCGATGCGATCGAGTTGATCGAGTCTGCGCTTCGAACCTACCGGAGTGCGAAGTTCCCGATCGGGGAAGCGTTCGCGACGAAGTTGCTCGGGCGCATCGCCGCCGAGCAGGGACGCTTCGCGGAGTCCCACGCCCTGCTGAACGAGGCGCGCGAGCGGTTTGCGGCGCTCGGAAGCGAGAGCCTGCTGATCGAGGCGGATGCACGCCAGGCCCAGGCGTTCGTGCTCGAAGGGCGCCACGCGGACGCTGCCGCGCTCGCATCCGACGCTCTTCGGCGCATGGCGGCCATCGGCGAGGTTGGCGTGCGGCTGGTACTGCTCCATCGCCTTCTCGGGGTAGCGGCCGTTCAGGCACGCACGCCCGCAGAAGCGCCCCCTCACTTCGACGAGGGCCTTCGAATCGCACGCGAGCTCGGAGCGGACTACGAAGTCGCGCGCACGCTGCAGGCGCGCGTCGCGACGGGACTGGGCTCGGATGCGGACGCCGCAGAGGCAGCGGAGATCATGGAGCGCCTCGGCGTCGTCTCGTTCCCGAGCGTGCCGCTGCCTTAGCTGTTTCCGGAGATCGTCGTCGACCCGCCGACGACGTTGCCGCTGATCGTGTAGCCGCCTTTGTTGTTTGTGACGGTCAACGACTTGGTGATCTTGTTGACCGTCACCGTGATGCCGCCCTTGTTGCCGGTGATGGTCATGGACTGAGAGACCTTGTTGCCCGAGACGACGGTCCCACCGGCGTTCGAGCTCACCGTCACGGAGCCCGAGACGGTGTTCCCCGAGACGGCCAATCCACCGGCGTTCGAGCTCAACGTCACGGAGCCCGAGATCGTGTTGCCGACGAGCGTCACTCCCTTGGCATTCGACGTCAGGGTGACGGAGCCGGAGATCGTGTTCTTGGCGCATCCGGAGGCTGCGCCGACGGTCACCGGACCGCTTGCGCTGGTCGCGGTGAGGCTGCCACCGAGGCTCGCGTTGCAGATCGTCAGCGCCCGCGCAACCGTGGCGGTGATCGAGCCGGTTACCGACCCGCCGCTCACGTACAGCGCACCGCCGCTCTGGACTGTGATCGAGCCGCTGACCTTACCGCCGGTCTGGATGCAGTACGCCTGGTTGTTCTTCACGATCACCGAGCCGGAGAGGCTCGTCGTGAGGCAGGCCTGGCTGAACGTGACGGTGAGAGGCACGGTCTTCGTCGCAGACGCGAAATGCACGGTGTCGGTCGGCGTGAAGGTCACCGAGAGGGTCTGCCCCGGCTGCACCACCGCTCCGCTCGCCGGCGTATAGACGAAGCCGCCGGGGACGTTGGAGCCGTTGAAGCTGGCAGTGGCATTCAGCTGAGCGGCTCCCAGCGGTGTGCCGAAGAGCAGCGAAGCCGGCGTCCAGGAGATGACCGGGGTCGCCTGGACGATCACCTGGTTGGACTGCGGGGACGGCGAGCTCGAGAGCGTCGCGTCCTTCGCGATCACCTGGTACACCCAGGTTCCCGCGCTTTCCGGAGCGCCGGAGGTGAACGTGTAGGTCGCCGAGGCGAGGTTGGAAGCGACGGTCGTGAAGCTGCCGCTCGTCGCCGGCTTGTGCTGGAGCACGTACTTGACCGGATCGCCGTCAGGGTCAGTCGATGCAGCCCACGTCAGCGTGAAAGCGCCCGGGTTCGGGCTCGACGACGCGACGGGTTTGCCCGGCGTGGTCGGCGGCCCGTTGACCCTGAACTGGCAGCTCGCCGTGCCGGTGTTGCCGGAGTGGTCATGGACAACGACATCGACGCTCGCGGGGCCCGGTGTCGTCACGAGCCTGCTCACCGTTCCTGTGGGTGCATCGACGAGGCCCGAGCCGCCCGTATCGGAGGCGCTGTAGTGGACGGTCACCGTGGTGCCAGGGTCGACCTTCGCCGTCGGGCAGCCGGAGGTGATCTGAACCGTCGGCGGCGTGATGTCGACGATCACGGAATCGGAGATCGTCGAAGTCGCAGCCAGAGTCGCATCGTGCGCGACGACGCGGTACCAGTACGTGCCCTGCGCGAGGCTCGCTTCCGACGCCGACGTCGTCCCCAGGTTCGCCGCAATCGTCGTGAACGGCCCTCCGGAGGCGGTTGCGCGCTGGAGGTCGTACTTCAGGCTCTGGCCCGGGTCATCGGTCGACGGGGCCCATGAGACCGAGAACGTTCCCTGGTTCGGTGTGGGCGCCGCCGCG
>DATINO010000078.1:0-15674 GCA_035474195.1 Gaiellaceae bacterium
CGACCTCGAGAAGGTGAAGGACCGGATCATCGAGTACCTCGCCGTCGCGAAGCTGCGCAACGAGGTCTCCGGACAGATCCTCTGCTTCGTCGGGCCGCCCGGCGTCGGCAAGACGTCGCTCGGCCACTCGATCGCGAACGCACTGGGACGGAAGTTCGTGCGCCTGTCGGTCGGCGGCGTGCGCGACGAGTCGGAGATCCGCGGCCACCGGCGCACCTACATCGGCTCGATGCCCGGGTCGATCATCCGCTCGATCCGCGACGCCGAGTCGTCGAACCCGCTCGTGCTGATCGACGAGATCGACAAGATGGGCGCCGACTGGCGCGGCGACCCGTCGAGCGCGATGCTGGAGGTGCTCGACCCTGAGCAGAACCGCACGTTCCGCGACCACTACCTCGACCTGCCGTTCGACCTGTCCAAGGTGCTGTTCATCTGCACCGCGAACACGCTCGACACGATTCCCGGCCCACTGCTCGACCGCATGGACGTGATCTCGCTCTCCGGCTACACGGAGGACGAGAAGCTCGGGATCGCCAAGCGCTACCTCCTGCCGAAGCAGCTGAAGGCACACGGCCTGAAGAAGGGCCAGCTGACGCTGAGCGACAAGCTGCTGCGCGTCGTGATCCGCGAGTACACCCGCGAGGCCGGAGTGCGCGGGCTCGAGCGGCGCCTCGCCGACGTCTGCCGCAAGGCGGCCACCGAAGTCGCGACGGGGCGGCTGACGAAGATCAAGGTCGACGACGCGCAGTTGCGCGACTGGCTCGGAGCGCGGCGCTTCTCGGGCGAGGTGCGCAAGCGGACGTCGGATCCGGGTGTCGCGACCGGTCTCGCCTACACGACCGTCGGCGGTGATGTGCTCTTCATCGAGGCGACCGCGTACCCGGGCCAGGGCAAGCTGACGATCACGGGGCAGCTCGGAGAGGTGATGCAGGAGTCGGCGCAGGCGGCGCTGTCCTGGGTGCGCGCGCACACCGACGAGCTCGGTCTGGCCGACGACTGGTTCGCGAACCACGACGTGCACATCCACGTGCCCGCGGGCGCGGTGCCGAAGGACGGCCCGTCGGCCGGCGTGACGATGGCGACCGCGATCGCGTCGCTCGTCCGCGACACACCGGTGGCCGAGGACATCGGCATGACCGGCGAGATCACGCTCACCGGCCAGGTGCTGCCGATCGGCGGGCTGCGCGAGAAGTCGCTCGCGGCGCAGCGCGCGGGCCTGAAGCGGATCGTGATCCCGCGCGACAACGAGCCCGACCTCGACGACCTGCCGCCCGAGACGCGCCAGGCGCTGCAGTTCATCCCGGCCGACACGATCGAGGATGTGTTCGCGGCCGCGTTCGACGGCACGCGGCGCAACGGCCGCCGGGCCGCTCAGGCGGCCGAGAAGCTCGCCGCGAGCTCGTCGCAGACCGCGGCGTCCGCGGAGCAGACGAGCAAGAACTCGCGCTTGCCGCGCAAGAAGAACGTGTAGCGGTCGGTCCGGTCGCCGAGCGCGACCTCGTACGAGTGGGACTTGGCTCCGTCGACGATGACGACGCCGTGCCTGCGCACCGTCCCTCCGCCCTGCTTCGCGACCTGCGCCATCCGAATCGCGAGCTCGGACTGCACCTTGGTGAAGAGTGACGGGGTGTAGGCGTGGACAAGGGGAAACGCCGCGACCTGAACGAAGGACGCGCCGTCTCGCGCCGTCGTGCGGCCGTTCGCTACCGTGACCTGCCAGTCTGCGGGAGCGCGGAAGCGGACACCCTGGCGGCTCACGGTCTGCCATTGACGGTTCGACTGCCCGCTCCCTCCGCAGCCTGCAAGGATGAGCGAAGCCAAGAGGAGCGTCTGTTTGCCCCGGACCGGCCGGGGGAACAAAAGCGCGGTAACGAGGCGAAAGGATCGGGCGACCATGGCCAAGACAAGCGACAAGGTCTATGACGCAGCAGACAGCGTCAAGCCGTATGTCCAACGCGCGATGCACGACGAAAAACTCCGCGAGGACGTGCTGAGCGCGTTCGCGACGGCGAAAGATCTCTACACCGAGCTCGTCGGCGGGCGGAACGCCGTCACGCTGGCGCAGCGTGTCGCCACCGACGACGACGTGCGCGAGAAGCTGCGCACCGCGGTCGACGATCTCCGCAGCGCGGCCGACCGCCTCCAGGGGCGGAAGAGCCAGAACAAGAGCCACACGGGCCTGCTCGTGGCAGGGATCGCACTCGGCATCCTGTTCAACCCGGTCACCGGCCCGGAGACGCGCCGCTGGCTGAAGGACATGCTGACGGGCGGCGGCGACGACTTCGGGGACGACTTCCCGACCTCCAACGGCGGGGTCTGAGCAAGTCCGAACGTTCAGACAGCAACTCGGTTCCGGGCTTCGCCCGGCAACCGAGTTGGCCTGCTAGGCCTTGCCCAGGTCGCCGGTCGGCGCGACCGCCGTCGGGACGAGGGTCTGCATCAGCGACGACCGATCGACGGGCGCGAGCGCGGCTTCGAGGGAGCCGGGGTCGAGCCCGTCGGCCGACGAGATGTCGTGCATCCCGAGCAGGATTGCGCCGGGCTCGGGCGCGGCGGGACCGATCCCGGGGATCGGCGGGACCCAGCCGCCGGCGATCGGGAACGGCAGGTCCTGCTGGTGCTGCCAGGCGTTCAGGTACGGCGTCGGGTCAACGGCGCCGTCGTACCCGAGGTACAGGAAAGAGACCGGGTGGATCTCGAAGTGCAGGTGGTACGGCGTCCCCTCGGCGTCGCCCGTGTTGCCCATGAAGCCGACCACCTGCCCCGCCTTCACGTGCGCGCCGTTCACGGCGTTGATCGCGAATGCGGAGAGATGCGCGTAGTAGAACTGGTTGCCGGCCTTGTCGACGATCCAGAGCCGGTTGCCGCCGATCTTGTTGAAGCCGACGGAGAAGACGATGCCGTCGGTGCAAGCGACGAGTGGCTGGCCGAGCGTGCCGAAGATGTCGTCGCCGTGGTGGTAGGTCACGTCGGCGCGCTTCGCGCCGAACGTGTCGATGTACGACGTCGGTCCGTAGGCCGGGAACACGTAACGGCCGGCCGTCAGCTTCGGCTGCACCTTGAGCGGCTCCGGCTTGGTCTTGCCGCCGCTCCTCGGACGGAGATTCGGCGCATCGCCGACGGACGGGCCCTGGTCGCCCCCGCTCGAGGTGGTGTCGGTCGTCGTCGTGGTGGTGGTCGTCGTCGACGTGGGCGCCGCCGTCTGGACCGCGGCGAGCGCCGTCGCGATCTGGATCTCGGTGCCCGCAGGCAGGCCGCCATGGTCGACGGTGAGCTTCAGGTCGAGCTCGGTGGCGGCGGTCTTGTAGCCCTTCGCGCCGGGGGGCGCACTCGTGTCGACAGACGATGCGGCGACGGTCAACTCGCCCCAGTCGCCGACCGGCGCCTTCTCGCCGGTGACGGGCTGGCCCTCGACGCGGAGGTTCACCACCGTCGTCCCGTTCGCGTTCCCGCCGGCGCCGGAGTACCCCGTCCCAGCGGAGACGCGCGCCGTCACGGCGTCGGCCGTCACCTCGCCCTTGAAGAGCGAGAGCTGCGTCACGTCCGCTTCGGCCTTCGCCGATGCGTTCTGCGCGACGTTCGTGGTCGACGTCGCGGTGGTCGATGCGGCGCTGACGATCGATCCGTCGGCGGGGTAGCTGAACGTCGCGGTGGTCACGGGCGCAGTCGCCGGGGGCGACACCGACGTCCCCGTCGCGGTGACAGGCTGGTTCGGGACGGCGATCCGAATCGCGTACGCGCTCGCGCTCGCACCGGGCGAGCCCGTGCTCTCACCTGCGCTCGCCGAGACGAACGCGAGCAGCGCGAGGACGAGCGGCAGTGCGAGGCGGCGGCGCACCGCCTTGGATGATGCCAACGAACCCTGCTAGCCGAGCTGTTTCTTCGCGAATTCGCGGAAACGGGCCCGGGCCTCGTCGTCCGGCCCGATCGGCTCGCCGTCGGCATAGCGTGCATCCGCGGCGATCTCCTCCGCGACCGCACGGAGCTCCGCGACGACCGCCGCGTGATGCCGTTTCTCCCGGAGCAGCGCTTCGATCCACGTCTCGGTGCCGTCGTACGCCGGCACGTCGTTGTCGACAAGCAGCTGCCCCAGCAGGAGTCCGACCCGGATGTACGCGAACGTCCGGAAGGCGAGGATCCGGCCCGGGCTCGAGACGAGTGCGTCGATCTCGGGATTCTCACGCTGCACCTGCTCGACGATCGAGCCGATGGGCTCGTCGACCAGCGGGATCCAGACGTCTTCTGCCACGACCTCCGAAGTGTTCCCGATCTCCGCCGACTCCGCCAGACTACGGTCCGTGGACCCGCTCGCCGCGCTTGCCGCCGAGCCCGCGCGGGCGGCGCTCTTCCTGGATGTGGACGGCGTGCTGGCACCGATCGTCGAGCGCCCGCAGGATGCGCGCGTGCCTCCCGAGGCGCAGGCCGAGCTGGCGCGGCTCGGACGCACCTACGGCCTGCTCGCATGCATCACGGGGCGCACGAGCGAGCTCGCCCGCGAGATCGTCGGCGTCGGCGGGCTGCGCTACGTCGGGCAGCACGGGCTGGAGCTCGAGCCGGAAGCCGTCGAGTACGCAGAGCGGATCCACGTGTTCGCGGACGAGACCGGCTGGACCGACCTCGAGGTGAAGCCGCTGACGGCGGCCTTCCATTACCGGCGCGCGGACGACCGCGGCGCGGCGCGCGCGGCGCTTGAAGTCGTTGCCACCCGAGCGCTCGCGGAGGGCTTCCGCACGAAGTGGGGACGCTTCGTGCTCGAGGTGGTGCCGCCGGTCGACGCCTCGAAGGGCTCGGCGGTGCGTGCGCTCCTCGCGGAGACCGGATTGCGACGGGCGCTGTACGCCGGCGACGACGTCACCGACCTCGACGGCTTCCGCGCGCTCGACGACCTGGAGCTGGCCGTCCGGGTGGCGATCGCGTCGAGCGAAGGCCCGAGCGAGCTGGGCGAGCTCGCCGACCTGATCGTCGGCTCGACCCACGCGTTCCTCGAGATCTTGAAGCGACTCTAGAGCCCGAGACGCTCGCGCACCTCGCGCGACTGGCGCCGCGAGACGTCGAGCTCCGTGTGCGCCTCGTCGGCGAGCTGGAGCCGGAAGCGGTCGGATGCGCGGCGAACGCCCGTTACCTTCGCGAGGTTGACGATGTACGAGCGGTGGATCCGCGCGAACCGAGGACCGAGCCGGTCCTCGAGCTCGCCGAGCGACGAGGTGCACAGGTACGCACGGTCGTACGTGTGCACACGGCTGTAGTCGCCTTCGGCGTGCGCGTAATGGATCTGATCGGAGTCGAGCAGCTCGGTCCGGCCGCCCGCGACGACGGGCACCTTGTCGACCGGGGCCGCGTTCTCCTGCGAGCGCTCGCGCAGCCGCTCGACGACGCGGGCGAGCCGCTCCGGGTCGACCGGCTTCAGCAGGTAGTCGAACGCCTCGACGGCGAACGCGTCGACGGCGTACTCGGCGTGCGCGGTCACGAAGACGATCGCGGGTGGGTCGCGTCGCTCGTGGATGTGCGGCGCGGTCTCGAGCCCCGTCGCCTCGGGCATCTCCACGTCGAGGAAGACGACGTCATAGGCCAGCTCGCGCGTGAGCTCGATCGCCTCGGCCGCGCTCGCGGCCTCGCCGACGATCTCCACGTCGGAGTGCGCCTGCAACAGGTAGCGAAGCTCCGATCGTGCCGGCGCCTCGTCGTCGACGATCAACGCACGAACCGTCATTCAGGCACTTCGAGCATCACGATCGTGCCGAACGGGAAGGAGCGCAGCTTCACGCCCTCACCGTAATGGGCGGTGAGGCGAAGGTTGACGTTGGCCAGGCCGATCCCGGTGCCCTCCCCTACACCGGGCTCGAGCACGCGCTCGATCGCATCGCGCGCGATACCGCGGCCGTCGTCACGCACCGTCACGCGCAATCGACCGCGCCGCAATCTCGCGCGCACGATCAGGTTCAACGGACGATCGGTCTTGCCATGCTTGATCGCGTTCTCGACGAGCGGTTGGACGAGCAACGGCGGCAGTCGCACGCCGAGCGTGTCGGGCCGTGCGTCGACCGTGACACGAAGCTGAGGCCCGAAGCGCGCCTGCTCGAGCTCGAGATAGCTCTGCACGTGCCGCAGTTCCTCCTCGAGCGTGATGAGCTCGCCAGGGCGCGCGAGCCTGCTGCGCAGGTGATCGGCGAAGGCGAGCACGAGCCGTCGTGCGCGCTCCGGCTCCGTGCGGATGAACGCAGCGATCGTGTTGAGCGCGTTGAAGACGAAATGCGGCTCCATCTGCGCCTGCAGCGCGGTCGTGGTCGCGGTGTGAAGCTCCGACAGCTGGAGCTGCGTCGAGAGATGGCGACCGACCTGCTCGAGCGTCGCGACGGCGACCTCGTCGAGCGGCGAGCCGGAGGTCGCGTATGCGACGACGGCGCCGACCGGGCCGTCGTGCAAGCGCAGCGGAACGACGGCCGCGGCGCCGAGCGGGCACGCGGGGTTCTCGCACTCGGTGCGAATGGCGAGCGGCGCGAGAAGCGGCAGGTCGCGCGAGGTCGCCTCGTACACCGGGCGGATGGGCCGATCGCCCGCGCCGTGGTGGTCGGCGCCGGCGCCGACGAACGCGCGCACCTCGTGCAGGTCGGTGACGGCGATCGCGCCGTAGCCGAGCTTCTCGAACAGCTCGTACGCGATGCTGCGCGCAGCGCCCTCGGTCAGCCCGTGGCGCAGCTCGGGCAGCGTCGCGTCGAGCAGCTCGAGCGCCGGGACGCGCCGTTTCCTCACGGCTCCTCGCGCACGTACGAGTAGCCGACATCGAGCGGGTTCGGCGGGAACGGCACGACTCGTGTGTCGCCGTTCAACCGCCAGCCGCGCTTCTCGTAGAAGCGCCGCGCCCGATGGTTCTCGGTCAACGTCCAGAGCCGCAGTTCGGCACAGTCGGGCATCGCAGCGAGTGCGGCGTCGTGCAGTTCGTCGGCAATGCCGGTCCCCCACCACTCCGGACGGACGTAGAAGCCGTGCAGCCAACACGCCTCCACGCCGGCGACTCCGACGACGACACCGTCACGCTCGGCGGCCAGGACGATCCCACCGAACGCACGCCAGCGCTCAAGCACGTCCCCGTCGGGGAATGGGTACCGCTCCGGTGGGAAGATGTGCGCGAGGCCCGCGAGACACGCCTCGCGCTGGATCGTCCAGTGCGTCTCCGCCTCGTCTGCCCCCGAGCGCCGGATCACGCTATGCCCGGGCGATCTTCACCGCCGTGCCGTACGCGCAGATCTCCGTCCAGTTGCTCCCCATCTCCGACGTGTCGAAGCGCATGGCGACGATCGCGTTCGCGCCCTTCGCCTCCGCCTCCTCGGTCATGCGCCGGATCACCTCGGTGCGGCTGTCGGCGAGCGCCTTCGTCATTCCCTTCAACTCGCCGCCGAGAATCGACTTCAGGCCGGCTCCGATCTGCGAGCCGACGTTCCGCGACCGAACCGTCAGGCCGAACACCTCTCCGTAGACGTCGGTGATCTCGTGCCCCGGCACGTCGTTCATGGTCGTGATCAGCATCGCTCCAGCACCTCCAGCACCTCGGGAATAGATGTGACACGCAGACCATCCCACGTCCGCACCTCCGACCACACCGGATCGTGCCCCGGCTGGTGGATCAGGACCGGCAGCAGGCCGACGCGCCGCGCGCCGCCGAGCTCGTCGTTCGCCCCGTCGCCGACGAACATCGCGTCGTGCGGGTCAACGCCGAGCTGCTCGCAGCACGCGAGATAGATCCGCGGGTCCGGCTTCGAGAGCCCGATCGCATTGGAGAAGATCTCCGCGTCGAAGAGACCGGCGAACTCCGACTCCGGCCAGAGCATCTCGACGTCCTCGGTGCAGACCGTGATCAACCCGACCTTGAGGCCACGTGCCCGCAGCTCCTCGAGCGTCTCGACGGCGCCTTCGCGCGGGACGAGGCACGTTCGGACGAACTCGGCGCGGTAGGAGAGCACGTCGTCCATCGCGTCGGCCGGGACACCGACGCCCGTGAGCACGTCGCGCACCGGCACCGTGTACCGCTCGGCCGCGCGGTTCCACCGCTCGTGGAAGTCGAAGCCGACCCGCTCTTGCACACGCGCGTGCATCAGCGCGTTCGCGTCGTGGTTCCAGTCGATCAACGTCTCCCAAAGGTCGAAGATCACTGCGCGGATCCCGCTCCCGGCGCCGGCAAAGCCGGCACCTCCGCTCCTTGACGGCTCCGTCGAGCCTACGCCGCTGATCGCCTCATCACCTCCCACGCCTGCAGGATGTCCGCCTCCGTCGTTCGCTCGTTGCCGATCGCGAGCCGGATGACCGTGTCGCCGCGCAGCTTCGTCGTCGCGACGAACACCTCGCCGGTCGCTGTTGCCGCACGCGCGATCTCGTCGTTGTCGCGCTCGACGTGACGGAAGCACACGGTCGAGAACGGGCGCGGCGCGACGACCTCCCAGCCCGGCTCTGCCTCGACGAGCGACGCGAAGAGCTCAGCCAGGCGCACGTGCTCGCGGATCAGCGCCCGCAGTCCCTCCGCGCCGTACCAGCGCAGGACGAACCAGAGCTTGAGCGCGCGGAACCGGCGGCCGAGCGCCGGGCCGTAGTCCTTGATGTCGATCGCCTCCGGCGTGGCGGCGAGGTACTCCGGGACGTACGAGAACGCTTCGTGGAACGCCTCGGGCCGCCGCGTCCAGAGCGCCGAGCAGTCCAGGGGCGTGAACAGCCATTTATGTGGGTTCACGACGACGCTGTCCGCCGCGTCGACGCCGTCGAGGCACCAGCGGAACTCGGGGCAGACGGCGGCGGAGCCCGCGTACGCCGCGTCGACGTGCAGCCACACGCCCGCCTCGTTGCATCGCCGCGCGAGCTCGACGACCGGATCAACCGATGTCGTGGCGGTCGTGCCCGCGGTCGCGACGACGGCGGTGACACCGTCGAGGTCGATCTCGGGAAGCATGCGGAACGCGTCGTCGACCGGCGCCTTCCGATACTCGAGGCCGACGAGCCGCGCGGCCTTCTCGACGCTGAAGTTCGCCTGCTCGGAGGCGACCACCACTCCGCCGGGACGACGGGTGCGCGCGGCTGCGAGGGCGGCGATCGTCGCGGTCGACGCCGTGTCCTCGATGTGCCCATGCCACCCGCGCGGCAGGCCGAGGAGCTGCGCGAGCCAGTCCATCACGGTCACCTCGAGCTCGGTCGCCGCCGGCGACGACAGCCACGTGAACGCGTTGACGTTCAACGCGGCGATCAGCAGCTCGGCGAGGATTCCCGGCTCGGACCCGGTGTTCGCGAACCACGCGAAGAAGCGCGGATGGTTCCAGTGCGTGAGCCCGGGGACGATCAGCTCGTCGAAGTCGCGGAGCATCGCCTCGAACGTCTCGCCCTGCTCGGGCGGCGAGCCCGGGAGCGTCGCGCGGACGTCGCCGGGGGAGACGCTCGGCGTGACCGGGAGTTCCGTCACCCGCTGGAGATAGGCGTCCGCCCAGTCCGCTGCGAGGTCGAGATCGTCGCGGAACGTCACCGAGTCTTCTTCAACTTCTGGATTTGCGCCCAGGTCCGCGTGTTGAGCACGTCGTCGGATGTGAGCCACGCACGGCGCGCCTGGCCCACGCCGAGCTCGACGTACGCGAGCGCACCGGTCTCGTGGCCGTCGGAGTCGATCACGAGCTTGAGGCCTGCCTCACGTGCGGCACGCGCATGGACGTCTGTCAGGTCGAGGCGGTCCGGCTGCGAGTTGATCTCGAGGAACGTCCCGGTCTCGAGCGCCTTCTCGACGACACGCTCGATGTCGACCTGCGACGGCGACCGCTTGCCGATCTTCCGGTTCGTGAGGTGCCCGATGCAGTCGACATACGGCGACTCCATCGCGGCGAAGATGCGCTCGACCGGAGCGTGGTCGAACCGCGAATGCACCGACGCGACGACCCAGTCGCGGGTCGCGAGATCCTCGTCGGCGACGTCGAGTGTCCCGTCGGGACGGATGTTCACCTCGATGCCCTTGAGGATCCGCAGCGGCTTCACGAGCTCGTTCAGGGCGTCGATCTGCTCCGACTGACGCTGCAGCAGATCGCCGCGCAAGCGCTGTGAGTGGTCGCAAATCGCGTAGTACGCGTAGCCCCGCTTGAGAGCGGCGTCGACCATCGCCTCGAGCGGGTCCTTGCCGTCCGACCACGTCGTGTGCGTGTGCAGATCGCCGCGGAGATCGCCGAGCTCGACGAGCGCAGGCAGCTCACCCTTGCGCGCCGCAGCGAGCTCTCCGGCGTCCTCGCGCAGCTCCGGCGGGATCCAGTCGTACCCGAGGAAGCGGTACACGTCCTCCTCGCGCGCGAAATGGTGCTCCTCGCCGCTCTCGACCTCGGTGACGGAGTACTCGGAGACGGAGAAGCCGCGGCGCACCGCGTCCTCGCGCAGCGCCACGTTGTGGTTCTTCGAGCCGGTGAAGTGCTGCAGCAGATTGCCGTAGCTCTCGGGTGGGACGACGCGCAGGTCGAAGCGATAGCCCTCGTGCGAGACGACGGTCGCCTTCGTCGACCCCTTCGCCGCGACATCCACGACGAACGGCAACGAGCAGAAGTGGTCGACGAGCGCCTGCGGATCCGTCGCGGTCGCGATGATGTCCAGGTCGCGCACGGTCTCGCGCATGCGCCGTGCGGAGCCGGCGAGCGAGACCTCGACCGATGCCGGATGCTCGCGCAGCTCGTCGACGACCGCCCGCAGCTTCGGCAGCGTCGTCCCGAGCAGCGACCGCCGCGGCCCCTGCGCGGCCTGCGGCTTCGCGAGCGCGGTCGCGATCTTCTCCTCGGTCCCGGCGCCGATCCCGGCATGGCCGCGGAGCTGCTGCGCCTCGGCGGCCGCCTTCAGCCCGTCCACGGTCGTGATTCCGAGCTCTTTCCAGATCCGCCGCGCCGTCTTCGGGCCGAGACCGGGCAGCCGCATGAAGATCGCGACCTCCGCCGGCACCTCCGCTTTCCGCTTGGTCAGCGCGTGGATCTCGCCGTCGTCGACGACCTCGACGATCTTCGCCTCGATCGTCTTCCCGATCCCCTGCAGCAGCTTGGCCTTCCCGTCGAGCGCCAGCTGCGCCACTGACGACGGCGTCTCGCGAATCCGGGCCGACGCCTTGCGGTAGGCGCCGATGCGAAACGAGTCCGCTCCCTCGAGCTCCATCAGGTCGGCGAGCAGGTCGAACTGCTCCGCGAGCACGTCGTTCCGCGGCAGGGTGCTCATCCCGGCGATCATAGGCGGCATGCGCGAGGTGACCGACGCGACGTTCGCCGACGAGGTGCTGGCCGCACGGCGGCCGATCGTCGTCGACTTCTGGGCGCCGTGGTGCGGGCCTTGCAAGGCGATCGAGCCCGTTCTCGAGGAGCTGCCGGTCGACGTGGTGAAGATCGATATCGACGCGAATCCGTCGACCGCGGCTCGTTACGGCGTGCTCTCGCTGCCGACGGTGATCCTGTTCTCCGGCGGCGAGCCGCGCGAGACCGTGCACGGCGCACGCCCGAAGAAGCACTTCGAGAAGGCGTTCGCCGCCTACCTGCGGTAGCGCGGGTGTCCGACACCGTCTTTGTGTCAGACACCTCTTGCGAAGTGCTCCCAGCCGGCGAGCTCGTACGGCTCGCCGTGCAGCAACAGCTCGACGCCCTCCCCCTCCTCGACCCGCCCGATGACCGGGAACCGGCCCGCCTCCGGCACGGCCGCGAGCAGCTCGAAGTCCTCGCCGAAACCGAGGTCGTCGATCCCGGCGCCGTCGGCGAGCGGGACGCGGTCGAGCTCGACGACGCAGCGGACTCCCGAGCGGCGTGCGATGTGGGCCGCGTCGACGGCCAGGCCGTCCGAGATGTCCATGAGCGCGCGGGCCGACTGCGCGAGCTCGCGTCCCTCGTCCACCCGCACCGGTGGACGGATGTAGCGGCCGCCGCGGAACGCCGCGCCCGCGCCGCCGAGGGGGCCCGTCACGACGATCGTGTCGCCAGGCTGTGCGCCTGCGCGGCCGGGGACGCGCTCGCTGCGCCCGATCGCCGTCACGTTTATGTAGGCGACGGGCGCTGCGGTCGTGTCGCCGCCGCGCACCGGGACGCCTGCCTCCGCGATGCCCTCGTAGAGCGCGAGCGCGTCGTCGACCTCGGTCGCGCCAGGTAGCGCGAGGCTGACGAGCAGGGCCTCCGGGACCGCGCCGGACGCGGCCAGGTCGCTGATGTTCACCGCTGCAGCGCGGAACCCGAGCTCTCGCCAGGTCAACCGGTCGAGCAGGAAGTGCACGCCCTCGACGAGCGCGTCCTGCGTGACCACGAGCCCGCCCACGACGGTCGCGTCGTGCTCGACGCCGACGATCAGCCCGCGGCGCTCGAGCTCGGCGAGGAGCGCGAGCTCACCCGTCTCCGAGAGCGTCGTCAACGGCCCTCCTCAACACCGGGTCGGTTGCCGCGCGAATGACGGCGACTCCGGCCGCGCCAGCCTCGATGCAGGCAGCGGCGTTGGAGGCGTCGATGCCCCCGATCGCGACAACGGGAATGTCGACGGCGGCGCAGACGTGGCGCAGCCCTTCGAGCCCGATCGGCGGATCGGTGTCGGCCTTGGACGGGGTTGCCCACACCGGGCCGGCCCCGAGGTAGTCGGCGTCGGCTGCGAGCGCCTGCTCGACGGTCGCGACCGAGCGGCCGACCCACAGGCCGTGCGCGCGAGCGCGTTCCGCGCCTTCGTCGGCCTGCCCGAGGTGCACGCCGTCGGCGTCGAGCTTGATCGCCGCGTCGACGTCGTCGTTGACGATGAACGTGACGCCGAGCCCGGTGAAACCGTGGCCTCGCTCGACCACGACGGCGGTGGGCGCCTTGACGCGCAGCTGGACGACGGTCGCGCCGGCGGCGACCGCCTGTCGTGCGATCTCGAGCTCGTCGACGATGGCGTGCACCCTCACGTCACGCGCGCCCGATCGTCGAGCGACTCCGGATCGATCGCGGCGAGCGCGTCGTACAGACCGACGTGGAACGACCCTGGCCCCTTCGCGTCGCGCGCGGCGTCCTCACCGGCGACGCCGAACGTGACAAGCGCCGCGACCGCCGCCTCGAACGGCTCGTCGACGGCGAGGAAGCAGCCGGTGATCGCGCTCGACATGCAGCCCGTCCCGGTGACGCTCGCGAGCAGCGGATGGCCGTTCGCGATCGCCGCGACACGGGTTCCGTCCGAGACGTGGTCGACGGGACCGGTGACCGATGCCACGACACCCAGCGACGACGCCGCAGCGCGTGCGATCGCCGCAGCGTCGTCGCCGGCCGCGATCGACTCGACACCGCGAACCTCGGCCTCGAAGCCGACGAGCGTCGCCACCTCGCCCGCGTTGCCGCGCAGGACCGCCACGTCCACCACGTCGAGGATGCGCTTCGCGGTATCGGTGCGGAACGACGTCGCGCCGGCGCCGACCGGGTCGAGAACGACCGGAACGCCCGCCTCGTTCGCCGATGCCCCGGCGATCAGCATCGCCTCGATCCACGGCGGCGAGAGCGTGCCGATGTTCAACACGAGCGCGTTCGCGAGGCGAACCATCTCGTCGACCTCTTCGCGCGCGTGCGCCATCACGGGCAGCGCACCGAGCGCGAGCGTGGCGTTCGCCGTCTCGTTCATGACGACGTAGTTGGTGATCTGATGGACGAGCGGCTTGCGCTCGCGCACGAGGCGCAGCGAGGCTCCGGGGTTCACGTTCTCCCTTTCACGTTGAGGATGTCGACGGGGCCGTCGCCCGAGCCGAGCTCGGGCAAACCGTGACGGACTGCGGCGGCGGCAGCGCGCGCCGCGCCGCGGGCGGCGTCGGCGAGCGGCAGTCCGCGCGCCAGCAGCGCCGCGAGCGTCGCGGAGTGGGTGCACCCCGCGCCGTGCGTCGCCGGCACGTCGAGGCGCTCGACGGGGATCTCGAAATGGTCGCGACCGTCGAAGAGGTGGTCGATCGCATCGTCACCGTGCCCGCCCGTCACGATCGCCGCACGGGTGCCGAGCCCGACCAGGCGCGCTGCGAGCTCGCGGCGCGAGCCGTCACCGACGAGGGCGCGCGCCTCCATCAGGTTCGGTGTGACGACGGTGGCGAGCGGAAACAGCCGCGACACGAGTGCGCCGACCGCATCGTCCTGCAGCAGCCGGGCCCCGGACGACGCGACCATCACCGGGTCGACGACGAGCGGCACCGGATGCTCGCCGAGGTAGGCCGCGACCGCCTCGATCACCGTGCGCGAGAAGAGCATCCCCGTCTTCGCCGCGTCGACGCCGAGGTCGGAGAAGATCGCGTCGAGCTGAGCTAGCACGAAGTCGGCGGGCAGCTCGTGCACGGCGGTCACCCCGACCGTGTTCTGGGCGGTCAGCGCGACGATCGCGGACATGCCGTGCGCCCCGGCGGCGGCGAACGCCTTCAGGTCGGCCTGGACGCCGGCGCCGCCGCCGCTGTCGGAGCCGGCGATCGTCAAAGCCCTTGGTGTCAATGCGCTCCCTTCGCCGGTATGAGCCGGATCAGGTTCGACGGGTGTGATCTCAGCCCTGGCGGGCACCCCGGTAGGGCGAAGTTAGCATCGGTTCGGTGTCCGTCGACGTGCTTCGGTGGGAAGGGCTGTTGGAGGGGGAGGAGCTCGCGCATCTCGCCACCGAGGCCGCCCGCGACGCGCGGTACGCCCCGCTGCCCGAGACGCTCGCAGCGGCGATCGGCGTCGACCGCCTCTATACGCACCAGCGCGCCGTCTGGGACGCGGCCGGGCGCGGCGAGCACGTGCTCGTCTCGACCGGCACGGCGTCGGGGAAGACGCTCGCGTTCAACCTGCCCGTCCTCGACGCGATCGCGCGCGACCCGAAGGTGCGCGCGCTCTACCTCTACCCGACGAAGGCGCTCGCGCAGGACCAGTTCCGGACGCTCTCGGGCTATGCGGTGTCGCGGCTGCGGCCGGCGATCTACGACGGCGACACACCGACCGAGCAGCGTCGCCAGATCCGTACCTGGGCGAATGTGATCCTGACGAACCCCGACATGGTTCATGTCGGCGTTCTCCCGAACCACGACCGGTGGGGAGACGTGCTCGCGAACCTTCGCTACGTCGTGGTCGACGAAGCGCACGTGTACCGCGGTGTCTTCGGCTCACACGTCGCGAACGTCCTGCGCCGTCTGAAGCGGATCGCACGAATCTACGGCTCCGACCCGCAGTTCCTGCTCGCCTCCGCGACGGTGTCGAACCCCGGCGAGCTCGCGACCGCGCTGCTCGACGAGCGCGTCACGGTCGTCGGTGACGACGGCGCACCGAGGGCGGAGCGCACGATCGTGCTCTGGAACCCTGCCCTGCAGGACGCGGAGCTCGGGCTGCGCAACTCGTCGCTCGCGGAAGCGGCGAAACTGCAGGCGACCTTCGTCGAGCGCGGGCTGCGCACGCTGACGTTCGCGAAGAGCCGTAAGGCTGCAGAGTTGATCCACCGCTTCACCGCCGACCGTCTCGGCGACGACACGCACCTGTCGCCGTACCGAGCCGGCTACACCGCGCACGAGCGGCGGACGATCGAGCAGCGGCTGATGAACGGCGACCTGCTCGGCGTCTCGGCGACGAACGCGCTCGAGCTGGGGATCGACGTGGGACTACTGGATGCGGTGATCAGCGTCGGCTTCCCGGGCACCGTCGCGTCGCTCAGACAGCAGTGGGGGCGTGCCGGCCGGCGCGGGAGCGGGCTTGCCG
>DATINO010000079.1:0-8271 GCA_035474195.1 Gaiellaceae bacterium
CTTCTGCGCCGCCGCGATCGCGAGCCCGACGCCGGTGTTGCCCGAGGTCGGCTCGACGATCGTGCCGCCGGGCTTGAGCTTCCCGTCGCGCTCGGCCGCCTCGATCATCGCGAGCCCGATCCGGTCCTTGTTCGACCCGCCCGGGTTCATGTACTCGAGCTTCGCGAGCAGTGTCGCCGGGACGTCCTGCGAGATCCGCGGGAGCCGCACGATCGGGGTGTTCCCGACGAGGTCGAGGACGGTGGGGTACTCGCGCGCCATCGGCCGGGAAGCCTACCGCCGCCCTCGACGTTCCCAAGGAGATGCTGCCGTTCGGTCTATGTGGTGCGCTTCGCTCAGGGCGCGCCGGCGCAGACGGCGCTGCTCCACGTAGCGGGAGCCAAACCGCATGGGCGGCGACCGCCTATATCCCGCCATGCGGCCACCCATCTTTCAGGTGCCACCGATGCAGCTGCTTGAACGCGAGAGCGCGCTTGCCTCGCTCGGCGACGCGTACCTCGCAGCGGGACGCGGCGAAGGCGCCGTCGCAGTCGTCAGCGGCGAGCCGGGGATCGGCAAGACGGCACTCGTCACCTCATTCCTCGCCGCGCTGCCGGACGAGACGAACGTGCTGCTCGGGACGTGCGACGACCTCTCGATCGCGCGGCCGCTCGGCCCGTTCTCCGACTTCGTCGGCAATGTCTCCGCCCCGCTCGAGGATGCGATCCTCGGCGGAGCGCCACCGCAGGCGCTCCATCCGCTGCTGATCGCCGAGCTGTCACCGCGCTCGCGGCCGACCGTGCTCGTGCTGGAAGATCTCCACTGGGCGGACGAGGCGACGCTCGACGCCGTGACGTTCCTCGCGCGCCGGGTCGGCGCACTGCATGCGATGCTGATCCTCACCCTGCGCTCCGGTGAGGTTGCCCCCGAGCATCCGCTGTATTCGTCGCTCGGCGACGTCGCGGCGGCGAACCCGGCCTTCGTCGAGCTGTCGCCGCTCTCTGCGGATGCGGTCGCAGCCCTCGCCGGCGAGAACGGCTCCGACATCTTCGCAGCGACCGGCGGCAACCCGTTCTACGTGACGGAGCTGCTTGCGGCGTGCGATGCCGACGAGGTGCCCGCGTCCGTCGCGCACAAGGTCGCAGGACGCACGTCGCGGCTCGATGAGCGCTCGCGACGGCTCGTCGAGTTGATCGCCGTCGTGCCGCGGCGCGTTCCGACCGCGCTTCTCGACCGCGTGTTCCCGGAGTGGCCGTACGCCGCGGCGGAGCCGGAGCGGCGTCACCTGCTCGACGTGCGCCCGCGCTACGTCGGCTTCCGGCACGAGCTCGCGCGCGCCGCAGTCCAGAACGCGATCCCGGCGGCGGTGCAGCGTCGCCTCCACGCCGTGATCCTCGAGGGGCTCCTCGACTTGCGCGCCGATCCCGCCGAGATCGTCCACCACGCCGAAGCCGCCGGGGAGGAGTCGATCGTCGCCGAGCACGCGCTCGCGGCCGCCCGCCGCGCGGCGTGGCTCGGCTCGACCCGAGAGGCGCATGCGCACTACCGACGCGCCCTCGACTTCCTCGATCGCGTGCCGCTCGTGAACCGTGCGACCGTCCTCGAAGAGGCAGGCGAGATCGCGTATCACCGCAATCGGCTCCCCGAGGCGGTTGCGGCGTTCGAGCAGGCAACCGAGATCTGGCGTGACCTCGATCGTCCGGAGGCGCTCGGACGCTGCACGCGCGTCCTTTCGCGGCTGCACTGGTTCGTAGGCGACGGCACGCGCGCCCGCGAGTTGGCCGCGAACGCCATCGACATCCTCGAGCCGCTCGGCGACTCCCACGAGCTCGGGTGCGCGTACAGCGGTTTCGCGCAGCTCTCGAACGTTGCCGGAGACCTGTCGACCGCGCGGGCTTGGGCGAACCGCGCGCTCGACGTCGGGACGAAGGTTGGAAGCGACGAGGTTCGTGTGCATGCGCTCGTGACGCTCGCGTCGTGTGACATCGCGGCGAACCCGACCGACGTCGCGCCGCTGCGTGAGGCACGCATGCTCGCCGATGCCGCGCACGACTGGCACGAGGCTGCACGCGCGACGGGCAACCTCGGGCACATCCTCCTCGGCTGGGGCCTGCCGCGAGAAGCGGCGCCGTATGTCGACGACGCCGTCGCGCACGCTGCCGAGCACGAGGTTCGAAACATGCAGTCGTACGCCGAAGTCACCCGCGCCTGGCTTCGATTGCGCGCAGGCGACTGGGACGAGGCGGAGCGGGTGGCGACCGTCGAGGGCGCCGAAGGCCGCTCCGTGTCGTCGCTGCTCGCGCGCACCGTGCTCGCCGAGCTCGCGTTGCGCCGCGGCGATGCCGACGTCGACGAGCGGCTCCGGCGGCTCGAGGCCGAGGCCGAGCGCGCGGGCGACCTCCAGCGCATCGTGCCGGTGCTCGAGCTGATGACCGAGCGTGCCCTGCTCGACGGTTCACGCCCGCCGGTCGATCGGCTGCGCAGTGTGATCGGTGGCAGCCCCGATGAGGGCCGCTGGGTGATGCGGCTCCACGCAATCGCCGCCCTCGCGGGCGTCGATGTTCCGGTCGACGAGCTGCCGGAGTCCTCTCCGTACACGCTCGTCGCCCGTCGGGAGTGGTCGGCGGCTGCCGACGCCTTCGGCGCCAACGGGTGGGAGTACGACCGCGCACTCATGCTGGTGCGTCTCGGCGGCGTCGAGGCGTTGCACGAGGCGTTCGAGATCGCACGACGGCTCGGAGCCGAGCCGCTGGCGCGGCATGCGACGCAGCGGCTGCGTGAGCTCGGGGCTCGCGTGCCGCGCGGGCCGTACGGAGCCGCGCGCGCAAACCGTGCCGGTCTGACAGCCCGCCAGCTCGAGGTGCTGCAGCTCCTCGTCGACGGCTGCACCAATGCGGAGATCGCCGACGGGCTCGTCGTCTCGCTTCGCACTGCCGAGCATCACGTCGCAGCAGTGCTTGCGAAGCTCGGCGCCTCGACGCGGCGCGACGCCGCACGGCGAGCCGGCGATCTCGGGCTCGAGCTCGCGGCCTGAAATACCCGTAGCGGCGGCCGCGAAATGTGGGCGGCGACGCCGATGCGGTAGCGCCGCGCCGCGCGCACGCTTCGTTGCATGCCAACGAAGGAGGAAATGCATATGAGGTTCTCGATGCGACAGGTATCGGCGGTGTGCGCGGCGCTCGCGATCGCGCTCGTGCTCGCAACCGCTGCGCTTGCCGCGACGCGTGCGTTCGACGGCCTGGGTGCCGCCCGGGACGCGACCAGCCAGTTCAAGAGCATCTCGCTCGCGAACAAAGCCGGCTACGGCCTGTTGAAGGACAAGAACGGCATCTCGTGCATCGCGATGGACTCGATGCCGGGCATGGGGGCGATGGGCGTCCACTACGCGAAGCCTGCGCTCGTCGGCGACGGCAAGCTCGATGTCGACACGCCGGAGGCGCTCGTGTACCAGCCGGTCGCCGGCGGGAAGCTCTCGCTCGCGGCGGTCGAGTACGTCGTTCTGAAGAAGGACTGGGACAAGCGCTACAACAATCGCCCGGTGATGTTCGGACACACGTTCAACTTCACCCCCGCGGGCAACCGGTTCGGCTTGCCGGCGTACTACTCGCTGCACGTATGGCTCTTCAAGAAGAACCCGAGCGGCGAGTTCACGATGTGGAACCCGCTCGTGAAGTGCAAGTGAGCTGAGAGGAGGGGCGGCGGCGCTATCCGAGCGCCGCCGCCTCCGCTTCGTCCACGTGTGCCAACTCGTCCCGCCGGACGAGTGCGAGCACGGCGAGCAGCCCGATCACCGAGACGACCACGCACGCCCAGAAGCCATACCGCGTGCCGGACGTGAAGGCCTGAGCGAAGCCCTTGGTGGGGACCAGATGGTTGAAGCGGCTGATCGACACGGAGGAAACCATGGCGACGCCGATCGCCCCGCCGATCTGCTGCGCGGTGTTGAAGATCCCCGACGCGAGACCGGCCTCATGGTGCTCGATCCCCGCGAGTGCGGCGATCGACACCGGGATGAACGCGAACGGGATCGCGAACCCGATGATCAGGTAGCCCGGCAGGAGGTCGCCCCAGTACGACCCGTGCACGGGGATCGTCGTGTACCAGAGCATCCCGGCCAGCATTCCGACGAAGCCGATGACCATGATCGGCTTTGCCCCGAACCGCGTCACGAGCGCCTGCGCGACTCCGGCCCAGAGGACTGCCGACCCGGCCGTCGCGATGAACGTCAATCCCGTCTTCAGGGCCGACCAGCCGAGCACCTCCTGCACGTACAGCGTCAACAGGAAGAAGTTGGCGAACAGCGATGCACCGAGGAGGAGCGCCGAGATGTTGGCCCCGGACACCGTGCGGATGCGGAAAATGTGGAACGGCATCAGCGGATCCTTCGTACGCGCCTCGATCACGAGGAACGCCGCCAGCAGAGCGACCGAGGCGGCGAGCAGCAGCAGCGTTTTCGCGCTGCCCCAGTGGTGGGCGGGCGCCGTCGAGACCGCATAGACGAGCAGGGCGAGCCCGGACGTGACGGCGACCGCTCCGAGGACGTCCGGCGACGACTCGCGTTCGGCGCGGCTCTCGCGGACGAACCGCGGTGTCAATCCCAGCGCGATCGCACCGACCGGGACGTTGACGAAGAAGATCCACTCCCAGCCGAGGTACTTCGTCAGCACTCCGCCGGCGAGCACGCCGACCGCCGCGCCGCCCCCGCCGATCGCGCCCCAGATCCCGAGCGCCTTGTTCCGCTCGGCGCCCTCGTCGAACGTCGTCATGATGATCGCGAGCGCCGCCGGAGAGATGATCGCGGCGCCAAGACCCTGCACGGCGCGCGAGGCGATCAGCACGCCCTCGGACCACGCGAGCCCGCAGAAGAACGAGGCGATCGTGAAGACGACGACGCCGGCGACGAAAACCCTGCGCCGTCCGAGCAGGTCGGCCGCGCGGCCACCGAGCATCAGGAAGCCGCCAAAGGTGATCGCGTACGCGGTGATCACCCACTGCAGGTCGTCCTGGGCGAAGTGCAGGCCCTTGCCGATCGACGGCAAGGCGACGTTGACGATCGACACGTCGAGGACGGTCATGAAGAAGGCGGCGCACACGACGGCGAGCGCCTTCCAGCGGAGTGGGTCCGGGTGCGGCGCGGTCATCGGGCGATCCTAAGGCTAGTGGCGGAAGTGGCGTCGGCCCGTGAGGACCATCGCTGCGCCGGCCGCCGTGACGGCCTCTTCCACCTCGGCGTCGCGCCGTGAGCCGCCCGGCTGCACGATCGCCGCGATCCCTGCGTCCAGCGCGAGCTGCACGCCGTCCGCGAACGGGAAGAAGGCGTCGCTCGCGAGCACTGCGCCCCGCGTGTCGTGGCCAAGCCCGCGTGCCTTCTCGACCGCGATCCGCACCGCGTCCACCCGGCTCATCTGGCCTGCACCGATCCCGATCGTCTGCAGGCCGCGGGCCAGCACGATTGCGTTCGAGGAAACGTGCTTGCACACCCGCCACGCGAAGAGCAGGTCGTCCCACGTCTCGTCGTCGACGTCGCCGCACGCAACGCTCATCGCGTCGCGCTCCTGCGTCTCCACGTCGCGGTCTTGCACGAGCAGGCCGCCGAGCACCCGCCGGAAGTCGCGTTCGCCCGGTGTGTCCTTGCGGCGCTCGCCGTCCTGCAGGATGCGCATCGCCTGCTTCCGCGCGAGCGCCTCGAGCGCGTCGGGTGCGTAGCCAGGTGCGAACAGCACCTCGACGAAGTGCTCCGCGATCCGCTCGCCGAGCGTCCCGGTGACGGTGCGATTGAGGATCGCGACGCAGCCGTACGCCGACACCGGATCGGCGGCGAGCGCGCGCTCCCACGCCTCCTCGATCGTCGTCGCGACTGCGACGCCGCACGGGTTGCCGTGCTTCACGATCACGACGGCCGGCTCGGTGAGCTCGCGCGCCATGCGGCGCGCTCCCTCGAGATCGGCGAGGTTGTTGTACGAGAGCTCTTTGCCGCCGAGCTGCTCGACGCGCGAGAGCAGGTGCTTGCGCGCGCCGACCTCCCAGTACAGCGCGGCCCCCTGGTGCGGGTTCTCGCCGTACGGGAGATCCGAGACCTTGCGGAACGACAGCGTCAGCTGCTCCGGGAACCGTTCGCTGCGCGCGAACCACGTCGCGATCGCCGCTTCGTACGCCGCGCTCGCCGCGAACGCGTCGGCGGCCAGGACGCGGCGTGTCTCGAGCGAGACCCGGCCGTGCTCGCGAAGCTCGCGCAGCACGGTCTCGTACTGCCGCGTGTCCGTCACCACCGCGACGTGCGCGAAGTTCTTGGCCGCCGCACGCAGCATCGACGGGCCGCCGACGTCGATCATCTCGATCGTCTCGTCCTCCGTCGGCCCGAGCCGGGAGGCGAACGAGGCGAACGGATAGAGGTTCACGCAGACGACGTCGAACGGCTCGATCCCCTGCTCGGCGAGCTGCTGCTCGTGATCCGCACGGTCGCGCTGGGCAAGGATGCCGGCGTGGATCGCGGGGTGGAGCGTCTTCACCCGGCCGCCGAGCAGCTCCGGCGCACCGGTGACGTCCTCGACCCGGGTGACCGGCAATCCTTGTTCCGCGAGGAACGCCGCCGTGCCGCCCGACGAGACGAGTTCGAATCCGAGCTCGTGCAGGCCGCGCGCCAGGTGGTCGACGCCTTCCTTCTCGTAGACGGAGATCAGTGCGCGGGGCATAGCTCCCTCACAACACGCGGCAGGAGCGTGTGCTCGACTGCATGGATGCGCTCTTCGAGCGTCGCGCGCGGCTCGAGGGAAACAGGCTCCTGCGCGAGCACAGGACCGGTGTCGAGGCCCTCGTCGACGTAGTGCACCGTGACTCCCGTGGGATCGGCGCCGGCCGCCATGGCGTCGCGGATCGCGTGCGCGCCCGGGAAGGCCGGCAGGAGCGACGGATGGACGTTGACGATGCGCTCGGGGAAGCGACTCAGGAACGCGTTAGTCAGGAGCTGCATGTAGCCGGCGAGCACGACGAGTTCGACGCCGTGCTCCTCGAGCCACGTCGCCATCACGAGATCGCGCTCCTCGCGACTCTCGTGGCAGTCGAGGCTGAACGTCGCGGTCGGGATGCCCGCGTCGCGCGCCCGGACGAGCGCATACGCGTCCTTTCGGTTCGCGGCGACGGCGCTGATCGGCAGCCCGTCGTCGATCAGCGCCTGCAGGTTCGTCCCGCTGCCGCTGACAAGGACCCCGATCACGAAATGCTCCCGATCACGGTCTCATCTTGGTCCGGATTCGCGACAATTGCGCACCAGCCGATGCCCAGGTTGAACACGCGGCGAAGCTCGTCCTCGTCGACGTGCCGGGCGAGCCAGTGGAAGACAGGCTGCCGCTCCCACGCGTCCCAGTCGAGCTCTGCAGCCCGGCCGGGCTGCAGAACGCGCTCGAGGTTGCCCAGGATGCCGCCGCCCGTCACGTGCACGAAGGCCTTGGCGCGTCCGCGCAGGCGCCGCGCGACGTCAAGGTAGAGCAGCGTCGGGGCGAGCAGGTCGTCGCCGTCGTAGTCCTCCTCCTCGAGCACGCGCCGCGCGAGTGTGAACCCGTTCGCATGGAGCCCTGCCGATGCGAACCCGACGACGACGTCGCCGGCCTCGACCGCCGCCCCGGTCAGGGGCTTGTCGACGATCCCGACACACGTGCCGGCGAAGTCCAGCTCCCCCTCGGCGTAGATGCCGGGCAGCTCTGCGGTCTCGCCGCCGACGAGCGCGACGCCGGCCTCGCGGCACATGGCGGCCGCACCGTCGACGAGCTCTGCCACCTCGTCGAGGTCGATCGCGTTCGCGGCCACGTAGTCGAGGAGCATCAGCGGCTCGGCGCCGCAGGTGGCGACGTCGTTGATGCAGTGCGCGGCGAGGTCGGCTCCGCAGTCGCGCAGGCGGCCACGCTGCCGCGCCAGGATCAGCTTCGTCCCGACGCCGTCGGTGGAGGCGGCGAGGAAGCGGCCGTCGCCGAGCGGGTGCAGGCCCGCGAACGCGCCGAAGCCCTGCGCGCCCGTCGACTCGACCGCAGCGCGCAGCCGGTCGACGACCGACTCGGCTGTGGCGAGCGAGACCCCGGCGGCGGCGTAGCTCCTGTCCGTCAGTTTCCGCTCCGGCGCCGCACAGGTCGGCGCCTGCGCTCCTTGATGAGCTCCGTCAAGCCTACGCTCATACGAAGCGCTCACCGTACAGCTCGGGTCGGCCTTCCGGGCCGCCCTCGACGAACCGCACCACGGCGCCGCCGACGTCGACCGCATCGTCGTGCGCCTCGAGACCGAGGAGGTCGGCGAGCGCGCCTG
>DATINO010000080.1:0-77050 GCA_035474195.1 Gaiellaceae bacterium
GCGAGGCCGCGCGAGTGGGGGGCGAGCTCGACGACGACCCAGGCGAGCCCGATGTTCTGCATCCAGGTGCCGGCGACCGAGGTCAGCTGGCCGAAGAAGAAGAGTCGGTAGTTCCGGTGGTGCCTGAGCGAGACGAAGGTCCGGCGCGACGCATTTCGAAGCAGCGTCACTCGTCCATCAACTTCTCCAGGGCATCCAGTGCGTCCTCGATGCGTTCTCGCTCGGCGGGCTCGAGTCGCTCGAGCCGGGTCGAGAGCCAGGCGGTGCGCCTGCTGCGAACGGATCGCAGCACCTTTGCGCCTTCGGAGGTGAGGTAGAGGCCGATGCGGCGGCGATCGCTCGCGCGCTTCCGCTCGATCAGGTTCGCCGCTTCCAGCCGGACGAGGTGGCCCGACATCCCTGGCGCCGAGACGCGCTCGCGGTCGGCGAGCTCCGACGCGGTGATCCCCGGGTTGTGCTTGACCTGTGAGAGGAGGCTGACCTGGCCGCCGGTGACGCCGAGCGAGTGGATCTCGCGGCGCAGCTCCCGTGCGAGCCGGAGCAGAACCGGGCGCAGCCGGTTCGCGATCGTGATCGGGTCGTTAACCACACGAACCATTAATGAACTTAAGGATAGCTGACAACGGGTAGCTTGCGGGGCGTGCCCGCGAATCCCCTCGAGGGACTGAAGGCGCTCGGCGACCAGCTGCGCACCCAGATCGGCGAAGAGCTCGATATCGACATGCTGCGGCGCCAGGAGCCCGCGCGGCCGCTCGAGGAGCTGCTCGCGGAGCTCGACGCGCTACCTGGGCTGGAGACCGTGAAGGAGCAGGTGCGCGGGCTGGTCGCGTTCTTGCGCGTGCAGGCCAGGCGCAAGGAAGCGGGACTGCCAGAGGTCGCGACGACGCAGCATCTCGTCTTCCTCGGCAACCCCGGCACCGGAAAGACGACGGTGGCGCGGCTGCTCGCGCAGATGTACCGGTCGATGGGTCTGCTCAAGCGTGGGCATCTCGTGGAGGTCGACCGCGCCGGTCTCGTCGGGCAGTACGTCGGCCTGACCGCGATCAAGACGGAACGCGTGATTCGGCGCGCGCTCGACGGCGTCCTCTTCATCGACGAGGCGTACTCCCTCTCGCGCGATGCGTCGCGCCTCGACTTCGGCGACGAGGCGATCGAGACGATCCTGAAGCGGATGGAGGATCACCGCCACCGCCTCGTGGTGATCGTCGCGGGCTATCCGCGGCTCATGCGCGGGTTCCTCGAGTCGAATCCGGGTCTGCGCTCGCGGTTCTCGCGCGAGATCGTGTTTCCCGACTACGCGACCGAGGAGCTCGTCGCGATCTTCGGGGTGTTCGCGGCCCAGAATGCGTACACGCTCGGCGAGGGAGCGGAAGATGCGTTGCGTGCGATCTTCGGCAACGCCGAGCGGAGCGAGTCGTTCGGCAACGCGCGCTTCGCGCGAACGTTGTTCGAGCAGGCGTTGAACGCGCAGTCGCTGCGGCTCGCGGAGGGTGACGTCGACCTGCTCGACCACGACGAGCTCCAGCGGCTGGCGCCGGACGATCTGATCGAGGGCGCTCGCGCGCTCGGCGAGGAACCCGGGCCTCCGCCGCGCGGCGGGTGGTTCAATCGTCGTCGGTGAGCGATCCGGTCAACGTCCGGGACTACGAGGCGCTCGCTGCCGAGCGTCTCGAGGCGGGCCCGCACGGCTACTACGCGGGCGGCGCAGGCGACGAGCTGACGCTGCGCGACAACGTTGAGGCGTTCGCGCGCTGGCAGCTTCGCCCCCGCGTGCTCGTCGACGTCGCGGCGTGTACGACGGCGACGACGGTGCTGGGCCACGAGTTGTCGATGCCGCTGATCGTCGCGCCGGTCGCGTTCCAGCGCGTGGCGCATCCAGACGGGGAGGTCGGGATGGCGCGTGCGGCCGGCGCCGCGGGAACAGTGATGTGCCTGTCGACGATGTCGACGTCGTCGTCTGCGGACGTCGCCGCGACGGGTGCGATGCGGTGGTTCCAGCTCTACGTGTTTCGGGACGAAGGCGTCACGCGTGAGCTCGTGCGGCAGGCGGTCGACGGCGGCTTCACGGCCCTCGTCCTGACAGTCGACACACCGGTTCTCGGGCGTCGCGAACGTGACCACCGCACGGGCTTCACGATTCCCGACGGAGTTGAGGTCGCCTCGCTCGGCCGCGGCGGTGTCACGCCGCTCGAGGCGTTCTCGTGGATGTCGCAGTCGGTGTCGTGGCGCGACGTCGAACGGCTCGCATCGGAGACGGGGCTGCCGGTCCTGGTGAAGGGTGTGCTGACACGGGAGGATGCGGCGCTTGCGTGCGACCACGGCACGGCCGGGATCGTGGTGTCAAACCACGGTGGTCGTCAGCTCGACGGCGTGTCGGCGACGATTGACGCGCTGCCGGAGGTGGTGGAGGCGGTCGCCGGGCGGCTGCCGGTGCTGGTCGACGGCGGCGTTCGCCGCGGGACGGATGTCGTGAAGGCGCTGGCGCTCGGCGCCGAAGCCGTCCTCGCGGGCCGAGCCCCACTCTGGGGCCTCGCCGCCGGAGGCGAAGCCGGCGCGAGGCATGTCCTCGAGCTCCTACGAGACGAGATCCTTCTCGCGCTGAAACTGGTCGGAGCCACGTCCCCCGCGGACGTGAACCGCGCGCACGTCCAGCGCGCCGGCGTCTGAGCCCGCTCGGACGCGGCTCCGAGCCGGCTCAGAGGAAGCTCAGAGGACCGGTGTCGGAAGCGTGAAAAATCCGTGCCGATTGTGCGACTACGCGAGTAGCGCGGGCCGCTCGGCGCGGCGGTACTCGACCGTGTAGCCGAGGCTCCGCGGGACTTCCAGCAGCGCGTCCAGATCGAGCTCGATGCGGGCACCGGCCTTCTGCGTGACCTCGTCCTCGATCGGGAGATCGAAGTCGTCCGCTCCGTAGTCGAGCGCGCGGAACGCCTCCTCGTTCTGCGTCAGCACCGACGTGCGGATGTGTACGACGTTGTCGAGGAAGATGCGCGACAGCGCGATGTGACGCCAGTACTCGCGCGGCTCGATCTCACGGCCGCCGAACGCGGTGCCGTACGGCTTGTACGTCCAGCACAGGAACGAGAAGAGCCCGCCCGTCTCGTCCTGGAAGTCGCGCGTGCGCTGCAGATGCTCGAGCCGTTCCTCGAGCGTCTCGTCGAAGCCGATCACCATCGTCGCGGTCGTGCGCAGGCCCGCGTCGACAAGAGCACGTTGTGCCTCGAAGTAGTCCGCGACCGTGTACTTGAACTTCGCGTGCCGCGCGCGGAAGTCCTCGGTAAGGATCTCGCTCCCGCCGCCCGTCACCCAGTGCACGCCCGCCTCGCGCAGGCGAGCAGCGGCGTCGGCGTACGACAACTCCGCACGATCCGCGAGGAACACGAACTCCGCAACCGTGAGCGCATAGAACTCGACGCGCTCGCCGTACCGCTCGCGCACCGACGCGAACAGGTCGCAGTAGTAGTCGAGCGGCAGCTTGGGGTTGAACCCGCCGTTGAACGCGACGAGATCGCCGCCGACGTCCAGCAGGTCGTCGATCTTCGCGAAGACGTCGTCGCGCGACAGGACGTAACCCCCGGACTGGTTCGGCAGCACATAGAACGCGCAGTAGTCGCACTGTGCGACGCACACGTTGGTGTAGTTGATGATCCGCATCACCATGTAGGTCGCGCGGTCGGGTTCGTGATAGCGCCCACGCACGATCCCCGCCAGCCGCTGCAGCTCCTCGTCCGGCGCGTGGCGCCAGAGCGTCGCCGCCTCGGCGGTGTCGATCCGGGCGCCCGCCTCGACCTTGGCAGAGATGTCGTGCAGGCTCACGGCGTCAACGTATCCATGAACGAGGAGACCGAGAAGACCGCGTTCCCAGGCCCCGCCGGCCCGTAGCCGGGCGGCGCCGACAGGCCGTGGCGTGCCAACGCCTCGCGGTAGGCGCCCAGCAACCGCACGTGGTACTCGAGCGGCGCGCCGTTCGGGTTGTCGCGACCGAGCGGCGTGGTCGGCTCCGGGCACCACGTCGTGAACCGCGGCGTGATCCCGCGCGACATGAAGTGGTCGAGCCCTTCGACCGTCGACGTGATCGCCTCGTCGACCGACGCGAAGCCGAACGGCTTCGCCATCTCGACGCCTGCGACGAAGTTCGGGATCACGTGCGATGGGCCGAACACGTCCGCCGCATCGAAGATCCGTCGGTGCCACTCCTCGCGGCCGACGTAGCGCTCCTTGCCCGGCGAGATGATCTCGAAGAGCCGCTTGTCCCAGACCTCGTAGTTCGGGTGGTAGATCGAGATGCCGTAGTCCTTGAAGCGCTGCACGTCCGCCTTCGGCAGCGCCTGCGCGACGACCTTGCCGATCCACCGTCCCGGGAAGCGCGCCTCGATCGCCTCCGCGTAGCGGCCGTAGAAGTCCGCCTCGGCGAGGCCGTCCACGGTCGACGTCACCGAGCCGCCGGTCAGCGTGTACGCGCTCGACACACGCTCCACGTCGTATTTGTCGATCAAGGCAAGAGCCTCGAGCACGTCCTCGACCGGCTTCACGCCGGTGTACGGCCGGCCGGCCTTCCGGTGCTGGCGCCAGTTGTGGTTGATGTCGCAGAACTTGCACTCCTCGTGCGCACCGAAGTACTGACAGAGGCGCAGCACCGTGAGGTAGACGAGGTAGCCCCACTGGATCGTCGGGGCGGTCTCCATCACCGTCTTCCCGTTGTCGAGAAGGTGACGGTAGTACTCAGGCATCGGCGGAAGCGCGACGTCCGCGAGCAGCCGGCCCTCGAGCGTCAGCACGAGCGCGTCGTCGCCGGCCGAGATGCGGTACGGCGATTCCGGGTTGACGCGCACCGACACGATCGTCCGCCGGAGCTCGTACGGCCCGCCCGTCAACGCGATCTCTTCCGGCGGCCGCCGCAACGCAGCGGCGCCGAGCTCGGCCAGAGGCTTCTGGTCGAACGAGAAGATGAAGTACGACTTCGGCTTGACCTCGCCTTCGAGGTTGTCGGTCAGCGCCGACTCGTCGAACGCGATCCCCGTGCGGAGCAGATCCTCCTTCAGCACCGCCTCCGGCGGAACCTCGGGAAACCGCTCGACGAGGTCCTCGACGAGCGCGCTGCGGGTCTCGGCGGTCGTGCTCATCGACGGCCATCGTAGACGCGGCGAACCGTTCGCCCGGCTCCTGGGTAGTGTCGCGAGAGATGGGCAGCTTCGTGATCGGGCGGATTGCATCGCATGTCCTTCTGTTCTTTGCGGTCACGCTGCTCGTCTTCGTGGCGTTCTTCGTGATGCCGAGGAACGATTCGCGGTTCGCGCGCCGGGCGCCCACCGAGTACCGGCTCCACGGCGGGATGATGGGGGAGTACGCCCACTACGTCTGGCAGTTCGTCCGGCACGGCGACCTCGGTCGTTCCTACGGCACCCGGGAGAAGGTCACGACACGGCTGATCCAGGCGACGCCCGTCACCCTCTCGCTGGTCGCCGGAGGCCTGGTCGTCTGGTTGCTGATCGCGATCCCGCTCGGGATGCTGGCCGCGCTCCGGCCGAGGTCGCTGCTCGACCGAGGATCCTCGTTCCTCGTGATCGTCGGGTTGTCGATCCACCCGGTGCTGCTCGGGCTCGTCCTTAGTTATGTCTTCGGCCACCGGCTGAGCGTGTTGCCGGCGCGTGGCTACTGCAGCGTCAACAACCTGTCGACCGGATGCGACGGCCTCGCGCGCTGGGCGGAGCACCTGATCCTTCCATGGATCACGTTCGGTGTCGTCAATGCAGCGCTGTTCACGATGATGATCCGTGCGCTCGTCATCGAGGAGTTGAACGAGGAGTACGTGCGGACCGCCAGGGCGAAGGGCGCCGGACAAGGGCGTATCGTGCGCGCCCATCTGCTGCGGAACGTGACGCTGCCGCTCGTGACGATGATCGGTGTGCAGGCCGCGACCTCGCTCGGCGGTGTCGTGTTCATCGAGACGGTGTTCGACCTGCCGGGGCTCGGCGGAATGTTGCGGCGTGGGGCGCAGCAACGTGATCTTCCGCTGACCGCGGGCAGCGTCCTCTTTCTCGCGCTCGCGATCATGGCGCTGAACCTGATCGTCGACATCTTCTACGGCCTGCTCGATCCACGTATTCGCACGGCGGCGCGAACCGCAGTATCGTGAGCCGGTGGAGCAAGCTGGGCTCAGCGCGGACGAGCTCGAGCAATTGCGGCGCTGGGGTGCGGGTCTCCAACAGGACGCGCGCCTCGAGGTGTCTGCCGCCGGCCGGGCGATTGTCCTTCTGATCGAGGAGATCGAGCGGCTGCACGTGCTCGTGTGGGATCACCGGCTCTACCCGCCGGACGGCGACGACCTGCCGGTCACGCTGGCGCAGCGCCTGAGGCAGCGGCTTCGTCCACAAACGGACCCCACGGACTGACGCGGTTTCCACAGCTAATCCACAGGGCAGGACCCTTCCCGGAATGCAGGCGTGATGGAGACGAGTCTCCGCGGCAACGCGGATCGGCTGGGGCGGCTTCAGGCCGTCACCGACGCCGCGCTCGCGCATCTCGAGGTCGAGGAGCTGCTCCGCGTGCTCCTGCCGCGGATCCGCGACATCCTCGGGTCGGATACCTGCGCCGTCCTGCTGCTCGACGAGGACACCGACGAGCTGGTCGCGCGTGCCGCGGTCGGGATCGAGGAAGAGGTCGAGGCCGGCGTTCGCATCCCGGTCGGCGGCGGCTTCGCCGGTCGCGTCGCTGCGGGGAAGCGCCCCGTCATCCTCGATGACGTCGACGAGGCCGACGTGCTGAACCCGATCCTGCGCGAGAAGGGGATCAAGTCGATGCTCGGTGTGCCGCTGCTCGTCGCGGGGAGCGTGATCGGCGTGCTGCACGTCGGGACGCTTCATCGCCGGCGGTTCGATGAGGACGATGTCGACCTGCTGCAGCTCGCGGCCGACCGCGCGGCGGTGGCGATCGAGCACGCACGCCTGTTCGAGGCCGAGCGGCGGGCGCGCCAACGGATCGAGCACGTGCAGGTCGTCACGGATGCAGCCCTTGCCCATCTCGAGCTCGAGGAGCTGCTCGAAGTGCTGCTGCCGCGGATTCGCGACATCCTCGTCGCCGACACCTGCGCGGTGCTCCTGCTCGACCGAGAGACCGACGAGCTCGTCGCACGCGCTGCGCTCGGCATCGAAGAAGAGGTCATCGCCGGCGTGAGGATCCCGATGGGTGGTGGCTTCGCGGGACGCGTCGCGGCGACGAAGCGGCCGGTGATCATCGACGACCTCGCGACGTACCCCGTGCTGAACCCGATCCTGCGCCAGAAGCGAATCGAGTCGATGCTCGGGGTCCCGCTCCTGATCGGGAACAGCGCGATCGGCGTCATTCACGTCGGCACCCTCGTTCCACGCCGGTTCACCGCCGACGACGTCGAGTTGTTGCAGCTCGTCGCGCAGCGCGTTGCTCTTGCGATCGAGCGCGCGCAACTTCACGACCAGACGAGGCAGTTCGACCAGCTGAAGCTGAACTTCGTCGCGATCGCCTCGCACGAGTTGCGCACGCCGGCGGCGTCGATCTACGGCGCGCTGGCCACGCTCGTCCAGCGGCTCGAGCTCCCGACCGAGACGCGCGACGAATTGATCGAGATGGCGTACCGGCAGTCCGACCGGATGCGGCGGCTGATCGAGCAGCTACTCGACCTCTCCCGTCTCGACGCAAGCGCGATCAGCGTCGTTCCGCGGCCGATCGTGCTCTCTAGCGTTCTCGGCGAGATCGTGTCCGGGGCCGTGTCCCCGGGCCTGCATGTCGACATCGACGTTCCAACGGATCTCGCCGTGGTCGCAGACCCACTCGTGCTCGAACGCGTCATCACCAACTTGCTCACGAACGCGGTCCGCCACGGTGCGCCGCCGATCCGCCTCAGCGCGCTGCGCAAGGACACGAGCCTGCGGATCTTGGTCGAGGACTCCGGCGCCGGCGTGCCCGAGGACCTGCGCGACGGGTTGTTCGACCGGTTCACTCGCGCGGACGCAGGAATCGGCAGCGGCCTCGGCCTGGCGATCGCGCGCGCCTACGCACAGGCAACGGGCGGCGAGCTCTTCTACCGCGAGGGCACGCCCGGTGCGCGGTTCGAGCTGATCATCCCTCAGGACTAGTCGTATTGCAGGCGGAGAACGAGCAACTTGCTCTGCGTCCCGTCGCCGGCGGACAGCGTGTAGGTGCCCTTGACGCCGGCGAACGTGCCCGACCCGTCGACGACAGCGATGGCGATGCCGCCGTGCCGCGGCAGTTGTTTCGCTTTGCCGGAGTATTCGAGGACTCCCCCCGGGAGCTTGACGCCGCCGACGTACCGGGCGCCGTGCGAGAACCCGACCTCGGCACCGACCTTCGCGCCGGCCGGCTTCCCGAACTGAGGCGTCGCGTTCAGCAGCTGGCTCGTCCACGAGCGCTTCTTCCCGCTCGGGTGGTCGGACGTCTGGATCCAGACCAGGCGGATCACCTGCGCGCGCGTTTCGGAGCCCGCTGACGGCACGGTGATGCCGAAGGCCGCCGCAGCCGTGAGCAGAAGCAGGGCGACCCTGGTCTTCTGATGCACAGGCGATTCATCGGCACCGGGCTCGTCGAAGACCATGCCCTCTTATGAGGATCACGCTCAGGCCTAGACGCTTGTCGCGATCGTCCGCGCGAGGTCGATCACGTCGGTCTCGGCGAGGAGCGTCCCGGCGGCGACCGACGCAGCGGCGAGCGCCGCCCGCGTCCGGGAGTACAGCCGCTGCTCGTTCGGCTTCATCGCGGCGCCGATCGAAGCGAGCATCGCGTCGATGCCGCGGAGCAGCACGGCCGCGTCGTCGAGTCGGTCGCGTTCGCGTGCGAGTGCCGCGATCCCGATCACGCACCAGGCCACGTCCTCGGGATCTCCGACCTCCTCCGCGAGGTCGAGGCTCTCGGCGAAGCACGCGCCGGCGCGTTCCAGGCTCGACTCTTCGAGCGCGACCGCACCGACGTTGTAGAGCGCGCGCGCGACGTTCGCCGTGTCGCCGAGCTCGCGCATCACCGCGAGGCTGCGCTCGAAGTGCACCGCGGCGAGCCGGAGCTCGCCCTGGCTGAGCGCGAGATCGCCGCGATTGTTCTCCGCGAGCGCGAGCAGGCGTCTGTCGCCGACCTTCTCGCAACGCTCGATGCACTCGTCGAGAGTTGATGCGGCATTCAGGAAATCGCCCTCGGCGTGGAAGATCGCGCCGAGATTGCTGAGCGCGCGCGCCACGCCTTCGTCGTCTACGAGCGCGCGGTACTGGGACAGTGCGGCTTCGGCGAGCTCGCGGGCGACGGCGTAGTCGCCGTGGATCACGGCCAGAGCGGAGCGCACCCGAAGCGCCTTTGCACTCGCGGGATCGACGATGCCGTCGTTGTGCTCGAGCGCCCGGCCGAGACGTGTCATGCCCTCGGCGATGTGGCCGCGCAGGTACCAGAAGCGCCCGAGGGAGGCGGCGAGCCGAAGCTCCGGATGGGCGTCGTTCAACTCTCCGAGGCGGTCGAGCGCCGCGCGCAGGTTGTCGTGCTCCTGGTCGAGGCGCGCCAGCCACCGCCCCTGCTCGGGTCCCGAGAGATTCGGCTCGGCGGCGGCGGCGAGCTCGCCGAAGTAGGCCGCATGCCGGCGCCAGCGCTCCTCGACGTTCGCGTTCTTCTCGACCACGTAGTCACGGACGGACTCGAGCAGCCGGTAGCGACCACCTGCCGCGTGCACCAGGCTCGCATCGACGAGCGACGCGAGCGAGGCGAGCGTGGGAGGGCCGACGACCGCCTCGAATGCCTCGAGGTCGAAGCTGCCCACGAACGGCGCCAGCGCGAGCAGCACCTCGCGGTCGTCCGGAACGAGTAGCTCGTAGCTCCAATCGATCGCCGCTCGCAGCGAGCGGTGCCGCGCCGCCGCGTCGCGGGCGCCGCTCGCGAGCGTCATCCGATCGCCGAGGCGGTTGAGCAGATCGGCCGGCGCAAGTGTGCGGAGCCACGAGGCGGCGAGCTCGATCGCGAGCGGTGAGCCTTCGAGCTTCGAGCAGATGGAGTCAATCGCGGCGTCGGCCGACGTGAACGTCGCCGGCGGGACGCCTGCCTGGTCGGCCTTGCGGAGAAGCAGCGCGCGCGCGTCGTCGGGCTCGAGCGGCGGCACCGTGACGACGGTCTCACCGGCGATGCGCAGGACCGTCGTGCTCGTCACGAGCATCTTCAGCTCGGGCGCGTGCCGGAGGACCTCCGCGACGTCGGGCGCCGCGGCCAGAAGGTGCTCGAAGTTGTCGAGGATGACGAGCGCGTGCAGCGATCCGACCGCGTCCCCGACCGAGGCGAGCCACGTTTGCTCGGCTTGCTCGCGCACACCGAGCGCTCGGCCGAGCGTCGGCACGACGAGCGCCGGATTCGTGAGTGCGGCGAGCTCGACGAAGTACACGCCGTTTGCGAACGAGCCCTCGAGGCGCCGCGCGACCTCGAGCGCGAGTCGCGTCTTGCCGATCCCGGTCGGGCCGACGAGCGTGACGAGCGACTCGGGCGAGGACAGCAGTCGCCGGCGCAGCGCTTCGATCTCGGCGTCTCTCCCGATCGTTGCCGTCGCCGGGAGCGGGGGCGAGGGCTCGCGCGCCGACGGAAGGGGCGTGTCGGAGTCGAGTGTCGGGTCGCGCCGGTGGATGCGCTGTTCGAGCTCACGGAGCTCATCGGAAGGCTCGAGGCCGAGCTCGTCGACGAGGTAGCGCCTCCCCTCGCGGTAGACGGCGAGTGCCTCGGCCTGCCGATCGTCGCGGTACAGCGCGAGCATCAACAGACGTCGCGGGCCTTCCCGGAGCGGGTGCTCGGCGACGACCTGCTGGAGGTCGGGCAGGGCCTCCGTGGTCCGTCCGAGCTCGAGGGCTGCGGCGGCCCACAGCTCGATCGCCTGGAGCCGTAGCTCGTCCAGGCGCCCCACTTCGAGCAGCGCGAAGGGCTCGTCGACGAGATCCGCGAGCGCCGGTCCACGCCACAGCCCGAGCGCCTCGCTGTACAGGGCCGCGGCGAGCTCGTGGTTGGTTGCTGCGGCGGCCTTGGCGCCGCGGGCGAGGAGCCGCTCGAAGATGTCGACGTCCAGTTCGCCCGGCTCGACGCGGAGCGCGTAACCGCCGTCGGAACGCGTCACGCGGCCGTCGGGCAAGACGCGTCTGATCTGCGAGACGTAGAGCCGCAGGAGACTCGCCGCCGACGCAGGCGGGTCGTCACCCCAGAGCGCAGCGATCAGCGAGTCGACGGAGGCGGAGTTGCCCCGGCGGAGCAGCAGCGCCGCGATGAGCGCCTTGTGCCGGCGCGCGGTCACCCGAACGTCGACGCGTTCGCTCATCACGCGCAAAGGGCCGAGCACCCCGAACTCCACGGCTCTGCAAATCCTATGCGTCGGCGCCCGACACTCGGTGGGCATGGACCTAGAAGGAGGAGATCGGATGAAACTCGACGTGCTCGCCGGCTCGTGGAATTGCCACGGCGTCATCTACAAGGCGCCGTGATGCTGCGCGACTTCGCAGAGAACCCGGGTCTCTACCTGAGCTGGGATGACGGCGGCAAGGTCACGCGCCATCTCAGCGATCGCATGTGTGTCGTCACCGGGCCGTCGTTTGGAGTCGTCACATCGATCAAGACCGTCGAGGGGGAGATTTCGAGGATGCTCGACGAGGTCCGCGAGCTCATTGCGGCGGGCGTGAAGACGGACTGGTACCTCGGTCCTTCGACACGCCCGGCGCGGCTCGCGGAGGAGCTGATCGCACTTGGGCTCCGGGTGCCCGACGACGGCAGCGAGCTGCTCGATGCGCTCCTGCTCGACCACGAGCCCGACGGCCTGCCCGCCGATGTCGAGACGTACGAGGTCGCGACGATGACGGACTTCACGGACGCCGCGGAGGTGCGCTGGGAAGCGTTCGGACTGCCCGAGGACGAGCGTGAGCACAACCGCGGCTTCCTCGCGGCCTACTACGAGGAGCACCTACGGACGCAGGCCCGCTCGACCGTCGCGTTCGTCGCGAGGGTCGACGGGCGAGTCGCGGGATCCGCGAGCGCGCTGCTGTCGGACCGCGGCCTGTTCCTGGTCGGAGGTGCGACTGCTCCGTGGGCGAGAGGCCGCGGGGTCTACCGGGCGCTCGTCGGTGCGCGCTGGCGCTACGCAGTCGAGCGTGGCACTCCGGCCCTCACCGTTCATGCGATCTCCACCACGTCGTCGCCGATCCTTCGGCGCATCGGCTTCCGCGAGGTCTGCACGATGCGCCACCTCGAAGGCACGCCGACCTGAGGAGAGAGCCCCAGCGGCGACCCGGCGCGCATAGGCTGCCGACGTGGGTCGCCGAATCCTGCTCGTCTGGAATCCCGCCTCGACGGAGGTGACCGCGGAATCGACCGGGTCGGTGCTCGCGCAGCTCGCCGAGCGCCTCGAGGTCGTTGCCATGCACACGCTCGACGCAGGCGACGGCGTGCGCCTGGGGCGTCTGGCGGCGGACGAGGGATTCGACGCGGTCTTCGTCCTCGGCGGCGACGGGACCGCGAACGAGGTGGTGAACGGCGCCGACGGCCGGGTTCCGATCGGCGTGCTGCCTGCAGGCGGGACGAGCGTGTTGCCGCGCGTGCTCGGTCTGCCGCGTGACCTCGACGAGGCTGTTGTGCGGCTCTGCGACGCACTCGACGAGGGGAGCGAGCGTTCGATCTCGCTCGGCAAGCTGAACGACCGCTGCTTCACGTTCGCTGCCGGCATCGGTGTCGACGCGGAGATCGTCAAGCGGATCGACGAACGTGGTCGCGGCGGCGACAGCGCCGACGATTCGTCGCGGCCGGGAGACCTGTGGTTCGTCCGTGAAGCGATCGGCGTCCTGCTCGCAGGCGACTACGCCGAGGCGATGATTCACGTCGAAGTGCCGGGAAAGCCCGACATCCACGCGGCAACCCTGTTCGTCGCCAACTGCAGCCCGTGGAGCTTCGCCGGCCCGGTTCCGCTCGACGTTGCCCCCGACGCATCGTTCGAAGGCGGCTTCGATCTGGTCGCGGTCGACGCGATCGAGTTGCGCTCGGCTCCCGGGCGCCTCGCGTCGCTCCTGCACCGAAAGGACAACGCCGAAGACGAGGGCGTCGAGCGTCTGCACAATCTCAAGCAGGCGACCGTTCGCTGCGACCGGCCGCTTCCGGTTCAAGTGGACGGGGAGTTGATCGGTGAGCTGGACTCGTTGGAGTTGAGCGTCGTCCCGAACGCGGCCAGGCTCCTGATCTGAAGGCTCAGCCGGCGTCGGCGGTGTCCGGCACCGCCCGGCCGCCTGCCCGCAGCCGGCGCGCGACCAGCGCGTAGCGCTGCGCCCGCTCGGCGGCCTCTTCGACATGCCGCGCGATCATCAGGCACACCACCGCGGTCGGCAGCTCGGCCGTCACCGCCAGGACGACCGCGAACAGCCGGTCGTTGCCCGGGCCGGAGCTGAGCACGTCGAACCAGGCATCGCAGAAGAGCATCGTCGCGGTCGCTGTTGCCGTGCTCTGCACCCAGAGCCGCGAGCCGAGCAGGCCCGCTCCCGTCGCAACGAACAGTGAGGCGAGGACGAGATCGAATCCGCCCCAGGCGAGGTCGTAGTAGCCGGCCTGCAGATGCCTGCTCGGAAGGGTGGCGAAGAGGTACAGCGTCCAGGGGACGAGCCCGACGCCCGCGAGGAAGAAGAGCGGCGCCAGCCAGCCATGTGTGTGAACGATCGGCTCCGTCACGACCGTCCGGCGGCTTCCGATACCCATGTGAACCTCCGTGTGCTTGCCGCAGGAGCAACGGCGGCACCCGTTTTCGGGTTACGGGTGCGTAACCGCCGCAGCGTCGCCGACGTTCTGAGCTTGACCCCCCGGAAAGGATGCCTCCATGGACGCCCAGCCGGCCATCAAGAGCGGTGGCGAGAAGGTCGTACGGAGCGGTGCGTTCGAATGGCTTTCGCGCGCAGGGTTCGCGGCGCGCGGAACCGTCTACGTCACGGTCGGCGTCCTCGCGATCAAGTTGGCGCTCGGCAGCGGTCACAGGAACGCGAGCCAGGTGGGAGCGCTGCGCACGATTGCCAACCAGCCGTTCGGCAGCGTTCTGCTCATCCTGATCGCGGTCGGGCTCGGCGGCTACGCGGTCTGGCGGCTCGTGCGCGCGCTGCTCGGCCACGGGCCTGAAGGCTCCGACGGGGCTGTCGACCGCGTCGCCGGGTTCGCGAGCGGCGCCGTGTATGCGGGCTTCTCCGTGATTGCGGTCGAGATCCTTCGCGGGGGCGGCGGATCGGGGAGCGCCCGGAAGCCGACCGCCGGCGTGCTGGGGTGGCCGGACGGCACCTGGCTCGTCGGGGTCGTCGGCGTCGTCTTCGCCGGGGTCGGCCTCTACCAGGCCTATCGCGGCATCAGCGGGGAGTTTCTCGACGACTCGAAAGTCGAGGAGATGAGCCCCCGTGTGCGCGCGTGGATCCAGCGGCTGGGCACGTTCGGATATCTGGCGCGCGCGGTCGTCTTCACGATGATCGGCATCTTCCTCGTCAGGGCGGCTCTCGACTTCGACCCGAAGAAGGCGGTCGGGCTCGACGGTGCGCTCGCCACGATCGACCATGCGTCGTACGGGCCGTTCCTTCTCGGGGTCACCGCTGTGGGACTGATCGCCTTTGGTGCGTACTCGCTGAGTGACGCCCGCTACCGACGCCTCTAGGCACGGAGAATCTCAGGATCGGCCATCCGCGTTCGCGGGCGATCTTTCGCAGCTTCGCGTCGGGGTTGACGGCGGTGGGATGTCCCACTGCCTCGAGAAAGGCGAGGTCGGTATGAGAGTCGCTGTATGCGGTCGACAGCGTAAGGTCGATGCCGTCGCGGGCGGCGATCTCGCGCACGGCGTCCGCTTTCAGCGACCCGTAACACGGGCGAAGAGAGCGTCCCGTATAGACGCCCGACTCGATCTCGCAGGTCGACCCGACCGCGCCGTCGAATCCGAGGTCCTCGGCGATCTTCTCGACGATCTGTTGCAGTGACGCCGAGATGACATAGATCGGCTCTTCGCGCCCGTGGTGTGTCCGGGCGAGGTCGAGCGACTCGCAATAGACGAGCGGTCGCAGCACCTGTTCCATCGCCTCCGCGAGGAGATCGTCGACGGCGGCGACGGGTACGCCGCGCAAGAGGCGCATGCCGTCTTCGGCGGCGCGGCGCATCTCGCGCTCGCCGACTCCGCGGATGAGGAAGACGAGCTGCCAGAGCCCCGCGCGAACGAGGTCGCGGCGCCGAACGAGCCGCCGGCGGCGGAACGAGTTGGCCAGTGCGAGCGGGGTCGCCCGGCTGATCAAGGTCCGGTCGAGATCGAAGAAGGCTGCGCCGTGCATGCGGGTGCAACGCGCGCTTCCGGTTCCGGGATACCCAACCCGGCCACCTCGAAGGCAGGCCGCTCTAGCGGGTGAGCGAATCGGCGCGGCGCGGCAGGATCCACCCGGGCCGCGGGAAGTGGCACGTGTACCCGTTCGGGTAGTGCTCGAGATAGTCCTGATGCTCCGGTTCCGCCTCCCAGAACGGGCCGGCGGGCGTCACCTCGGTGACGACGCGGCCGGGCCAGAGGCTTGACGCCTCCACATCGGCGATCGTGTCCTCGGCGATCCGGCGCTGGTCGTCGTCGAGGTAGAAGATCGCCGAGCGGTAGCTCGTGCCGATGTCGTTTCCCTGCCGGTTCAGCGTCGTCGGGTCGTGGATCTGGAAGAAGAACTCGAGGATGTCGCGGTACGACGTCTGCGCCGGGTCGAACACGATCTCGATCGCCTCGGCGTGGGTGCCGTGGTCGCGGTACGTCGCATTCGGCACGTCGCCGCCGGTGTAGCCGACCCGCGTCGAGACGACGCCGGGCCGTCTGCGGATCAGGTCTTGCATCCCCCAGAAACAGCCGCCTGCGAGAACTGCCCGCTCCATAGTCTCGAGTGTAGGGATCGACCGCCGAGTGGCGCTGGCAGGAAGATACGGGCGTGGCGCGCTTCCCGTTTCGGTTCGGTCCGCGGTACCGGCGCGTTGCGCGGCTGTTCGGCGTGACGCCTGATCTCGCATGGGTCGATGTCGGTGACGGCGAGCTCTCGGCTCGCTTCGGGCGATGGCGGGTGCGGACGCCTCTCGACAACATCGCGGGCGCCGAGGTCACCGGGCCGTATGCGTTCCTGAAGACTGCAGGCCCGGCGCGGCTCGCGGTCACCGACGGTGGTCTCACGTTCGCCACGAACGGCGACCGCGGCGTCTGCATCGCGTTTCGATCGCCGGTCGCGGGCATCGACCGGTCCGGACGCATTCGCCATCGAGAGCTCACGGTGACCGTTCTCGACGTCGACGGCCTCGTCGAGGCCCTTCGCGCAGCGTCTCGCGTCTAGAGTGGCCCTCGGCGCGGACGCAGGTCGCGCGAGCAGCTCCTGGGAAGGCGAGCCTGCCTGACCAGGCCTTGGTCGGCGATCGGGATACTGGTCGTCGGGCTCTATCTGTACCTCCTAAGGCGGGTCGGGTCCGAGCCGTGACGCCGACTGCGCCGCCTCGCCGCAACGGGTCTGCTGACACAGAGGGCTGACACAAAGGCGTCCCCGCCGCTCGACTTCGCTCGAAGCGGCGTGGAACTCAGTGCAACGAACGGACGGGAGCGACGGGACTCGAACCCGCGACCTCCGGCGTGACAGGCCGGCGTTCTAACCAACTGAACTACGCCCCCGGTTCGCGCGGCAGTGTAGCGAGCGATCATTCGTCTCATATGGGATGGCTCGAGGACACGGAGCTTCGGATCGGGCTCGGCTGTATGCGGCTTGCGGACGACGAGCCCGTCGTCGCCGCGGCCGACGCCGGAGTGACGGTCTTCGACACCGCCCGCGCCTACCCCGGGAACGAAGAGCGGCTTGCTCGCGCGCTGCGCGGGCGGCCGGTTCGCATCGTCACCAAGGGCGGCATGGCGCGGCCCGGCGGGCGCTGGGTGCCCGACGGCCGCGCGCGTACCTTGCGAGCCGACTGCGAGGCCAGCCTCGCCGCGCTCGACGGCCTGCCGATCGACCTCTACCTCGTGCACGCACCGGATCCACGCACCCCGTGGCGGACGACGATGCGCGCCCTCGTCAAGCTGGTCGACGACGGGCTCGTACGCCACGTCGGCGTTGCGAACGTGAACCGTAAGCAGCTCGACGAGGCACTCGAGCTCGCGCCGATCGCCGCCGTGCAGGTCCCGGTCAGCGTCTACGACGACCGCGCGATCCGCGGCGGCGTGGTCGCGCGCTGCGAGGAGCGCGGGCTCGCCGTGATCGCCCACTCGCCGCTCGGGGGTCGGCGCCGGATCGCGCGGCTGCGGCGCGACCAGAGCCTGCGCAGAGCCGGCGCGGCGCCGGAGCAGGTCGCGCTCGCATGGCTGCTCGATCAGTCGCCGTCGCTCGTCGCCATTCCGGGTGCACGAACCGCGGAGGCCGCGCGTTCCGCCGTGCGAGCCGCATCGCTCGAGCCCGCTCCGCCGTCGCCATCTGCGCCGAAGGCTCGGCGGCGGGACGGCGAGGTCGTCGTGCTGATGGGCATCCCCGGCGCCGGCAAGTCGCGCGCGGCCGAACGATTCGTCGCGGACGGCTACGGGCGGTTGAACCGCGACGAGCGCGGAGGCACGCTCGCCGACATTGCCGGCGCGCTCGACGACACGTTACGCCGCGGCGAGTCGCGGGTCGTGCTCGACAACACGTACCTCACGCGTGCGCAGCGCAGCATGGCGATCGAGACGGCCGCACGCCACGGCGTGCCGGTCAGCTGCGTCTGGGTCGACACGCCGCTCGCGCAGGCGCAGGTGAACATGATCGAACGTCTCCTCGAGCGCTTCGGGAAGCTGCCGAGCCCCGAAGAGCTGCGAGGCCCCGCTCGTCGCGAACCCGGCCTGCACACGCCGACGTCGCAGATGCGCGCTGCACGCGAGTTGGAGGAGCCTGACGAGGACGAAGGCTTCCTTCGTATCGAGCGGGTTGCGTTCGAGCGCAGCGTCGGACCTGGAGTCGCCGGCGTGTTCGTGGCGGCGTCGGTGCTCGACCGGTACACCCTCGGGTCGCACACGCCGCACCTCGTGTTCGACTGGCGGCCGGGCGAGGAGGGGCCGTTCGAGCACGCCGTGTGCACGCACCCGGGCGGGCCGCCGATGTGTTGGTGCCGCCCACCGCTCCCCGGCCTGCTGCTCAACTTCGCGCGAACCCAGGCTGTCGCGCCGCAGCGCTCGCTCCTCGTCGGCGAGAGCGCAGCACACCGGACGCTTGCGCGAACGCTCGGCGCGACGTTCGTCGATCCCTCGATCTAGGCAGTTGGTGCCGTCCCGTCGTCTCTCTAGCGTTCAGGCGTGACGCGGGTCGACTGGATCGCGCTCGGCATCGCGGCGGTGTCGGCGTTCGGCGGGCTCCGGCGGGGGCTGATCGCGACCGCGCTTTCGCTCGCGGGTCTCGCGGCCGGGGCGGTGATCGGCGCGCGACTCGCTCCGCATGTCCTCCACGACGGCGCGAGCTCCCCGTACACACCGCTGGCCGGTCTCGTCGGGGCAATGGTCGGCGCGCTCGTCGTGCAGACGGTCGCGTCGTTCGCCGGAGCGTCGCTTCGCAAGGCGCTGTTCGTCATCCCGCCGCTGCGGCTGCTCGATACCGTCGGCGGCTTGCTCGCGGGCGCGGCGGTCGGCTTCGTCGTCGTGTGGGTGCTCGCGGCGGCGATCACGCAGGTGCCGGGTCACCCGAAGCTCCGCAACGAAGTGCTCGGCTCGCGGATCGTGCAGCAGCTGAACAGGCTCGCGCCGCCGCGCTCCGTGCTCCGTGCGTTCAACCGGATCGACCCGTTCCCGTCGATCGCAGGCCCGGCACCGCCGACGACCCCGCCCGATGCGCGCGCGCTGCAGTCGGTGCGCGCGCGCGGCGCGCGGCCGAGCGTCGTCCGTATCACCGGCACCGCGTGCGGTTTCGGCGTCGAGGGCAGCGGCTGGGTCGCGAAGCCGCACATCGTCGTCACGGCCGCGCACGTGGTCGCCGGGGCGTCGGGGATCCGCGCGCAGGGTCATGCGGCGACCGTGCTCGTCGTCGATCGCCGGCAGGACGTCGCGATCCTTCGTGTGCCCGGCCTCAAGGCACCGGCGCTGCCGCTCGCCGATCCCCGCGACGGCGACTCGGTCGCGATCCTCGGCTTCCCGGAGAACGGGCCGTTCGACGCGCGGCCCGGGCGCATCGGCGCGACCGCCGATGTCCTCATTAAGGGCTCGCTGCGCGAGGTGACCGCGGTGAGCGGGCTCGTCCGCCACGGGAACTCCGGCGGCCCGGCAGTCAACGAGGCGGGTGAAGTCGAGCTGACCGTGTTCGCCGCCCGCATCGGCGCGCGCGCCGGCTACGGCATCCCGGCGGCGCCGGTCAGGCGGGACCTGGCGAAGGCAAAGAAGCCGGTCTCGACCGGCTCGTGCGGCTGACCGGGGCGCGGATCGGTGGTGCCAGGCACCGCAACAGAACTGCGACAGCGCATCCACAATCGCACGAAACCCCTGCATCCGACCTGTGGCGGATGGGACATGCCCGGTGCCAGGCACCGTTACGAAGTGCGCACCCGTCGCTAGGAGCCGCCGAGGCCCGTGAGCACGTCGAGCACGCCGAGCGGCCGCCGGAACGGCGCCACCACGTAGACGCCCGCCGCCAGCGACTTCGCGTCCTCGATCAGCCCGCGCACCAGCTCCACGCCGAACGCCGCCGCGTCCGGGCCGGCGGCGCGGTAGCGCTCCTGCACGCGATCGGGGACGACGATGCCCGGCGTCTCGTTGTGCACCCGCACCGCCAGATCGAGCGACCGGATCGGCCACACGCCGACGAGCAGCGGGATCGGCGAGCCGCCGATCCGCTCCAGGAACGACTCGAGATACGACAGGTCGAACAGCACCTGCGTCATCGCGAACCGCGCCCCCGCCTCGACCTTCAGCCGGAACCGCTCCGCCTCCAGCCCTAGATCGTCCGCGGTCGGGTTCACCGCCACGCCCGGGAAGAACGACGTCGGCGCGTCGATCGCGCGGCCGTGGAAGTCGACGCCCGAGTTCAGCCGCGCCATCAGATCGACAAGGCCGATCGCGTCGACGTCGTACACCGACCCGGATCCCGGATAGTCGCCCTGCTCGGGCGCGTCGCCGGTGACTGCAAGAACGTTGCGCACTCCCGACGCGTGCGCGCCGAGCAACAGCGACTCGAGCCCGGCGAGCGTCGAATCGCGCGGCGTCAGGTGCGGGACAACCTCGATCCCCGCCGCGGCGCGGATCGCCACTGATGCCATCAAGCCGCTCATCCGCGCCCGCGCGCGCGGGTTGTCGTTCACGTCGACGACCTGAGCGAGGCCCGAGTCGCGCACCGCAGCAGCCGCGTCGACCAGTCCCTGCACCGAGCCGCCGAGCGGCGGATCGAGCTGCACCGATACGACGAACTCACCCGAGGCGAGCAGGCGCTCGAGCTCCGTCGGCTCGGCCGCGGTCACCGGCAGCGGCTCGAGCGACCGTTCACGGGCCCGAGGCGCGGCGACCGCCTCGCGGTTCTCGTCCACCGCCGCGCGGATCGCGGCGACCTGCGCGGGCGTGACACCGCAGCAACCGCCGATCAGCCGCGCGCCGAGAGCCCGCGCCCGCGCGGCGAACTCGCCGAAGTACTCCGGCGTCGCGTGCGGGAACGCGAGCCGCGCACCGCTGAACGTCGCGAGGCCGACGTTCGGCAAGGCGGCGAGGGCAGAGCCGGGAGCCGACATCTCGGCCAGCGCCGCCAACGCAGCAGCCGGCCCGCGGCCGTGATTCGCGCCGAACGCCTCGACGCCCAGCGAACGCAGCCGCTCCGCCGCCGCCTGCGCCGAGACCCCGCCGATCGTGACCGCGTCGCTGTCGAAGCTCATCAGCGCCACGATCGGCAACCCCGACACCGACCGAACCGCCTCGACCGCGACCTCGAGCTCGTCGAGGTCGTAGAACGTCTCGACGACGAACAGGTCGGCACCGCGCCCTTCCAGGATCCGTGCCTGCTCGGCGAACGGCTCCTGGTCTCGGTCACCGGACGGCCCGATCGCCGCCCCGATCAGCACTTCGCGGCCGGTGATCTCGCGCGCCTCCCGCGCGAGCTTCACCGCCGCCGAGTTGATCGCCTCGAACGAGTCCTCGAGGTGGTGCTGGGCGAGCTTTCGCCGGTTCGCGCCGAAGGAGTTCGTCTCGATCAGGTCGGCGCCGGCGTTGATGAAGCTGACGTGCACCGAGACGACCGCTTCGGGTGCACGGATGTTCGCCTCTTCCGGCACCCGCAGCCCGGGAACCGCCGCCGAGAGCAGGACGCCCGTCCCGCCGTCGGCCACGAGCGGCGGCCCCTCGAGCAGCCGATCGGTGAAGGTCAGCCCCACAAGGGGGAACCTAGTCAAGCGGTCAGGTGAACCACCTATCCGGTGATAGATCAAGAGCCTTCATTCGTCCATGCTCTGTAAGACCTCTGGCGGGCCCGATGCGGCGGGGCCCCGGGGGTGGGGGCACTACCAACCCAAGAAGACGGCGTCTGCGGCGACGCCGTCTTCACTTTTTCTAGGACACTTTCAGGCGGCCGACGTAGGTGACCCAGCCCCGCGGGCCAGTCGCGTGCACCGTCACCCCGCCGCCGCGGGACGCGGCCCAGCTCACGACCCTGCCGCGTGTCACGGCCGCCACCTGCCTGCCCGCGATCGCGACGCGCACGTGCCGGGGAGTGAACCCGAGCCCGACGGAGACCGTCCCTCCCCGAGTTGCCGTCGCCGTCTTCTTGGCCGACGAGAACGGCGCACCACAGTGCGCGTTCCAGCACCACGACGACATGACGAGCGGCACCGTCCCGGTCGGCGTCGAGAGCACCGCCCGCGGAGGCGCGGTGAGCACGAGTGCAGCGATCAACGCGACCACGAAAGCACGGTACCGCGCATAGCAAAGAAGGACTTTCGCTGCCGAAGAAAAAATCATCCCTCTTCGGCGAACCTGATGTAATGTCCGCTGCGTCAGAGGGTGAAGCCGGATATGAGCAGTGCCGGCTCTTTGCGTTTCGGTTGTTCCCCCGTCAACCCACGCGTAGCCGGAGGTCGTGCTCAGGTGCTCACTGTCGACATTGCTCTTCCCGACGTCGAAGAGCTGCAAAAACTCGTTGCGTCGGGACAGGAGAAGGGGTTCCTCACCTACGACGAGATCGTCAAGGGGATCGAGGAAGTCGAGCTCACGAAGGAGCAGGTCGAGGATTTCACGACGTACCTGATCGACCACGGCGTCGAGCTCGTCGAGGGTGAAGAGCACAAGCGCCTGCCGCACGAGCAGCCGCTCGTCGAAGAAGAGGTGAAAGCAGCGCCGAAGCTCGACCTCACCGTCGAGCCGTCGCTCGACTCGCTGCGGCTCTACCTGCGCGAGATCGGCAAGGTGCCGCTGCTCACCGCCGACCAGGAGGTCTATCTGGCGAAGCGGATCGAGCGCGGCGACATGATCGCGAAGACGCAGATGATCGAGGCGAACCTGCGCCTCGTCGTCTCGATCGCGAAGGGCTACCTCGGGCGCGGGCTGTCGTTCCTCGACCTGATCCAGGAAGGCTCGCTCGGCCTGATCCGCGCCGTCGAGAAGTTCGACTATCGCAAGGGCTACAAGTTCTCGACGTACGCGACCTGGTGGATCCGGCAGGCGGTGACAAGGGCGATCGCCGACAAGGCGCGCACGATCCGCATTCCGGTCCACATGGTCGAGAAGCTGAACAAGGTCGTGCACATCGAGCGCCAGCTCGTTCAGCGGCTCGGCCGCGAGCCGCGGCCCGAGGAGATCGCCGAGGAGCTCGAGATGACGACGGAAGAGGTGCGCGAGATCCTCCGCATGGCGCAGCACCCGGTCTCGCTCGAGAAGCCGATCGGCGAGGAAGAGGATTCGGAGCTCGGTGACTTCGTCGAGGACGAGAACACCGAGACGCCCGACGAGGCCGCGTCACTGACGCTCCGCCGTTCCGACATCGAGAACGCATTGAACGCGCTGCCGGAGCGCGAGCGTCAGGTGATCGAGTTGCGTTTCGGTCTCACGGGCGGTCAGCCGTGCACGCTCGAGGAAGTCGGCAAGGCGTTCGGCGTGACACGCGAGCGCATCCGGCAGATCGAGAACAACACCCTGAAGAAGCTCGAGGGCCTGCCCGAGGCGCAGGCTCTCCGCGACTGCGTCTAGGTACATCTTCCGCGGCGCCGAGTTGGTCGGCAGGGCGCGACCTGGGGGTGACGTGAGAGAGTTCCGGTTCCCATGGGGGGCCGGGCACTTCTCGTCGCAACACTTTTCGTCGTGATCTCGGGCTCGTTCGCGAGCCCGAGCCACGCGTCGAACAGCATCAAGTACGGGATCCAGGACGACGCCTGGATCGAGTTCGGTCCGGGGAAGCTCAACCAGCGCCTCGACACGCTGAAGCACCTCGGTGTGCCGCTCGTTCGCTTCACGATCCACTGGGACGTGATCGCGAAGAAGCGACCGGCCGATGCGACGTCGCCGCGGGATCGCGCGTACGACTGGAGTCGCTCCGACCGCATCCTGCTCGCGATTCGCCGGCACGGGCTGGCACCCGTCGTCACCCTGCTCGGGACGCCGGGGTGGGCAAACAGCGGCAAGGCGCCGAACTATGCGCCGGTGCGGCCGCGCGACTTCCGCGCGTTCGCGCATGCGGCAGCGGCGCGCTATCCGTGGGTGCGCGACTGGTTGATCTGGAACGAGCCGAACCACCCGCTCTGGTTGAAGCCCACGAAGGCATCGATCTACGTCGAGCATCTGCTCAACCCCGGCTACGAGGGGATCCACGCCGTTCTTCCGCACGCGCTCGTCGGGGGCGGCGTGACCGCGCCGCGCGGTGGTCTCGGCGGCGTGGCGCCCGTCACCTGGCTGCGCGGCATGGCGCGGGCGCACGCCAAGCTCGACGCGTACGCCCACAACCCGTACCCGCTACGCCCGGGCGAGACGCCGTCGGGTCACGGCTGCCGGTTCTGTCCCACGATCACGATGGCGACGCTGCCGAAGCTGCTGATCCTCGTCCGGCGCTACTGGGGGCTGAAGCCGGTCTGGCTGACCGAGTACGGCTACCAGACGAATCCGCCCGATCAGTTCCTCGGCGTGTCGCCGCGCAAGCAGGCGACGCTGCTCAGCCTCGCCGACATGCGCGCGTGGCGGCTCGCGCGCGTGACGATGCTGATCCAGTACCTGTACCGCGACGAGCCTCAGCTGAGTCGGTTCCAGACCGGGCTCGTCTACATCGACGACAAGCCGAAGCCGTCGCTGAACTCGTTCAGGCTGCCGTTCGCGGAGATGAAGCGGTCGGGCTTCGAGACGGTCGTCTGGGGCCAGCTCCGCGACGGGAAAACGGGACGCGAGCAGTACGAGATTCAGATCCTCAGGAAGAACAAGTGGGTCTCCGTCGCCGGGGTTCGGCTGACCAATGACAACGGCGTCTTCCTGCGCACGATCCGTTTGAAGAAGGGCTCGCTGCTCCGGGTCTGGTCACCGAAGCAGCGGCTCTACAGCCTGCGCGTGCGCGTCCGCTAGGCCATTGGCCTGAACTGCCGTGCGTTGTGGAGGCATGTCCTCCATGCGAAGCGCACTACACGGTGCCTGGCACCAGACATGGCGCGATCAGGCTCGTCCGAACCTGACTACTTGGCGCGCGCAGCCGGCACGAACAGCCGGCAGTGTGGGCACTTGTATCCGCGGTACCGTTCGGCGTCGCCGGCCATCAGGCTCGCCGTGAACGTCTTCTTGCAGTGCGGGCAGACGACTTCGGTCGTCTCTTCCTCGCGTTCCTCGGCCATTCGGCCAAGTTAGCTCAGACTGATCCCCTCGATGCGAACCTCGTCGCGCGGGCGGTCGCCGGGGCCGGTGTCGAGCTTCGAGATCGCGTCGACGACGTCCATCCCCGACGTCACGCGGCCGAAGACCGTGTGCTTGCCGTCGAGCCATGGGCACGCGTCGGCGGTGACGATGAAGAACTGCGAGCCGTTCGTGTTCGGGCCGGCGTTCGCCATTGCCAGCGCGCCGCGCTCGACCGGATGGTCGTTGAACTCGTCCTCGAACTGGTACCCGGGGCCGCCCGAGCCGGTGCCGGTCGGGTCGCCGCCCTGGATCATGAAGTCCTCGATCACGCGGTGGAAGACAATCCCGTCGTAGAAGCCCTCGCCGGCGAGCTTCGTGAAGTTCTCGACCGTCTTCGGCGCCTCGCCCGGGAAGAGCTCGATCTCGATCGTGCCGTGGTTCGTCTGCATGGTTGCGTTGGTCATGCCCGGGAGGCTACGGAAGATGTGCACCCGGCCGCGCGTTTGGTGTAGATAGGAAATTGCGGCAACACCACAGGAGGCTTGGGAATGGGATTGACGATCGGCGATACGGCTCCGGACTTCGAAGCGGACAGCACGGAAGGGCACATCTCGTTCCACGACTGGATCGGCGACTCGTGGGCGGTGCTTTTCTCGCATCCGAAGGACTTCACCCCGGTTTGCACGACCGAGCTCGGCTACATGGCCAAGATCAAGCCGGAGTTCGACAGGCGCGGTGTGAAGATCATCGGCCTCTCGGTCGACCCGACGGACAACCACGAGGGCTGGGCCGACGACATCGAGGAGACGCAGGGGTCGCGTCCCAACTACCCGATCATCGGCGACACGGAGTTCACAGTGTCGAAGGCGTACGGGATGCTCGGCGCGGACGTCTCCGGCGACACGGCCGACCGCACGGCGGCCGACAACCAGACGGTCCGCAATGTGTTCGTGATCGGCCCCGACAAGAAGGTGAAGCTCGTTCTCGTCTACCCGATGACGACCGGCCGCAACTTCGACGAGGTGCTGCGCGTGATCGACTCGCTGCAGCTGACCGCGACTCACAAGGTCTCGACGCCGGCCAACTGGAAGCACGGCGAGGACGTGATCATCGCCGGGTCGGTCAACGACGAGCAGGCGAAAGAGCTCTTCGGCACGTGGGACGCACCGAAGCCCTACATCCGCATCGTTCCGCAGCCGCAGTAAGGCGTTACGAGATGAGCGAGTGACGGAGTGCCGTTGCGACGGCCTCCGTCCTCGTGTCCGCTTCCAGCTTCACCATCGCGTGGCGCACATGCGACTGCACCGTCTCGGGTGAGATCGCGAGGCTGGTCGCGACCTTGTCGTTGGTGAGGCCGTTCGCGACCAGGCCGAGGATCTCGCGCTCCCGCGGCGTGAGCGGCGGCAGCGACGAGACAGTTTCCGGTGACGCGACGGCAGTCGCGAGCCTCGAATCGACCCACGTCCCGCCCTCCGCGACGGTGCGCACCGCCTCCTCGAGCGACTCGAGTGTGCCCTCCTTGAGGACGAAGCCGCGTGCGCCCGCGTCGAGCGCACGGTCGAGCAGCCCGCGGTCGTTGTGCCCCGTGTAGAGGATCACCTTCGTCTGCGGGCTGACGTCCGCGACGTGCCGTGCGATGTCGATGCCCGACGTCGGCGACATCGCTACGTCGAGGATCGCCACGTCGGGCTGCGTCGCCCGGATCGTCGCGAGCGCTTGCTCGCCGTCGCGCGCCTGCGACACGCGCATGCCTCGCGTCTCGAGGAAGCGCGACACGGAGTCGAGCACGGCTGGATGGTCGTCGGCGAGCACGCACGTCGGAGCGCGCTCGAGCTCGACCGGCACGGGCGTCGTGTCCTCGCCGACGAGCCGGCCGACCGCGCCGACGAGGGCGTCCACCGAGAACGGCTTCTGCAGGAGCGCAGCGCCCGTCCCGAGTTGCAGCGTCTCGGGCGTCTCCTCGTGATGGCCCGAGATGAAGACGATCGGCAACTCCGCGTCGTGCTCGCGAATCTGCCGCGCGAGGCCGCGGCCGCCGAGGCCCGGCATGACGATGTCGGTCACGACACCGTCGATCTCGCCGCGATGCTCCTCGTAGAGCACGAGCGCCTCGGCGCCGTCGCCGGCTGTGAGCACGTCGTATCCCGCGTTCTTCAGGATCTGCTCGGTGAGGTCGCGCACGATCGCCTCGTCCTCGGCGAGCAGGATCGTCCGCGGTCGCGCCTCCACCGACGCGGCCGCGACCGGCAGGTACAGCGAGAACGTCGTGCCGACTCCGACCTCCGTCTCGAGCAACACGAACCCGCCGCTCTGCGCCACCGTGCCATGGACGCTCGAGAGCCCGAGGCCCGACCCTTCTTTCTCGGTCTTCGTCGTGAAGAACGGCTCGAAAGCGCGGCGGCGCGTCTCGTCGTCCATTCCGATACCGGTGTCGGTGACACGGATGACGACGTACGACCCGGGGCGGGCTTCCGGCTCCGCGGCGTCGTGCTCGTCGATCGTGATGTTCGCCGTGCTCACCTCGATCGCGCCTCCGCTCGGCATCGCGTCGCTCGCATTGAGTGCCAGGTTGACGAGCGCGTGCTCGAGCTGGCTCCGGTCTGCGAGCGCCCACGGGTTGGCCGCGGTCGGAGCGATGTCGACGGTGATCGCCCCGGACACGTGCTCGAGCAGGCCGCGGATCGACGAGACGACGTCGTTCAGGTTCACGATCGCGGGCTCGAGGACCTGCCTGCGGCCGAACGCGAGCAGCTGGCGCGGTAGGTCGGCAGCCTGCTCCGTCGCCTGCACGATTCGCCGCGCGTTCTCACGCGTCGAGCCCGGCGCGTTCGCGTCGCCGACGAGCAGTTCGGCGTAGCCACGGATCGCGGTCAGCATGTTGTTGAAGTCGTGGGCGACACCGCCCGCGAGCCGGCCGATCGCCTCGAGCCGCTGCGCGTGCAAGAGCTCGTCGCGCAGCCGGTCGCGCTCCGCCTCGGTCAGCTTCCGTTCGGTGATGTCCCGCACGAAGCCCTGGACGTAGAGCGGCTCGCCCTGCTCGCCGCGGACGAGGTGCATCTCGTCCTGCACCCACACGACGGTTCCGTCGGGCTTCACGTATCGATACTCCTCCGCGAAGGAACCGGCGCCGCGGCGCACGCGAGCGGCCTCGCCGAGCACGCGCTCCTGGTCGTCGGGGTGCATGATGCGCTTGACCAGGTCCGGGTCTTCCAGCCAGTCCGAGACCGGGTAGCCGAGGATCTTTTCGACCTGCGGGCTGACGTAGATGTTCGGCTGGCTCATGTCGAGCGAGCGGATGTACATGCAGAGCGGCAGTTGCTCGACGAGCGTGCGGTACCGGCGCTCGGCCGCGACGAAGCGCTCGTCGGCGCGCTTGCGCGCGTCGATGTCCTGCGCGTGGGCGACGAAATGGAGGGGCGCGCCGTCCGCGCCGCGGACGAGGGTCACGCTCAGCGTCACCCAGACCTCGCTGCCGTCCGAGCGGATGTAGCGCTTCTCCATCTGGTACGAGTCGAAGTCGCCGTCGAGCGTTCGCTGCACGTTCTCGAGGTCGCGCGCGAGGTCGTCGGGGTGCGTGATCTGCTGGAACCCTCGTGACGTCATCTCGTCGGTCGAGTAGCCGACGAGCTCGCAGAAGGCGGGGTTGATCTCGAGGAACCGGCCGTCGGGCGCGACGAGCGCCATGCCGATCGACGCCGACTCGAACGAGCCGCGGAAGCGTCGCTCGCTCTCGAGCAGCGCGTCGCTCGTCCGGTTCTGCTCCGAGAGGTCGCTGACGATCCCGAGCACGCCAGTCGCCTTGCCGTCCTGTTCGATCAGCGTCGACGCGATCGCGATCGCGATGCGCGTGCCGTCTCGCCGGAGCAAGAAGTACTCGGTCTCGTCGCTCGGATTCCCCGCCAGGCGTGCGGCGAAGCGCTCGGCGGCAATCTCGCGCTGCTCGGGGACGATCAACTCGTTCGCGTATCGGCCGATCAGCTCCTCCGCCGAGTAGCCGCTGATCGCGGTGCCGGCGGGGTTGATCGACGTGAACCGCCCCTGCAGGTCGAGCGTGCAGACGAAGCGGTCGGTCCGCTCGAAGAGCAGCCTGGCGGGATCGCCTGCGGTGGCCATCGCTTCCATTCAAGTCCGGTGATCGGCCGGATCCCATGTTTCCGGGAGAGGGTGAGGCACGAATCCCTCATCCGGGGGTGGCCTGGTCACAAATGTCCCCCGATGACGAAGGGACTCACGGTTTTCCGGCGATCCTTCGCCGCCCGCCTCCCAGAAAGGAAGGACATGAAGCTACGCACGGCGAACCGGTCGGCCATGCGGCCCCGGAAACGGTTGACTCGGCTCGCCCTCGGCGCGGTCGCCATCGGCGCAGCCTTGCTGGTGCTCACCGCACTGCCGGCAGGCGCGGCGACGCTTTCGAACATGAGCTGGACGGTCTCGAACAACCAGGTCTCGGCGACGAACACGTCGTACTCGTACTCGTTCAAGACCACGACGGCGAACACCATCAAGACGATCACGTTCGCCGTCTCCGGCGCAGGTCTCGGCGGCGCGCCGACGATCACGCGTGCGTACGGGATCGGAGCCGGCACGGTGGCGATTGCCGGCCAGACGATCACCTACACGGTCACGACCCCGGTCGCGGTTCCGGCCGGGATCCCGATCTACATCGAGTTCGGCGGTCTGACCAACAGTTCGACCGCGGGGAGCTATACGACGGTGATCACGACGAAGACCGCTGCGGCCGCGACCATCGACACCGGCACGACGCCTGCGGTGGCGCTCGCCGCGAACAACACCGCGGTCACCGTGAACCTGGCGAAGAGCCTCACGTTCACGGTGGACACGACGGCCTTCGAGCTCGACATGGATCCGAGTCTCGGAGCGCTCGCGGACCAGTCGGCGACGGTCGGCCTGACGGTGCAGACGAATGCGAACTCCGGCTACACCCTCGCTGTCAAGGACAACGCCACCGGCCTCCAGTCGAGCGGCACCGGCAACCCGGTGATCGCAAAGGTCTCGACCGGCAAGGCGACGTCGGTCGCGTGGCCGGGCGCGCCGGCGTGGGGGTACACCGTGACGGGCACGGGCGCGACGGTCGATCCGGCGTTCTCCGGCTCGAAGTACGCGGGGTACACGGCCGGCGGCGAGACGATCGCGACGCGTTCCGGCACGACGGGCGGCTCTGCCGACACGATCTCGATCGCGAATCGTGTCGCGATCGACTACTCGTCGCCGTCCGGCGTGTATTCCGACACTGTCACGTACACGGTGACGCCGAACTACAACTGACGTGAGATTCGCTCTGGTCGCGACGGTGCTCGCGACGGCTCTGGCCGTCGCGAGCTCTGCGACCGCCGGCGGGTCGGCCAAGGCCGTGAGCGGCTCACGTGCCTTGGCCGTCTCGGTTCCGGCAGACCCGGTCCCGGCCAAGGTGGGCGGCGTCGCCCGGACGCTGATCCGCGTCGTCAATCCGAACGACTTCGCGGTCACCGTGCTGATTCGCAGCCGGACGCTCGCGCTCGGCGACGACGGCAAGGTTTCGGTCGGCAGCGGCCCTGATCCGCGCTGGGCCGGCCGCGTGCAGTTCCCGGGCGAGGCCCTTCGGATCCCCGCGCAGAGCTATCGCAACGTGCCGCTCGCGATCCAGGTCCCGCACCTCAGCCCCGACCTGTATTTCGTCGGCTTCCTCGTCACACCGGTCGCGGCGGAAGGCGGGTCGATCACCGTGGTGAACCAGATCGGCTCGTTCTTGACGCTCGACGTCCCGGGGCCGCGGCTCCGCCTGCTCACCGGCCACCTGCACCTGCCGTCGTTCGTGCTCGGCTCGAAGGTGAGCGGGGCGATGCGCGTGACCAACCTCGGCCATGCGTCCGTCACGATGTGGGGCGAGAACGACACGACCTCGTCGCCCGGGGGAGCATTCCAGCAAGAGCGGCTCGGGCCGTCGCTGCTGCCGGTCGGCCGCTCCCGCTCGATCGCGGTCTCCGGCAAGCCTCGCTGGCCGGTCGGGATCGTCACCGTGACGACGCGCGTCACCTATCCGGGCCGGACGGCCTCGCAGACGCGCGAGCTCGTGTCGACGGGCCGCGTGATCGTCGTCAGCCCGTGGGTGCCGGCCGCCGTCGGTGGTCTGGTCGCGCTGCTCGTCGCCGCAATCTGGCGGCGGCGGCGAAGGCGCAGGCGGTGGCCTAGGGTCTCGGCCGCGCAACACGCGTGAACGCCGCTGCTCCCGCCGCGAACGCGGCAAGGAACACGACGCCCCGCAGCAGCACGCCGCCGTAGCCGTGCTCGGACACGTCGACGAACGGATACGGGTACCAATGTGCGAAGTGGCCGCGGATGAGCGTGTAGACGAACCACGCGAACGGATAGGCGAGCCACGCGAGCGCCAACCTGAGTGAGAGTCGACGGGTGGGCGGGTCGACGAGCCAGTCGACCACGAGGACGACGGGGATCAGGTAGTGGACGACGAAGTTCGCGAACGGGTTGTGCGTCTCGAGCTGCTCCTGGTGGCCGGATAGGAGCAGGGCGAAGACCGCGCCGGTGACCGCGATGGAGAACGTCGCCGCTCCCCTCATCGCGTCGAACGTCCGCGTGCGCTCTTCCCTGCGGACGAGCGCGGTCAGCACGAGCGCAGTCGCGGCGAAGACATTCGACTGGATCGTGAAGAAGCTGAAGAAGTTCGCGGGCCGGAATGTCGGCACCGGCTGGAGCCGCGTGTACTGGTAGGTCATCGCGACGATCCCGGTGGCGGCAAACGCGATCCGGATGAGGTCGTGAGCAAGGCTGCGGCGCTGCATTCGTGCGACTTTACGGCCCACCGCCTCACCCTTCCGGGTGACGTGAATGCACCCGTTCCCACCGATGCGTAAGTGTGGCTTCGGTAGCCCCTGCGCACGATGCATCGGATCACGTCCTGACACTCCTGCAGATGCAGCGCGTGCTGCTCACGGAGGTGGCCGCCGGCGCTGAAGCGCGTTCGGTGCTCGAGCTGCTGATCGACCTGATCGAGTCGCAGGCTCCGGGTGCGATCGCCTCAGTGCTGCTCGTCGACCGCGACACACAGTCGCTGCGCACGTACGTCGCGCCACGGCTCCCCGAGTCCTACAACGCCGCCGTCGACGGTGTGCCGATCGCGGCCACCGCAGGCTCGTGCGGCACGGCGGCGGCGACGAGGCAGACAGTCGTCGTCGAGGACATCGCACGCGATCCGCTCTGGGCCGATTACGCCGATCTCGCGGCTGCGCACGGGCTGCGTGCGTGCTGGTCGACGCCGATCCTCGACGCCGACGGTGAGGTCGCGGGAACCTTCGCGCTGTACTACCGCGTTCCGCGCCGTCCGACCGAGCGCGAGCTGGAAGTGGTGGAGATGGCCGCGGGCGTCGCGAGCATCGTCTTCGAGCGCGAGGCCGCAGCCGGGGAGCGCCGCGAGCTCGACCGGCGCTATCGAACGCTCGTCGAGCAGCTGCCGCTTGTCATCTACGTCGATGCGCTCGACGCGAAGAGCTCCAACATCTTCACGAGCCGCCAGATCGAAGGGCTGCTCGGGTACTCCGTTCAGGACTGGCGGGACGACGGCGACCTGTTCGTGAAGCTTCTGCATCCGGAGGACAAGGCGCGTGTGCTCGAGGCGCACGAGCACACCCACAGGACGCACGAGCCGCTCAACACCGAGTACCGCTTGAAGGCGCGCGACGGCCACTACGTGTGGATCCGCGACGCCGGCGTGGTCGTCTCCGACGAGAACGGCACCCCGTTGTACCTTCAGGGCTACCTGCTCGACATCTCGCCCGAGCGTGAGGCGGAGGAAGCGCTTCGCCGGCAGGCGTTGTACGACCCGCTGACCGGCCTCGCGAATCGCGCGCATTTCAACGATCGCCTCGAACGCGCGATCGCTGCTGTTCGCCATCCGGGCGAGAAGACGGCGATCCTGTTTGCGGACGTCGACGGCTTCAAGGGCGTGAACGACCGGTTCGGGCATCACATCGGCGACGCGGTGCTGTGTGCGCTCGCCGACCGGTTGCAGACGGTGATCCGCGCGGCCGACACCGCGGCGCGTCTCGGCGGCGACGAGTTCGCGGTGATCATCGAGCGCGTCGTCGATCCGGGCGACATCTCGATCGTTGCGCAGCGGATCCACGAGTCGCTGGCCGAGCCGATCGAGATCGAAGGGCGGCGGCTGTCGGTCGAGACGTCGATCGGCATCTCCGTCGGCGACGACCCGACCGAGCTGCTGAAGGAAGCAGACGCGGCGATGTACCGCGCGAAGTCGCAGCCGGGCTTCGGCTTCGCGTTCTACGACCCGGAGCTGGACAAGGCCGCGGTCATCCGCTTCCGGCGCATCGGGGAACTGGCCGACGCGGTCGACCTCGATCAGCTGCGGCTTCACTATCAGCCGATCGTGTCGCTCGCGACCGGTGAGATCGAGGCGTACGAGGCGCTGCTCCGCTGGGAGCATCCGGAGCTCGGGCTGCTGCCGCCGGACGAGTTCATCCCGCTCGCCGAGGGCTCGGGCCTGATCGTGCCGATCGGCCGGTGGGTGCTCGGCGAGGCTTGTCTGTATGCAGCGAGGTTGGGTCGTGGCGCAGGCCGCCCGATCGAGATCGCAGTCAACGTGTCGGCGCGCCAGCTGCAACATCCCGACTTCGTGTCGCACGTCGAGGAGGCGCTGCAGCTCTCGAAGCTGCCGCCCGAGCAGCTCGTGCTCGAGCTGACGGAGAGCGTCGTCATCGACACGAGCGACGTCGACTCGCGGCTCGAGCTGCTGCGCTCGAGTGGCATCAAGATTGCGCTGGACGACTTCGGCACCGGCTACTGGTCGCTCGTGTACCTGCAGCGGCTGCCGATCGACATCGTGAAGATCGACAAGAGCTTCACCGCCGCCGTCGACGAGGACGACGCGGGGAAGGCGCTGCTGCACGCGATCGTCGGCTTCGGCACGGCGCTCGGCACGCGCCTCGTCGCCGAGGGCATCGAGCGGCAGGGCCAAGACGACGTCGTGCACGAGCTGGGCGTCCAGAACGCGCAGGGCTTCCACTACGGCAGGCCCAAGCCGACGAACGAGCTCTGAGCCGCCTCTCAGGAACGTTCCGTGCGGTGGGCGCGTGAGCCACCGCTTCACTCGCCGCGCCTCCTTCTCCGCTTCCTCGGGCTCGCCGCAGCCGCCGGTGGCGGCGGCGTGGAAGCTGCAGAGCGCCGATGGCGCAGGCGTGCTCACGCAACGGCGCCGCCGGCTACGTCGGCGCCGTTGCGATGGGGGGCACGGCTAGCGGGGAACGGGCGAGCGGCAGCGGCCGCACACCGCTCGCCGCCGTGACAACCTTGCGCCGCAGCGCGCGCAGGTGCGCGGTCGCCGGTCGAGCACGACGACGGCTTCCGCGACCACTTCGTGCCACGGCACGCAGAGTGCGGTCAGGCCTTCGTCGGCGTCGAGGTCAGCGAGGTGCGCGTCGCGTGCCTGCTCGACGAGCTCCAACACACCGAGCTCGCGCGCGAGCTCCTCGTCCGGCCGCTCCGCCGCACAACGGAGGTGCGAGCGGCGGAGCTTGCGTTGCCCGGTCGTCTCGCGTTCGATCGTCGCGACGACGAGCTTGGCCATCGCGAGCGCGTGACGCTCCGCCGTCACGCGGTGGCCCCGTTCGGCGTCAGGATCACCGTCATCGTCCGGCCCTCGAAGCTCTCGCGTCCTTGCGGCTGCCCGACCTCGCGGACATCCTCGAAGAGACGCTCGAGCAGCTTGCGGCCTTGCTCGGGATGCTCCCGCTCCCGTCCCCGGAAGAAGACGACGACCTTGACCGAGTCACGGTCACGCAGGAACTCGAGCGCCTGGTCACGCTTCCACGCGTAGTCGTGGGTCGAGATGCGCGGCCGCAGCCGAACCTCTTTCGGCCCGCCGTGCTGCTGGTTCCGCTGTGCCGCCCGCAAGCGGCGCTCCTCTTCGAACCGCCAGCGGCCGAAGTCGATCACCCTGCAGACGGGCGGATCGGCGTCGGCTGCGACCTCGACGAGGTCGAGCCCGAGCGATTCGGCATGCGCGAGGGCCTCGGCGCGCGTCATCACGCCGATCTGTGCTCCTTCGTCATCGATGACGCGCAGGTTGGGCGCGCCGATCTGTTCGTTCACGCGGGCGCTCACCCTCGGCCGAGGGGGAACGCTGGTCTTGCGACGTGCTCTTCTCACTAGCGTCCTTTCGCGAATGTGACAGGGCCAAGCAGGCCGCGCCGTCGCGTTCGGTGGACGTCTTCGAGAGGTACGCGCGTCTAGCGCGCGGCCGGGCCGAACGGGAGGGCGGGCGAAGCGAAATCGACTTCCATGTCTTCGGCCCTCCTTTCGTTGGAGACGAGCCGGCTCGCCGAGAATAGCAGCGAAGACGCGCCTAGACGACGGTGAACTTCGTGAACATGAACGACTCATGTGGCGCGCAGTAGGCCTTGTACCTGCCCTTCGCGAGCTTGAGCGTGATCGTCTTCGTTCCCTTGAACCCGACGGACGTGAAGGTCCAAGACTTGCCTTTGGGGCCGTCGAGCTCGTAGTTGTGGATCGTCGAGTCGTCCTGGATCGTGATCGTATACGTGCCAGCCTTCAGAGTCTTCACGGACTTGCCGTTCGACATCAGCGAGATCTTGAAGGCATCGTTCTTGCCGACGACGCCGAGCAGCTTCGGGTGCGCTGTCTGCGAGGCCGCGAACGAAGTGGCCGCGAATGCAAGCACGATGAGCGCAATCGCGGCCGCGATTGCGATGGCGATGCGGGGGCGCATTGTCTTCCTTTCCTCGAGTTCGTCACGGCTGCCTATACGCAAGGGGGCTGCCGACCGGTTTGCGTGCGAGAGTGGCCGCATGGCCGAGTACGTTCGCGTCGAGCTGGAGTCGGGCGAAGTCGTGTGCGGGCGATGCCTGATGGCAACAAATCCAGCGCTTCGAGTACGCGGGTTGCTCGGGAAGAACGAGCTCCCGGCGGGGGAAGGCATCCTGCTGCGCCCGTGTGCGTCCATTCATACGATGTTCATGCGCTTTTCGATCGATGTCGTGTTCTGCGATCGGGACTTGCGGGTGCTCTCGATCGCTGCGGAGGTGCCGAAGTGGCGCGTGCGCAGCCGGCGTGGGGCGAAGGTCGCGATCGAGCTCGCGTCGGGTGAGGCGGCGCGGCGAGGGCTGGTCGCCGGCGCGCAACTCCGTGTCGTCGCAGATTGATCGGGTTCGCCGCTCTTCGGGGCGCGGCGGCCGCTGACCGGCGACGACAATGAATTCTAAAGTCGAGGCGTAGGCTTGCCGATGGACGGTGCGTGCCGTCTGGTGCCCTGCCCCTGACCCTAGTCGCAGCTGTCGCCGCGATCGCCTGCTGGGTAGTGGTGCGGTTTCCAGCTTGGCAGCCGCGAACAGCAGTCGGCGTGACCGGCTGGCTTGTCTCGGCAGTTGGGCTCACGCTCGCCGCCCGGCCGACGTTCGCGCTGCTCGGCTCGGTCGCCGGACCGGTTGCGGCGCTTGTGATCGTCGAGGTCGCGAGCGGCGTCTGCATGATGCTTGCCGTCGCCTGGACGACCCTCTGGGTCATCCGCGCGGCCGCGACGATGCATTGACTGGAGCCTGCGGGGGTGATGGGCCCGCGCGCCGTATAGTTCGACCGATGTCGTTCGTCACGCAGGTCATCCGTGGCAGGTCGCCGCGCCCAGGCGCGGCCGCCTCTTCCGCGTAGCCGTCACTTCCTTCGCAGCCGTGCGCTCGCCGCGGCGATCGTCGCCGGCGCGGACATCTCGCCGCGCGATCTCGCCGTCGACATCGGTGCCGGGTCCGGCCGTCTGACCGCCGAGCTCGCGACCGTCGCGCAACGGGTGGTCGCGATCGAGCTCGACCCTCGACTCGCCGCCGGCCTGCGAGGCCGCTGGCCGAACGTGCACGTGGTCACGGGCGACGCGCTCTTGGTGCCGCTCCCGGACGAGCCGTTCCGCGTCGTCGCGAACATCCCGTTCGCGTACACGAGCGAGCTGCTCCACCGGCTCCTCGACGACCCGCGCCTCCCGCTCGTTCGCGCCGACCTGATCGTGGAGTGGGGCGTTGCCGTCAAGCGTGGTCTCCCTGCGCCGAGCAGTGTCAGCGGCGTCCTCTGGGGCGCGTTCCACGAGCTGCGGGTCGAGCGGAAGTTGCCCGCCGCAGTGTTCGACCCGCCTCCCGCCTGCGACGCGGGTGTGCTGGTCGCGACGCGCCGCACGCGACCGCTGATCGCGCCGGACGAGCTACCCGCCTATCGTCGCTTCGTCGCTGACGCATTCCGCGGCGGCCGTCGCGTGGGAGGCGCGCTGCCGCGCGACCTCGATGCGCATCAGTGGGCCGAGCGGTTCCGGCGAGTCTGATCGCCCTCGTCCCAGCCCCACTCGTCGGTCGCGTCGGCCGATGCCGCCGCAGACGCGACGTCGCGTGGATACGTGTCGAGCGCGCGGTAGAGCAGCGCGGCGCTGCCCGCGAGCGGAAGCAACATGACGACGAACGTCAGCTGCAAGCCGACCCGCCCGCCGCCGAAGACGTAGTCGGAGACGAGCCCGAAGAGGAGCGGCGCGAGTGCCTGCGCGAGGCCGCGCAGCACGGTGCGGATCGCCTCGGCGCGGCCCCAGAGCTGCGCCGGCATGATGTCGAGTCGCGCCGCGTCGAGCGGAGGGTTCTGCGCCGAGAGCGCCATCGCGGCCAGCGCCAGGTAGGGAAGGGCGCCCCACGCAGTGCGGGCGAACAGTGCGGGCACGAACAGCACGGTTGCTCCGGTCGCTGCGACCACGCTCACCAGGATGCGACCCTTCAGGTACCGCTTGTGCACGAGCCAGTCGCCGAGGAAGCCGCCGGCGAGCACACCCACCACCGCCCCGATCCCGACGAGCAGCAGCAGCACGTTCGCGAACGCCTGGTTGATCCGATACTGCTCCTTCGCGAACTCGGACCCGAACGTCTGGATGCCGGCCAGGAAGTAGTAGCCGCAGGCGCTGGCCGCGATCAGCACGAGATTTGTCCGGACGCGGAGCACGTGGCTGACTGCGGTCGCGAAGCCCACCGTCTCGTGCCGAAGCACGAGGCTGGGGTCGGGCTCGATCCCGTGCTCGCGGGCGAGCTGTTGCGCGTCGCGCGGCTGCCCGTCGTCCGTCATCGCCTCGGGCCGAGGATGGATGCTCTCGAGCGGGGCCGTCCCGCCGCGCCGCGGCTCCGGCAGCCTGACGACGAACCACGCGAGCACGAGCGCCGGAACCGCGAGCACGACGAATGCGGCGCGCCACGAGATGGTCGCGATGTCGCCGGTGACGGCGAAGCCGAACCCGGCGCCGAGCAGCTCGCCGGCGAGGACGTAGCCGTAGATGCGACCGCGCTCGGCGGCAGGGAAATAGTCGCCGACGAGCGAGGCGACGAGCGGGCCGGCCGCCGCCGTCACGATGCCGAGAAAGAGACGCGACAGCAGCAGCTCGTTGAAGTTCGTGACGACCGCGCTCCAGAACATCGCGACGCTCCAGAGCGCGATCGCCGCGCCGAGCGTCCACGTGCGGCGCACGCGGTCGGCGAGCACGCCGAACGGCATCGTCGCCACCGCGGAGACGAGCGACGACACCGCGACGAGCAGACCGATGTCGGTGTTCGTGATCCCGAGGCCGCTCCGGAGCTCCGTTGCCGAGGCGCCCACCGTCGCGAAGTCGGCGCCACTCAGGCCGAGCACGCACGCGAGCACGACCACCACCCGGGCGCGGGTCGCTCCGCCGAGCCGCACCTCGATATGCGACGCGAGCGCGCGGCCCGCGCGTCCGGCCAGGCGAAGCAGCACTTGGCGCCGGCTCTGCACGCCCTAATGATCTAGACGAATCCGGAAGGCCGGTCGCCCCGTAGTCCCGGTCGAGGCAGGATCAGAACGAAAGGAAGACATGAAGATGACCGGCAGGATGATTCGGTGGGTTCTGCCGCTCCTGCTCCTCGTGCCGCTCGGCGTCGGGGTTGCAATGGCGGCGTCCTCATCGTCGAGCGCGACCGGCACCGTCAAAGCGGTGAAGAGCACGTCGTTCGGGACGATCCTCGTCAGCTCGAAAGGGCGGACGCTGTACCGCTACACGATCGACCGCAAGAACTCGAACCGCTGCACCTCGGACCCGGCGTGCAACAAGTACTGGCCGCCGCTACTCGTCAAGGCCGGCGTCAAGCCGACCGCCGTCGCGGGTGCGAAGGCCGGGAAGCTCGGCACGATCAAGGCGAAGAACGGCATGCGCCAGGTGACGTACGGCGGGTGGCCGCTCTACACCTTCATCGGCGACTCGGCCGCCGGCCAGACCAAGGGCCAGGCGTTCGAGAAGGAGTGGTACGTCGTGAACACGAGCGGCGGGCTCGTCAAGAGGGCAGTCGCTGCGCCGACGCCGACCACGACATCGGGAGGGACCGCCTGGGGTTGACGCCTCAGTGATACGCGGCGAAGACGTCGCCGCAGAGTAGGAGCAGCCTCTGCGCATAGCGTCGCGCGGCAGCGAGCGCCGTTCCCGGGGACGGCGTGAACTTCGTGCCGCCGACGGTCGGGATCACCGTGCATGTGAAGGTGCCGCGTCGGGCGTCGACGACCGACGGGAGCCTGCCGGACTGGTAGCCGAACTTCGCATGCGCGGCGATCCCCACGAGCGAGCGGAACGCCCCGTACGGATGATCGCCCTTGTGCTGCCACAGCGTCTGGTCGCCGTCGTCGATGCGCAGGAAGACGCGCACGCCGTTGACCAGAGCGTTGCCGCCGCGCGGGTAGAACGCGCAGTCGCTCGAACCGCCCACCTGGATCGGCGCGGCCGGGGCGGTAAAGAGCGGCTTCACGTGCGCGGGCTTGATCGCGCGGCACAACTTGTGGTACTCGGCCTCGGTCGGCGCCGGGGCGGCCTGCGCGGCCGCGGTGACGGCGAGCGCGGCGAACATGACGAGGCTCCGCATCGCGCGAGACTAGCCGCGGGAACGCGAACGGGCGAATGCCGATGTTGCATACGTTCGTTCGCCCGCCGCCCCTACGGTGCGCGGATGCGGCCCGCCAAGGTTCGCGATGCGCACTTCTGGATCGACCACCTGGGAACGGCGTCCTGGTGGCCCGCGACCGGTAGAAAGAGCCGGATGACGAACGAGAGCCTGCGCCGGCTCGTGACCCGCCTCGCCGCGCGCGGCGTCAGGATCGACGGCGCGCGCCTCGACCGGCACGATCTCGAGCGCCTCACGGTTCCCGACAGCGCGGCGGCGCGCGCCGCCGAGGAGCTCGCGACGTCGGTGCAGCCGACAGCGCTCACGAATCATGGCGTGCGCTCGTACGCGTGGGGTGCGCTGCTCGGCCTGTCCGAGTCGCGCCCGTTCGAGAGCGAGGTGCTCTACGTTGCCGCGCTCCTCCACGACATCGGGTTGCTCGAGTCACACGATCGCGGCAACGACTTCGAGGCCGACGGCGCCGCGGCCGCGCACGAGCTGCTCGTCTCCGTCGGCTGGAACGCGGTGCGCGCCGACCGCGCCGCGCACGCGATCCGCGACCACTGGAACGGCCCCGAGAACGAGGACGAGGTCGAGTCGCTGCTGCTCGCCTACGGCACGTCCGTCGACGTCGGCGGGTGGCGCGTGAAGGAGTTCGACCCGGACACCTTCGCCGACGTCGTCGAGACCGCGCCGCGAGACGGGTTCAAGCAGCAGTTCATCGAGCTCGTCGAGAAGCAGGCGGCGGCGAAGCCGTGGTGCCACCTCGGGCCGTTGGCGGCCAACCCCGGCTTCGCCGCCCGCGTGATCGCTGCGCCGTTCGACAGTTAGCGAACGGTCACATCGAGCGTCTGCGCCGCGCGTGCAACGGTCGATTCACCGCGCGTCGCTGCGTAGATCACCTTCGTGTGCCCGGCAGCCTTCGCTCGGAAGGTGATCACGACCGACGTGCCGATGTTTCCTTCGCCGGTCTGGACGACGACCTTCGAGTCGACCTGACGGGCGAGCCGCCACGAGAGGCCCTTCAGCTGCGGCAGCGCGATCGCGACGAGCGTTCCTTTCTGCGCGTGCACCGTGGTGACCGGCCCCTTCGGGAGCTTTCCGACGGGCGGGGCGGACGCCGCCGCCGGCAGGACGAGGACGAGTGCGGCCGAGAGAGCAGCAACGGCGGTGATCAGGCGAAGCATTGGATCGAGACCCCCTTTGTGGACAGATATCTCTGAACGATATATCATGGCGATATATGGAGCCGACGGCAGTCACCTGGGCGGTGCTCGGACTGCTCTCGCGCGGGCCGCGGTGCGGCTACGACATCAAAGCAGCCGTCGACCGGACGATCCGTCACTTCTGGGCCGCGAGCTACGGCCAGATCTATCCGGAGCTGAAGCGTCTCGAAGCCGCGGACTGGATCGAGGGCAGCGACGGGTCGCGCGGCGGGCGAGCCCGGCGCGTGTACTCGATCACCGCGACGGGGCGCCGTGAGCTGCGTTCATGGCTGGCCGGAACGGAAACGCGTATCGAGTTGCGCGACGAGTCGCTGCTCCGCCTTTTCTTCGCCGACGTACTGCCGCGTGGCGACGCAATCGGGCTGCTGGCTGCGCGCCGCGAGGGGTACGCGCAGATGCTCGCGTACCTGCAGTCGCTCGACGACGGGGCCGGCCCGGATCCGCCGTTCGTCGACCTCGTGTACCGCTGGGCGCTCGACTACTGCGAGTGGGGGATCGATTGGTGCGAGCGGCAGGAGCGCCGGTTGCGCCGGGCCGCCTAGACGACCTGCCGGATCCGACCTGGCGGTCGATCCTCGGGCGCGGCCTGCCGCAGTTCGCCGCCGAAGCGGTCGTGCCCGTGCTCGTCTTCTACGGCGCGTGGCGTGCAGCCGGCCTCGGTGCGGGAATCGCAGCGGGGACGGTCGTGTCGGTCGCGCTGGCCGGCGTCTTGCTTCGGCGCGGGCGCGACGTGACGCTGGTTGTCGTGGGCGCCGCGTTCGTCGTCGTCCAGGCGGTCGTCGGGCTCGCGTCGCACAGCGCAACGGTGTACCTCGCGCAGCCGGTGCTCCTGAACGCGCTCTGGGGCCTCGCATGCTTCGTGTCGATCGCGATCCGCCGGCCGCTGATCGGCGTGCTCGCCGGAGCGTGGTACCCGTTCCCGGCCTGGTTCCGCGCGAGCGACGCCTTCCGGCGCGAGTTCTCCGTGCAGTCGGCAGTGTTCGGCGTGTTCTACGTCGCGCGTGCAGCACTGCGGCTGTGGGCGCTTCTCACTACAGGTGTCGGCGGCTTCGTCGTCGTCTCCGTCGCGACCGGGTCGCCGGTCGTGCTCGTGCTGATCGGCTGGGGCGTGTGGCACGCCCGGCGGACGTTCAGCGCGCTCTGACGAACGCCTCGAGGTGCGCCGCGACGTGGCGCTCCCACGTGTGCGCGCGCGGGAGCGGCACCGGGCGTCCGGCGCGGAGCGCGATCGCGTGCACCGCGCCGCGGATCAGGGTGTACGTGCCAGGGACGCCGAGCGCCTGCGCGCGCTCGAAGCCGCGGCGTGAGTTGGTGGGTGAGACGCCAGGAACGCCCGGGAAAGCGCGGTCGAGCGAACCGTGCAGCACGTCGAGCCGGCGGCCGCGGAGCGGCTCGACCGAGAGCCGGTCGGGGATCCACGGCGCGAGCCCGAGCACGCCCTCGATCCGCGGGTCGCCGGCCACGGAGATCGCAACGGCGCCGCCCATCGAGAATCCGAGCAGCAGGGTGCGCTCGGCATCGACGCGCTCGATCGCCTCGCGTGCGTCTTCGAGGCACGAGTCGAAGTGGTTCCACGACTTGATCCGGTACTTCACCTCTGCGAAGCGGACCTGGGGGAACTGCGGTGCGACCCGCCCGACGAGCCATTCGAGCGACGCACTCCATGTTCCCTCGACCGCGGCGGCCCGGCCGCCGTTCACGCAGACGACTGCGGGACCGCCGCCAGGTCCGCGCATGCGCACCTCGACGCTCATTTCCGGTCGCGCCACGCGCGCCAGACGCGCAACGGCAGCAGCCCGATCAGCGGCGCGCGCCGGCCCAGGTCATCGCGGTCTTCCCGGTCGAACGCGCGCGCAAACCGCGCGGCCTCTTCTTCGGATGCGTAGTGCTTGCTGCCGCCGAGTGTCCCGCAGCGCTCGCACGTCCACGACATCGTGTCGTCTTCCGCGGCGAAGCGATAACGGTGTCCGAAGATTCCGCAACGAAGCATTCATGAAGACTAAAAGTTGTCGGCGCGGGTAACGCCGCGTCATGAACGCAACGGCCGACACCATCAAGACGAATATCCCCGGTCGCCTCGACCGGCTTCCGTGGGCGAAGTTCCACTGGCTCGTGATCGGCGGGCTCGGAACCGTGTGGATCCTCGACGGGCTCGAGGTGACGATCGTCGGTGCGATCGCCCCGCGCCTGACGGAGAAGGGCAGCGGCATCTCGCTGACCGCGGGCTCGATCGGGACGGCAGCCGCGATCTACGTCGCGGGCGCCTGCCTCGGCGCGCTGTTCTTCGGTCAGCTCACCGACCGGTTCGGCCGGAAGAAGCTGTTCATCATCACGCTCGGCGTCTACTTCGTCGCGACCGCGGCGACGGCGTTCGCGTGGGCGCCTTGGTACTTCTACCTCTGCCGTTTCGTCACCGGTGCCGGCATCGGCGGCGAGTACTCGGCGATCAACTCCGCGATCGACGAGCTGATCCCGGCCCGCGTGCGCGGGCGCGTCGACCTGATCATCAACGGCTCGTACTGGGTCGGCTCGATCGCCGGCTCGGCCGCGGCGCTCTTCTTCCTCAGCTCCGTCTTTCCGACGGACATCGGCTGGCGCATCACGTTCGGGCTGGGCGCGGTGCTCGCCCTGTCGATCATGCTCGTCCGCCGCAGCGTGCCGGAGAGCCCGCGCTGGCTCTTCATCCACGGTCGCGAGGACGAGGCGGAACGCATCGTCAAGAGCATCGAGCGCGGCGTCGTCGAGGATACGGGCGACACGCTCGAGGAGGTCGACGACACGATCGAGGTCCGCCAGCGCGAGGTGATCCCCTTCCGGACGATCGGGGCGACGGCGTTCAAGCTCTACCCGCGCCGGGCGATCCTCGGACTCGCGCTCTTCGTCGGCCAGGCGTTCATCTACAACGGGCTGACGTTCAACCTCGGCAACCTCTTCAGCACGTTCTACGGAGTGTCGTCGGGGTTCGTGCCGGTGTACATCATCGTGTTCGCCGCGGGCAACTTCCTCGGTCCCCTGATCCTCGGGCGGCTGTTCGACACCGTCGGCCGCATCCCGATGATCGCGGGAACCTACCTCGGCTCGGCTGCGGTCGCCGCCGTGCTCGCGTTCCTGTTCGCTGGGAAGACGCTCTCGTCGCCGTGGGTCTTCGAGGCCTTCATCTTCGCGACGTTCTTCCTCGCGTCGGCCGGTGCGAGCGCCGCGTACCTCACGGTGAGCGAGATCTTCCCGATGGAGACGCGCGCGCTGGCGATCGCGTTCTTCTATGCGATCGGCACGGGCATCGGCGGGATCATCGGGCCGCTGCTCTTCGGCCACCTGATCGGCACGAACGACCGGACGTGGGTGATGGTCGCGTTCCTGATCGGTGCCGGCGTGATGGCGATCGGCGGCATCGCGGAGATCTTCCTCGGGGTGAACGCGGAGCAGGAGCAGCTGGAGGACATCGCGAAGCCGCTGACCGCCGAGGAGGCGGAGAGTGGCAAGCTCGCGGGCGACGAGGACGACGAGGGCGACGACGGCGCCGCCGAAGAGCCGACCGGGCGCGAGCGCCGGTGGCAGGAGCGTGACGAGCGGCGGGCCAGTCGGGAGCGGGCGGGCGGCCGCCGGTACCGCCCGGGCCCGGGGATGGGCGAGGCCTTCTACTCGCCCGGCATGCTCGGCACGGCGGTGCATTCGCGTCCGGTGTCGCAGGCGATCCTCGATCGTGAGATCGAGGCGATCGCCGCGGTCGTCGAGGAGAGCGGCCCGCTGCAGCGGGAGGAGATCGCGCAGCGCGCCGGCGCCCGTCGCTGGGGCCCGGGCAGGTTCCGGAACGCGCTGTACGAGGCCGAAGCAGAGGGCCGCATCCGCCGCATCTCGCGCACGATCTACGGACCGACGGGCGGTTCGTAGCGATTTGTGGCATGTCCTTGATGCGAAGCGCACTACCCGGTGCCTGGCACCAGACGTGGCCCGACCAGCCGTGACAAAACGGGACGGTCGGCGGCGGCGGGGCGCGGCCGCGACACGCCCTCCGTCCGCCTAAGACGCCTCGCTCTCCTCGCGGAGGGCGGCTGTTGCTTCGCGCGAACGCGCCGCTTCGGCGCGCAGGTCGTCTTCGCTCCGCGCGTCGTGCTCGGCCTGCTCGACCTCACCTTCGTCGCCGGCGACCGTCGGCGGGCGAGTCGCCGTCGTGGGACTCGGCCCGTCGGGCGCCGCGGAACGGCGCAGCTCCGCGACCGCGATCGCGAGCTCCTCGAGACCGGCGGCGAGGCCGCGGCCCCAACCGTCGATCCGCATCGCGAGGCGGGTCTCGAGATCTGCGCCGCCCGACTCCTCGAGCAGCTTCGTCGCCTCTGCGACAGGAGCCTCGATCGCCTTCTGCACACGCTCGCGCTCGGGCATCGCGTTCTTCTACTCGTGCCTGCGAATGTGAAACGTAGGCTAGGTCGGTGAGCGACCACGCTGACATCCGCGGCGCAGTCGGCGAGCTGTGCGCGCGCTTCCCCGGTGAGTACTGGCGAGGGCTGGAGCCCGACAGATATCCCGACGAATTCGTGCGTGCGCTCACCGCCGGCGGCTGGCTCAGCGTCCTCATCCCCGCCGAGCACGGCGGCGCCGGGCTCGGGCTGGACGAGGCGAGCGTCGTCCTCGAGGAGATCAACGCATCCGGCGGCAACGCCGCCGCATGCCACGCGCAGATGTACACCATGGGGACGATCCTGCGGCACGGCTCGCCCGAGCAGAAGCAGCGGTGGCTGCCTCAGATTGCGGCCGGGTCGCTCCGCCTGCAGGCGTTCGGCGTGACGGAGCCGACCGCCGGCAGCGATACGACGCGCATCGAGACGACCGCCGAGCGCACTGCGGACGGCTACATCGTGCGCGGCCAGAAGATCTGGACGTCGCGTGCACTCCACACCGACCTGATGCTGCTGCTCGCGCGCACGACGCCGCTCGACCAGGTCGAGAAGCGAACGCACGGCCTCTCGACGTTCATCGTCGACCTGCGCGCGGCGGCCACGGCCGGGACGCTCACGATCCGCCCGATCAAGACGATGATGAACCACGCGACCACCGAAGTGTTCTTCGACGGTGTCGAGCTTCCGGCCGACGCACTCGTCGGAGTCGAGGGAAGCGGCTTTCGCCAGATCCTGGACGGCATGAACGCGGAGCGCATCCTGATCGCCGCGGAGTGCGTCGGCGACGGTCGGTGGTTCGTCGACAAAGCAGCGCGCTACGCGTCGGAACGCATCGTGTTCGGGAAGCCGATTGCCGCCAACCAGGGCGTGCAGTTCCCGATCGCGCGTGCGCACGCGGCCGTCCACGCGGCCGACCTCGTCAGACGCGAAGCCTCCAGCTTGTTCGACCAGGGCGCCGACTGCGGCGCCGAGGCGAACATGGCGAAGCTTCTCGCCTCCGAGGCGTCATGGCTTGCGGCGAACGCGTGTCTCGACGCGCACGGCGGCTTCGGCTTCGCCGTCGACTTCGACGTCGAGCGAAAGTTTCGCGAGACGCGCCTCTACTCGATCGCGCCGGTCTCGAACAACCTGGTCCTCGCCTACCTCGGCGAGCACGTCCTCGACATGCCGCGCTCGTACTAGGCTTCGGTCATGGCAAAGACCGGTCACTTCCTGGGCATTCCGTACGACTGGCGACGTCCGACCGTCGCCCGCGCGAAGTCCCGCTGGTGGAACCCCGACGACCCGCGCGTCTTCACCCCGAAGACCTTCGGCTGGGGCTGGGACATCAACCTCGCGCGTTTGCTCCGCCGCCGCTAGAGGTACCTGCTCGGTGAACAACCGAGGAGGGACCTGATGCCGCCACGTGGCGTGAAGAAGGGCACGAAGAGAGCCCGCCAGTACGAGCACATCAAGGAGAGCGAGCGCAAGCAGGGACGTTCGGAGGACCGCGCCGAGGAGATCGCCGCCCGCACGGTCAACAAGCAGAAGGCCGAGGCAGGCGAGACGAAGAAGGGCTAGCCCGCGAGCAGCTCGCGCAGCTGCTCTGGGCTCACGTTGCCGCCGCTTGCGATCAGTGCGACGCGTCGTCCGGCCAGGTCGCCGCCGAGCTGCAGCGCAGCCGCGAGCGGCGACGCGCCCGCCGCTTCGATCAGGTTGCGCGTCGACTCGATCATCGCCCGCTGAGCGGCGCGGATCTCGTCGTCGCTGACGAGAACGAAGTCGTCGAGCAGCTCCCACATGATCTGCTGCGGGAGCTCGAATGCGACGCGCGTCGCAAGGCCCTCTGCGAACGTCCTCATCTCGTCCTCGAGCAGCGCACGCTCGCGCCAAGAACGGAATGCGGCGGGCGCCGCGTCCGATTGCACGCCGACCACGCGGATCGACGGGTCGATCGTCTTCGCGACGATCACCGCGCCGGCCGCGCCGCTACCGCCGCCGACCGGGACGATGATCGTGTCGATACGCGGCTCGTCTTCGAGTAGCTCGAGCGTCGCAGTCGCGACGCCCGCAATCAGGTGCGGCTCGTTCCCTGAGTGGATGTACCGGAAGCCGTGCTCGATCGAGAGTTGCTCGGCGAGCTCACGGGCCTCGTCGAAATCGACGCCGTTCGGAACGACCTCGGCACCGAGATCCCGCATCGCCGCGACCTTGATCGGGTTCGCGTTCTCCGGGACGCAGATCACCGCTTTGACGCCGTGGAGGCGTGCGCCCAGCGCGATCGACTGGCCGTGGTTCCCGGTCGACGAGGCGACCACGCCGCGCTCGCGTTCGTCCTGGCCGAGTTGGGAGACGAGGTTGATGCCCCCGCGCACCTTGAACGCACCGGTCGGCAGGTGGTTCTCGTGCTTGACGAACACCGGCGCGCCGACCAGGCGGCCGAGCGGTGGGTACTCGCGGAGCGGGGTTCGCAGGAGATGCGGCGCGATGCGCGTGCGCGCCTCGAGCACATCGGCGAACGTCGGGGCTTCCACCCCTACATCTTGAACCTGCGACCTCTCGTCAGGGACGGAGGTGCGCGAAGTCGTCGCGGACGTGCGCCTCGAGCGCCTCGATCATCCGCCGGTCGACGAGCAGGCGACGGCAGAAGCTGTCGCTGCCGCAGCGGCGGACGTACGGGTCGGCGAGGATGTCGCTCAGCGGCCGCCCCGCGGCGTGCTCGCGGAGGAGATACGCGCGCAACCGCGCCTCACGGAACGGACGGCGTCCGAGGAAGAGGTACGGGTTGCCGCCCAAGCTGCGGCCTCTCCGCTTGAACATCGTTCCCCGATGTTATCAGGTCGCTACGACGGTAACGCGCCGGAGACGTGCGCGAAGACCCTGGCGACGATCTGCCAGCGGTCGTCGAACCTCACCAGCGAGAAGAAGCTCGTGAACGACGCCGTCCCCCAGCAGCCGTCTTCCTCTACGGTCGCGCGCGCGACGTCCCCGGCCTGCTCGATCGACATGATGTGCGCCGTGTAGCGGCCATCGCTGTTGCGTGGCGCTCGTTCTTCCATCGCGATCATCTCGGCGACAGCGAGGTCGTACCGTGTTCCGTTGAGCGACCCGTAGGTCCGCGCATGTTCATGGAACGCCTGCCTCAGCTTGGTGGAATCACCGTTCGCCGACCCTTCGATGTAGAGCCGAAGAACGCCGGTGATCGCCTCGTCTTCAACGAGGCCACGGCTGCCGATCATCCCCGGATTGTCGCCGTTCCGGGCCCCGGACGCCAGTCGGAGTGTCAGTCGTCGCCGTATTCGTCGTCGGTGATGTGGCTCATGAAGCGGTCTGGCGCCGCGCCGTGCCACCGATACGGCTAGCTCACCGCCTGCTTGACGAGCTTCGTGATCGTCTTCTCGTCGGCGGGGCTCAGCTTCGTCAGTGCGAACTCGGTCGGCCACATCGAGCCGGCGTCGAGGTTCGCGTTGTCGCTGAAGCCGAGGTTCGAGTACCTCGACTTGAACTTGCCCGCGTTCTTGAAGAACACGACGACCTTGCCGTCCTTGGCATAGGCCGGCATCCCGTACCACGTCTTCGGAGTGAGCCCGGGCGCGGCGGCCCTGATGAGCTCGTCGACCCGCTTCGCGAGGGCGCGGTCCTGCGGCGACATTGCTGCGATCGCGGCTCGCACGGCGCTGTCGCCGTCCTCCTTCTCCTTCAGCTCCTTCGCCCGCGCTCTCATCGCCGCCTTCTCTTCGGCGGTGAACCCTTTCTTCTCAGCCATTGCGCACCTCCGTCAGCTTTGCCAGCACCTCGTCGATGCGTGCGAATCCGCCCTTCGCACCTTCTTCGACGCCGTAGTTCATCGTCGTGTCGCGCTCCTCCATCGTGGCGAAGAGCATCGTCTGCGTCAGCCTCGTCTGCTCGCCGAGGTCCTCGAACTCGAGCGTCTGCAGATGGTTCTGGAACGTCTGCACGAGCCGCTCGGGCGGGTCGACCTCCCGGAACTCGCCTTCGACGACCCCGTACGCCGTCTTGAAGCGGTACGTGCCGCCGGCGCGAACGTCCATCTCCTCGACGACCGTGCCGTCGCCCCACCACTCGGGGATCAGCTCCGGATTCGTCCAGACCGAGAAGACGTGCGCGCGCGGCGCGTCGAAGACCCGCTCGACGCGGATCTCGAGCTCGCTCGGTTTGGTGATCGTGGTGGTGTTCATCGCGTTCCTTTCGTTCGTTCGACGACCTGGGCGAAGCGGTCGAGCCGCTGCAGCCACGTCGTGATTCCCTCGAACGCGTACGGCGTCAGCATGCAGCGCCGCACGCGGCCGACCTTTTCCGTCGTGACGAGCTCCGCTTCCTCGAGCAGCCGAATGTGCTTCTTCATTCCCGTGAGGGACATTCCGAAAGGCGCGGCGAGCTCGCTGATCGTCGCATTGCCGAGGCCGAGCCGTTCGAGCACGGCGCGGCGAGTCGGGTCGGCGAGTGCGGCGAAGGCGCGGTCGACAGACGTCGGATACTGAACCATTAAGTTCAGTATAGCAGGTCGCGCAGCCTGCTGGAACGTCGTCGTGAGCTGCTGGTCGCGGCATCCAGTCAGCTATGACCGGGCCAGGGCGAACGTGCGGCGTGGAGGATGCGCTCGAACGGGACTTGTGCCCGTTCTGCGACGGCTCGCACCGTGTCGGCCGCTCCGTCGAACTGGCACAGGACGACCTCGTCTTCTCGCAGCAGGATCGACCCGAGATAGCGGACGTCGAGTCCAGTCGCCGCCTGCGCGACGCGGCGGTCGAGCGCCTCGAGGTCGGCTTCGCTGACGTCCGGCCAGAAGCACTCGGCGATGAAGCCGCAGGGTTCGGTGTCCATCTCCGTGGACGGTAGGCGCGGCGGCCCGGCGCGGAAACGGTGACCTCCCTACGAAATGTGCTCCGTCTCGCGGAGAGCCCGGTCGAGTTGCCCGCGCGAGGAGATCGCCAGCTTGCGATAGATGCGCGCGAGCGTCGCCTCGACCGTCTTCCGCGAGACGAACACCTGGGCTGCGATCTCGGGGTTCGTCAGCCCGTTCGCCGCGAGTTGGGCGACGCGCAGCTCGTTCGGCGTGAGCCCTTCCGGCGCGCGGCGAGCCGCGACGCGTCGGCGCTCGGCGTCCGTGCGCGCGACCCAGGCGTCCGCGCCGAGGCTCGCGAACACAGCTGCCGCCTCGTCGAGCGCGGTGCGTGCCTCGCGCTTGCGCTTCAGCCGGCGCAGGATCTGGCCTTGGACGAGCAGCGTCCTCGCCCGCTCGTACGGCATCGGGCAATCCGCCTGCTCGGTCAGCGCGCGGACGAGCGCTGCGGCAGCTTCCTCGACGTCGCCGCCCGCGGCGAGCAGCAGGCCGCGGCCGCGCGCGGCGACGACGCGGTTCCACGGGATGCCGGTTCGAATGGCCTGTTCCTCGACCCGTGCGACGAGTCGCTCTGCGCGCTCGAGCGCTCCGCAGGCGACCGCAGCTTCGATTGCGTCGCCCTCGACGCGCCACACTGCCGGCTCGCGGAAGTCGACGCGCTCGAACACCTCGATCGCGCGCGCGAGATGCTCATCGGCCGCGACGACGTCGCCCGCTGCGAGCCTCGCGAGGCCGATGCACCGGTCGTGGATCGCCGCGATCACTGGCTCCGAAGGCGCCGGCCCCGCAGCGGCGAGCGTCTCGTCGAGCCGGCCCGCGTAGGCGTGAAGGTACGCGCGCCACGGCCCGATGCCCTCCGGCTCGACTCCCTGCTGGTCGAAGGCGTCGCTCATGCGCTGCGTGAGCACGGCCGCGTCGTCCCAGTTCCCGGCCCAGGTCTCGACGACGAGCTTGTTCAGCAGGATGTTGCCGAGCGACGCCTCGTCGCCTTCGTCGCGTGCCTGCTGCTCCGCTTCGTCGAGCCGCGCTCGCGCACCGTCGAGATCGTCGACGTACCTCAGCCACTGTCCGAGCCTGAACACGAGGCGCCCGTCGATCGCGACCGGCAGCGCAGGCGCCGAGAGCTCGAGTACTTCGGCGCGCTCGGCTGCCTCGGAGTCGAAGCCGTTGCCGAGGAACAGGTCAGCCCGCACGCGCGCGCCGAGCGCCGCCGCGGCGAGCGCCGGCTCCTCCGACTCGTGTCCCTCGAGCAGCTCGCAGGCTGCGCGGGCTGCCCTCCCGGCCTGCTCGAGGTCGACGGTCCCCGAATACATCGCGAGCTGGGCGAGACAGCGGGCGCGCTGAAGCAGGCTCTCGGCGCTTTCGAGTGCCTTCTCCGCCAATGCGGCCGCCGCCGACTCGCCCTTGCGCCAGTAGTCGATCTCGGCGAGCGCCATCAGTGCGCGCGAGCGGCGGTCGCCCGGCGCGAGCGTCTCGAGCAGCTCGTCGAGGACGGCGCGCGCCCGCGCGAAGTCGCTCGCGAGATACAGATGCTCTGCGAGCTCGAGCTGCAGCCGTTGCGACTCCCCGGTGCCGGCCGGCACGAGGCGCAACGCAAGCTCGAGCAGGGTCGCGGCGGTGTCCGGCGCCGCGCGTGAGCGGGCATGTTGCGCTGCCGACTCGAGTGCGGCCACCACGTCCGGATCGGGACCGTCGCTCGCAAGCGCGAGGTGATGCGCGCGCTCGATCGGATCGGCGACGATCGCTGCAAGGTCGCCGTGAACCACGCGCCGTCGTGACGTCGCGGCGGCGGCGTAGACGGCGGAGGCGAACAGCGGATGCGTAAAGCGCACGCGGCCGAACGCGTCGATCGACACGAGGCCCGACTCCTCGGCTGCCGCGAGAGCCGTCGCATCGACGAGCGCGGTGTCCGGGCGCGTGAGCGCGGCGACGCGAAGCAGTGCGTCGCGGGTCGGCGCAGGCAGCGCTCGCACGCGCGCGCGCACGAGAGCGCCGAGGCTGTCCGGGACCGGGAGCGGTGCGATGGAGTCCTGCACGCCACGGCGCTCCAGCTCGCGCGCGATCTCGATCGCGTGGAACGGGTTGCCGCCCGAAGCTTCGGCGATCCGAATCAGGATCGGGCGCGCGAACGTCCTGCCGACCGTGTCGCCGAGGATGCGGTGGAGCGCTGCGACGGAGAGCGGTCCCACCTCGATGCGCTCCGTTGCGAGCCCATCAGGTCCGGTCGCGCCGGAACGCAGCGAGAAGATCACGCGCACGTTCTCCCCGTCGAGTCGCCGCAGTGCGAACTCGAGCGCGACGGCGGACGGTGGGTCGAGCCATTGCAGGTCGTCGATCGCCATCACGACGTCGGACTCGGTCGCGAGCTCCCGGAGCAGGGTCAGGAGGGCGGTGGCGACGACGCGTCGCCCGGGCGGACCGGTGGAGTCCGCACGCAGCAGTGCGACGTCGAGTCCACGGCGTTGCGGGGCCGGCAGCGAGTCGAACACGTCAGGCGGCAGCGCCGACGTCAGGTCTGCGACGCCGCCGAACGACAGGCGGGCCTCCGACTCGGCGGGCCGCGCCACGAGAATCGTTGCTCCCCGCGCCTGCGCCCGCTCGACCGCCTCACGCCAGACCGTCGTCTTGCCGATACCCGGATCACCGACGATCGCGAGCGCCCGTGCCGTTCCGTCGAGGAACGCGTCGAGTGCCTTCAGTTCAGGCTCGCGGCCAACGACCCCCGGCATGGCCAGAGCGTACGCCGCGAACCGCCGCTCGGCTCGTGCAATCGCGAAGCAATTTCAGTCATCCATTTCCGAGGAGCTTGTTCGATTTCTCGTTGGAACCCTTGCGGATGTTCGATGTTTGGTCTATCCTGCGCTCCGTCAGAAGACCAGGAAGACCATGTTGCAGACCATCTCCACAGCGAATCTCACCGAAGCGGCGCCGGCCGCCTCGGTGCCGTGCCGGTACGCGCTCGTCGTCGACGATCGCCGGCCCGGTTTCGCCTCGACCCTCGTAGAGAGGTGCGCACGCTAGGAAACTAGCGGCATACCAGCTCTATCGAGGGCGACCCACCGGGTCGCCTTCGTCGTTTCAGGACTCGAACCACGACCAAGCGAAAGGAAGATGCTCAGCTTGAGAAGCGCTAGATGTGCATGAGGCCCCGCCTGAGAGAGAAAGGTTCCTCCGTGTCCGACACGGAAAAAGCGAGCTGCACTATTGCTCCGGCTTTAGCTTGCTCTTTTTCGTTCAACATGAGAGCGCCGGGCTCCAAAACCCCTCCACGTAGGACGAGCGAATCGATCCAGGGCCGAAGGGTAGGCGAGTGGCGTAGACAATCTTTCACTGTCGATCGCGAGGCGCAGGTTCGACCGCTGCCGCCGGAGCTAATTCGTCGACGTGCCTTCCGTGGCCTAGCTCAGAGGAGAGCGCTCGCTCTGAACGCCGTGGTCTGAACGCCGTGGTCTGAACGCCGTGGTCTGACCACATTTGTATCGCGGCCCGCTACGAAATCAGCCGTAGTGGTGCGGCTTGTTGCAGTTTCGCGCGCGTTGGTCTGACCACGCTGCGTGTCCATTTTGGCAATCGCAAATCCGTGGTGTAAGCGGGAGCACAGCGAGCTCCAACCTCGCAAGACCGGGTTCGAGTCCTGGCGGATTTGCCTCAACTAGCTCGCGGCGCGAGCGGCGGTTCGGCCACCGACACGTGGCCGTGTACCCCCAAACAACAGACAACAGAGAGGAGCGGACATGCACCGGCATCTCGCGCTGGTCACGGCTCGGCATGCGCCGCAGCCGCGTCCGGCGAAGGTGATCTCGCTCGAAGCCCGCCGCAAGGCGCGCCTCGGGACGAAGCGCCCGACACCGCGGCCGCCTCGCGCGGCGGCGTGACGAACGACGAGCTGCCCGCCAAGGACGACGGCCGGCAGCTCATCGTGCGGATGTAGCCCAACAGGCAGAGGCACCGGTCCCAAAAACCGGCCAGTGGGGGTTCGAATCCCTCCATCCGTACTTACTTACTTGAACGACTACGTATCTCCGACGCGCGGGCACACGATCTCGACGCCGTTCTGGCTGAACGTGATCGTCCGGCCCGCGTCGACTTCCGCGAGTCGAAAGACGGTGTCGGTCGCCATCGAGGCGAACTGCAGTGCGCCGTCGTCGGTCCGGCCGGCGAACCCGAACACGAGCGACCTCTGGCCGTCGAACACGATTTCGAGCCCGTGCCCGACCGGACTCGTCGTGAAGTCGAAGCCCCGGCGTAGCCGGTATCTCCCCGCGCAGGCCGTCAGCGTCGATGCGTCCGGCCAGTCGGGCTCGACGATGTCCTCGACGTAGTTCGGCCACGAATGCGCAGCGGCGATCGCCGCGAAGGCGTGCTGCAGGAACCAGTTTCCGTTGTCGCTGTTCGTCATGACCGCCGCGCCCTTGCCGAGCTCGGTGTAGGCCAACAGATGACACCGGAAGCCTTCATTGCCGCCGCTGTGACCGAAGCGGTCGTCGGCGACGAACAGCCCGAGCCCCAGACCAGCAAGCCCCCCGATGCGGTCCGACGCCGGTACCTGAGGCGTCAGCATCTCGCGTGCGAGCGCCTGCGAGACCAGCGCGCCGGGCTGGCCGGCATGCGCTCTCTGGACGGCGAGCGCGTAGCGGCAGAGGTCCGTCGGCGTCGTCCACAGCCCCGCGGTCGCGAGCTCCGGATAGACGTGCCAACCGCCCTCGACCGGCTCACCGAGTGCGTCATGCCCGTGCGCGAGCCGGTCGTGGGTCGCTTCCGCGGGAGGCTGCGTGTAGTCGCTGTCCTCCATCCCTGCCGGCTGGAGCACGAGCTCCTGCATGAGATCCGGAAACGGCGTGCGCGTCACATCCTCCAGCAGTTGCTGCATCGCCAGCGTGCCGCCGCCCGAGTAGCGGAACTGCGTTCCCGGGATCGTGTCGACTCGAACACCGAAGGTGTTCGCCGGGTGCACCCCGTTCAGGATCTCGACGGTGCTCGGCAGCACATCCGAGCGCTTGTAGCCGGGAAAGCCCGACGTCGTGAGCCCGGCCGAGTGGCTGACGAGCTGTCGCAACGTCACGACCGGCTGCCAGTCGCTGTTGCGCGGAACGCGCCATGACGTCAGCGAGCCGTTGATGTCAGCGTCGAGGTCGAGGATCCCGCGATCGACCAAGCGGAGCATGGCGAGCGCTGCGATCGGCTTGCTGATCGAGCAGGCCTGGAACCTCGTCGTCTGCGTCACCGGCTCCGACCCGGTCGCCACCCGAACGCCGAGGGAGGCCGCGGCCGAGACCTCGCCGTTCTCGATGACCGCCCAGCTCACGCCCGGGATGCCGAACCGGGCGGAAGACTCGGCGAAGCTGCCCTCGAGCGGCTGAGTCATTGCCGGAGCCGCTGTTCCGCTTTCCGGACCGCGTCCGCCGCGTCCTCCACGTTGACGTCCGCCTGCGCCGCCAGCTTGTGCGCTTCGTGGGCGGTGCGCTCGGCCTCGCGCAGTCGCTTCCGCGCCTCCGCCAGCTCCGCTCGCGCCTGCTTCAGCTCGTCGGCGTTGCGGGACGGCTTCGGCTTCGCCGCGCGCTTCGACGGCGGCGGCGCGAGGCCCGCAAGCGCGTCGAAGCCTTCCAGCGTGAGCGGCTGCGTGAACCGGCCGGCCTTGAGCACCTCTCGTCGTTGCTCCGACACCGCTGCCGCATGGAGTGATGCGGCGATCTGCTCGACGACAGCGGCCGACGCGCCGCCGAGCAGCTGCTCCGCTTCGCGCGTCAGGCGCCCGATCGTCTCGCGCTCCGTGCGCTGCGCCTGCTCGAACGCCTCGCGCGCATCGCCGCGCAGCACACCGGCCTGGGCCTGGCGCAGGCGGTGCCCGCTGTCGAGCAGCAGATCGATGTCGCGCCGGTGGTCACGCGTGAGCCGGTTCAACGCCCAGGCTGCAACGGTCGGCTTGCGGATCTTTGCAATGTGGTCGGCGTCGTCGCTGCGGCCGTCCGCCTTCAGCTCCTTGGCGAGCCGCTTGCGCACGCCGACGAAGTCCTCCGGCGCGGCGTCGTAGAGCTGGTCGAGAGCCTCGTCGAGGTCCACGACTGCATTGTCCAGGATCAATCGTCGAGCACGGTGAGGTCGACCTGCGCGATTCGTTCGGGATCGGCCAGGAAGTCGAGCTCGGCGAGCCTTCCGTTCTTGACCGTGACGGCGCAGATCGAGAACGGCTCGCCTTCGCGATACACGACCATGCCTGCCGCGCCGTTGACGAGCGCGCGGCGCCTGGTCAGGTCGACGCGCGCCCACATCATTGCCTGACCCGCCACGGCCTGGGCGCCGACGACGTACTGCGAAAGCCCGGCGATGCGACCGCCGTCCGAGCGGAGCACGACCTCGGGGTCGAGCACGGCGATGAGCGCATCGAAGTCGCCGCCACGCGCAGCGGCGATGAACGCGTCCACGACCTCCCACTGTGCGTGCAGGTCGACGTCGGGAACCGGATCGGCACCGCGGACGCGGCGCCGTGCGCGGCTCGCAAGCTGCCGCGTCGCCTCCGGCGATCGCTCGACGATCGGCGCGATCTCGTCGAACGGCACGGCAAACATGTCGTGCAGGACGAATGCGAGCCGCTCGGCAGGCGTCAGCGTCTCGAGGACGATGAGCAGCGCGAGGCCGACGGAATCGGCGAGCAGCGCCTCGTGCTCGGGATCGGTTCCGTCGGCCGGGTCGACGATCGGGTCGGGCACCCGCATGTCGAGCGGCTGCTCGCTGCGTGTTCGCCGCGAGCGGAGCATGTTCAGCGCGACCCGCGCGACCACCGTCGTCAGCCACGCCCGGAGGTTCTCGACGTCGCTCCGGTCGGAGCGGCTGAGCCGCAGCCACGCGTCCTGCACGGCGTCTTCCGCCTCGCTCAACGAGCCGAGCATCCGATACGCCACCGCACGGAGGTGCGGGCGCTGCTCCTCGAACTGCTCGGCCAGCCACTCTTGCTGATTCATCGTTCGTTCTCCCTCAGATCCCGTGTGTTACCGGAACCGACCTGCGTGACTCGCGCGGTTCTCATTGCTGTCTACGACCCTTCGCGTCTCGTGAATGTGACCGCGTTCGCGGCGACTCGATCGAGCAACGCTTCGAGGACGCGGTCGTGGATCGGCGCAAGCCGGTCGCGCCACAGTTCCGCGAACTCCGGGTCGGCGTCGCCGGCGATGACGTGCCGGAGCAACGTGCCTGCGGGAGCTTGCCGAACCTCGAACCAATGCTCGGCTTCGAGGCTCGGTCAGGACACGCTCCTGCGCTTCGAGCGGGCTGTTCGGCAGGGAACCGAGATCGACTCGACGCTGGTTCAGACGATCCGCTCCCTGATCAACCCCGACAAGCTGCGGCATCTCGGCCCCCTCGCCTCCTACGCCGCGAGGTCGAGCGCGGGCTCTTCCTCGGCGGTCGCCGCTGCCTGCCGCGCGTTCGGCGCCAGCATCGCGACGACGCTGCCTGCGAGCACGATCACCGCTCCGCCGAGGAGCGCCCGGGCATAGCCCTGCGTCGCGGCGTCGGCGACCGAGTGACCGCTGCGCAGGAGCGAGGTCGTGTGCGCGGTCGCGAGCGCCGAGAGTGTTGCCAGTCCGAGTGCCGTGCCGACCTGCTGGCCGGTGTTCAGCAGCCCTGCTGCGAGACCCGCCTTCGCTTCGTCGATGCCCGCGTTCGCCGCGGTGGTGACGCCGACGAACACGCCGCCTCCGCCCAGGGAGATCACGAGCATCCCCGGCAGGATGTCGGCGACGTACGAGCCGTCGACCGGGATACGCGACGTCCAGTACAGGCCGGCGGCCGCGATCAGAGCGCCGACGACGATCACGGCCTTGGTGCCGACTTTCGCGAACAGCTGCGACGCGATGCTCGACGAGATGATGAAGCCACCCGTCAGCGGCAGGTATGCGAGGCCGGTCTGAATCGGCGAGAAGTGCAGCACCGTCTGCATGTACAGCGTGAGGAAGAAGAACATCGGCACGAAGCCGCCCACCGCCACGAGCTGCGTGACGTCCGCAACCGCCACGCCTCGAACCCGGAGGATCGAGAGTGGGACGAGCGGGTTCTTCACGCGTAGTTCGTTGACGACGAACGACGCGAGGATCACCGCCGCGCCCGCGAGCTCGGCGATCGTCCGCGTGGCTCCCCAGCCGACGTCCGGCGCTTTCACGAGCGCGTAGACGAGAAGCAGCATGCCGCCCGTGACGAGCAGTGCGCCGAGCGCGTCGAAGCTGGGAAGGTGCATGCGGACACGCTCGCGCCTGAGCAGCACGATGGCGCCGATGAACGCGACCGCACTCAGCGGCACGTTGACGAACAGCACCCAGCGCCAGCCGGGCCCTTCCGTCAGGAGCCCGCCGAACAGCACACCTGCGGCTCCGCCGAGTCCCGAGACGGCGCCCCACACACCGAGCGCGGTATGGCGGTCGCGTCCCGCGCGGAACGTCGTCGTCAACGACGAGAGCGCGGCGGGGGAGAGCAGCGCGGCGCCGATGCCCTGCGCGAACCGCGCTCCGACGAGCAGCGAGCTCGAGTGCGACAGCCCGCCGGTCAGCGACGCTCCCGCGAACACGACGAGCCCCGTCACGAGCACGAACCGCCGGCCGAGCAGGTCGGCCATTCGCGCACCGAGCAGGAGGAACCCGCCGTACGTGAGGATGTACCCGTCGACGACCCACTGCAGGCTCTGCTGGCTGAATCCGAGGTCGTGCTTGATCGACGGCAGAGCGATGTTGAGGATCGATGCGTCGAGGATGTCCATGAACTGGACGAGGCTGAGCAGCAGCAAGATTGCGATGCCGCGGCGTGAGCCAAGCGGCGTCGCCTCGAGGCGCCGCTCGGCCGGTAGGTCTGTTGGCTGAAGTGATGCGGCCACGAGTGCCTCTCTTTCCGAGCGCGTTGGTCTGGTTCTTTTTCTAAGACCGCGCGCGAGAAGGACTTGTGACGAGCGTCGGCGACGTCGTTCAGTCGGCGCTACCGAAGAACGCCGCGAACGAGCCGGCGACCGCGGTGACGACGAAGAGCGCCCAGATCTCGAGCCCCACATCGACCACCTTCCCGGCGGCCGTGACCGGGTTCTTGATCTGCGACGAGACGGTCAGCAGTTGCACCGTCGCGAAGAAGAACGCGTCGCCGATCCCGTGGATCTCGGTGCCGTTCGCGTGCCGTTCCAGCGCCCAGATGAGGATGGCGCCGACGACATCGACGAACGCGGTCAGTCCGAGCGCGAGCAGGATGCGGGCGAGCAGGCGACGGTGGCGCTCGCTCCAGTTCGCAAGGCGGGCGAGCTCTTCGGCGATCATGAAGCCAGTCTGCGCAGGCGCACGGACGGTGCCTGCGCCTACCCTCACCGCATGGGAATCCGCACCTCCTTCTTCGCTGCGACCTACGACCGCCTGTCGCGCGGGAGCGAGGCAGCAGGTCTGCGCGAGCTGCGCCAGGGCCTGCTCGCCGGCGCGACCGGCCGCGTGCTCGAGATCGGCGCCGGAACCGGTGCGAACCTCGGCCTCTACAACGGGACGATCGACGGGCTCGTCGTCACCGAGCCCGAGTCGCCGATGCTCCGCCGGCTGCAGAAGGCGGCGCACGAGCATATGCCGCTCGCGGAGGTCGTCCAGGCACCCGCCGAGCGCCTCCCCTTCGACGACGATGCGTTCGACACCGTCGTCTCGACGCTCGTGCTCTGCGGCGTCGACGACCAGGTACAGGCACTGCAGGAGGCGCGCCGCGTGCTCAAGCCCGGCGGTCAGTTGCTCTTCCTCGAGCACGTGCGGTCCGACGACCCGAGCCTTGCCCGCTTCCAGGACCGGATAAACTGGCTGAACCGCTTCGTCGTCCAGTGCGACTGCAACCGGCAGACGCTCGCGGCGATCGAGGCGGAGGGTTTCACCGTGTCGCGGCTCGCGCGGACCGAGTTGCCGAAGGCGCCGAAGTTCGTCCGGCCGTTGATCGTCGGTACTGCGCTGACCTAAGGGAGAACGTCAGCGAGGTCACCATGCCCGCCCGAGCGCGCCCAGCCGAGCGCGCTGCCCCCGTGCAGCTCGTCGAGGATCAGCGGATCGGCGCCGAGGTCGAGCAACGCGACCACAGCCTCTCTCTGGCCGGACTGGGCGGCGAGGTGAATCGCGGTGACGCCTTGACCATGACTCGGCCCGCCGAACGTGCCGCAGTGATCCGGGTCGGCGCCCAGCTCGACGAGCGCACGGACGGCGTCGACGCGGCCGTTGACCGCAGCCCACGCGAGCGGCGTGCCGCGGTATGGGTCGGAGTTGACGTGCGCGCCGAGCTCGACCAGTGTCCGGATCGCGTCGGCGCGGCCCGACTTCGCAGCCCAGACGAGCGCCTCGTCGAGCACTTCCTGCGGATCGTCGGAGGGGCGCCACACCGGAAACCCGCCGTGCGGACGATAGAAGCCGCGGTGGGCTCCCGCGGCCGGCGTTCCGGCGAGCCGGTGGATCAGCTCGACGTCGCCGAGGCCCGCGGCGACGCGCAGGTTGCCGGGCTCGCGGCCGAGCAGCTCTGCGACCTCGCGATGCCCCCAGAACAGGGCGGCGACGAGCGGTGTGCCGCCGTCGCCGCGCGCGAACAGATCGGTGCGCGCGCCGGCTGCGAGCAGCAGCTGCGCGAGCTCACGGTCGTTTCCGTAGCCGGCCTGGTGGAGCTTCGTCCAGCCGTAGTCGTTCCCGCGGTTGACGTCGGCGCCGCGCTCGAGCAGGAACGACACGATCGACGTGTCGCCCGCCATCCCGAACAGGTCGTTCCCGTTCGTGCCGCGCTGGACGACGAGATCGGGGAACCGGTCGACGAGCTCGACGAGGCGGTCGCGGTCGTTCGCCTCGATCGCCCGGTACGCGAGCACGAACGGCGTCGGCGGCTCGTCGCCGCGTCGCATCGCCTCGACGTGGCGGCGCAGCTGCTGCCAGCTCACGTAGCCGTGGCGGCCGGCGAGGTCGCGCCGTGCCTCCGCCACGCTCACGCCTTCGACCGAGGCGATGCCGTTCGCCCGTCCCTCGTAGTAGTCGAGCTCGACGTGGAACGGCTGCTCGAGCGGAATCCGCTCGACGTACGCCTTGAGCTTCGGCCAGCTGGCGAAGCCGAGGTCGCGCGCAAGCTCGAACTGTGCATCGGCAAGCTTCACCTGCTGTGCGCGTGCGCGCTCCTTCGCCTGCTTGCGGAGCTGCTCGAGGTTGAGCTGAAAGGTCATTGCGGGCTCCCTTCCGTCGTGCCGGGTGTCCGCCACGGCCGGCCGGAGAGGAAGCTTCTTCGGCACTGCCTCGAAACTGAGGGTGGGCTCGGCCCTGTCCGCGGACTGGTTGCGGCCCTCACCGCACCTGCGATTCTACCCCTTCATCTGCCGGAATACTTGCGTCCGCAAGTACGTTTTCGAAGCCATGAACCTCGGACTCGTCACCTTCGCCGACCTCTATCCGGGCGTCACGCCCGAGCAGCGCATGCAGAACCTGATCGAGGAGGCGCGGCTCGCGGACGAGCTCGGCCTCACGGTCTTCGCCGTCGGCGAGCACCATCGTCCCGACTACCTGGTCAGCTCCCCGACGACGGCGCTCGCCGCGATCGCGGCGGTCACGAAGCAGATCCGTCTCGCGAGCGCGGTCACCGTGCTGTCGTCGGACGACCCGGTGCGCGTGTTCCAGCAGTTCGCGCACGTCGACCTCATCTCCGGCGGCCGCGCCGAGATCATCGCCGGCCGCGGCTCGTTCATCGAGTCGTTCCCGCTCTTCGGCTACGACCTGCACGACTACGACGAGCTGTTCGACGAGAAGCTCGAGCTGCTGCTCGCGATCCGCGACCAGGAACGCGTGACGTGGGAAGGCAAGCATCGCGCGCCGCTCGACGACGTTGGCGTGTGGCCGCGGCCGGTGCAGGAGCAGCTGCCCGTGTGGGTTGCCGTCGGCGGCACGCCCGAGTCGGTCGTGCGCGCCGCGCGGCTCGGCCTGCCGCTCGCGCTCGCGATCATCGGCGGCCAGACCGCGCGCTTCGCGCCGTTCGCCGAGCTCTACCGTCGCGTATGGAGCGACGCAGGCCACGAGGGAGAACCGCGGATCGCGATCAACACGCACGCGTTCGTCGCCGACTCGCGCAAAGACGCCGACCGCGCTTTCGCTTCGGGCTACCTCGGCGTCATGAACCGCATCGGCCGCGAGCGCGGTTGGCCGCCGTCAGGGCGTGCCGAGTACGACGCGCTCGCAGGCCCGGCCGGGCCGCTCGCGATCGGCTCACCGGAAGAGGTCGCCGAGAAGATCGTCGGCGTGCACGAGCTGTTCCGTCCGGAGCGCTACCTCGCGCACCTGAGCATCGGCGCCGTCGAGCATCGCGACGTGATGCGTGCGATCGAGCTGTTCGGCACCAAGGTTGCGCCGCTCGTCGACGCTGAGTTAGCTGTCAGCCGCGCGTGAAGCAAGCCCGCGCACGATCACATCGAGTCCGAACTCGAAGCGGTCCGCGGTCGAGGTGAGCGCGCCCGCGAGCGCGACGATGTTCGAGAAGCGGTCGGGCGGCAGCTCCTCGAAGTACGAGCGCAGTTGGTCGACGAACGCCGGATCGAAGTCCATCAGCGTCTCCTCGTACGAGACGGATCCGACGTAGAGCGCGAGCAGGTCGACCCCGAGCGCGATCACCTCCTCGGGCACGTCAGCTGCGCGTAGCCGGCCGAGCGCCGCGTCCATCATCGTCAGCGCGTTCTCGCCCTGCGGCACGCGGGCGAGCGTGGCCTGTGCGATGTCGCGGTGTGACGCGAACACGCGCCGCATCTCACGTGCGATCGCCCGCACCTGCTCCGGCCAGGGCAAGTCGGCGGGAATCGACGAGAGGTCGATCTCGCCGATCACGCGGTCGAGGAGCAGGTCGACGAGCTCGTCCTTGTCGCGCACGTAGGTGTAGAGCGCGGTGCCGCTCGTGCCGAGCTCCTGGGCGACCCGGCGGATCGTCACGGCGTCGAGGCCCTCCGCGTCCAGCACCCGCAGCGCGGCGTCGACGACCGCGTCGCGGTCGAGGCTGCGACGGCGTCCGCTCTGCCGCTCGGGGCGGGGGCGGGCGGGCGGGAGAGGCAGGTCGCTCATGCATTTGACATCGTACTACAGTGTTCGGTAACGTTGTAACGTAACACTGTTCACGAACGATGTAAGGAGCTTCTCATGACCCCACATCCCCGCCGTTGGCTCATCCTCTACGTCCTGCTCGTGGCCGAGGTCATGGACCTCCTCGACAGCACGATCGTCAACGTCGCCGTGCCGCGGATCCGTGACGACCTGGGCGCCTCCGCGTCCCAGCTCCAGTGGATCGTCGGCGCCTACCCGCTCGCGATCGCGGCCGGCCTCATGGTCGGCGCGCGACTCGGCGACCTCCTCGGCCGGCAGCGGCTCTTCGTCGCCGGCGCTGCGGGGTTCACCGCGGCGTCCTTCGCCTGCGGGCTCGCTCCGTCGCCGTCGGCGCTGATCGCATTCCGCATCGTCCAGGGCCTCGCGGCCGCGGCGATGATCCCGCAAGGCTTCGGGATCCTGCGGACGCTGTTCCCGCGCGACGAGCTGCCGAAGGCGTTCGCCGTCTTCGGCCCCGTGATCGGCTCGGCGGCGATCGTCGGCCCGATCATCGGTGGCGGCCTCGTCGATCTCGACCTGTTCGGCACGGACTGGCGGCTCGTCTTCTACGTGAACGTGCCGCTCGGCATCGCGGCCATCGTCGGCTCGCTGTTGCTGATCCCGAACGTGCGCGCACCGCACGCGCGTCGTCTCGATCCGGTGGGCGCGGTGCTCGCCGCGGCCGGGATGGCGTCGATCGTCTATCCCCTCATCCAAGGACGTGAGGCCGGCTGGCCGACGTGGGTGTTCGCGATGATCGGGCTCGGTCTTGCGCTGTTGGTCATGTTCGTCGCGCATCAGGAACTCCGCTCGCGGCGCGGCCTCGAGACGCTCGTCGAGCCGAGCCTGTTCCGCTTGCGCGGCTACACGTCGGGCCTGCTCCTCATGCAGGTGTACTTCGCGTCCGCGATCGGGTTGATGTTCACGCTGACGCTGTTCCTGCAGCTCGGTCAGGGCTACTCGCCGGTTCGCTCTGGGCTGGCGCTCGCACCGTGGGCGCTCGGGACGGCAGTCGGTGCCGGGCTCGGCGCCGCGCTGCTCGCGCCGAGGTTCGGGCGTGGCGTGCTGCAGATGGGCACGCTCGTCACCGCCGTCGGCGTCGTACTGCTCGTCGCACTCGTCGGACACGGAGGCTCGACGCCGTACTGGGCGATCGTGCCCGGCGCGTTCCTCGGCGGGCTCGGCTTCGGGCTCGTCGTCGCACCGCTCTTCGACGTCGTGCTCGCGGCGGTCGACGATCGTGCCGTCGGCCCGGCGTCCGGAATCCTCAACGCGTTCCAGCAGCTCTCCGGCGCATTCGGCGTCGCGCTGCTCGGAACACTGTTCTTCGATGCGCTCGGCCGTGGGCATTTCCACCGCGCGCTGTCGCAGACGCTCTGGGTGGAGGCGGGACTCTGCGTGCTCGCACTGGTCCTGTCGCCGCTCTTGCCGCCCAAGCCGCGGCCCGAGGGCGAGGCACTCCTGCTCGCCGACTGACAAAACGAAAGGAGAGAACCAATGACCATCAACACCATTCGCGCCCACAACCGCTCGGTCAAGCACGTCGGTGCTTGGACCACCGCACGGACGTTCGACGTGCGAGCCTCCCGCAGCAGCATCGTGCTCGACCTGCTGCTGCCGGAGCTCGAGCCGGGAGAGATCGAGATCAATCTCGACCTCGACCACTCGATGCTCAAGCTGCTCGTTCCCGGCGGGACGGTGATCGACGACGGCGATCTCCGCCGCGTCGGCCGCGGGCGCGTCAAGGACTGGACGGGCACGCCGGCGCCCGGCGGACGCGTCGTCAAGCTCACGGGCGAGATCCGAAGTGGTGAGGTGCGCGTGCACCGTGGAGGAGTTGCGATCCTCTCGCTGCTCGCATCGCGGGCGCACCGTCAGGTGCGCGAAGCCCAGAAGGCGGGACGGCTCGAGTCCGCCGCATAACGGCAAGGAGGACGGAGATGAACGACTACGACCGGCGGTCGGAGGCGCTGTGGGCGACGATCGACGAGTACGACGACGAAGACGCCTTCCGCGCCAAGGTCGCCGAGCTCGTCGCCGAGCTTCCGTCGGACAGCCCGATTGCGTCATTCGAGCGTGCATGTGCGTGGGACTCGACAGGGCACCCGGATCGCGCAATCCCGCTCTACCGCCTCGCCCTCGAGCAAGGGCTCGAGGGCGAGCGGCGGCGGCGCGCGGTGATCCAGATGTCGAGCTCGCTGCGCAACATGGGCGAGGCGGAGGAGAGCGTCAGGCTGCTCACCGCCGAGCGTGCGCGCCCATCGGACTCGCTCGACGATGCGGTCAGCGCGTTTCTCGCACTCGCGCTCGTCGACAGCGGACGCGAGCGTGAGGCTGTGTCGCTCGCGCTCGGTGCGCTCGCCCCTCACCTGCCGCGCTACCAGCGCTCGCTCGGCAACTACGCCCGCGACCTGGTGGAGGAGTGAGCGTGCGGCGCGCGTTGATCCTCGGCGGGACGGGCCTGGTCGGGCGTGCGGCCGCGCGCCATCTGCTTGCCGCCGGCTGGCAGGTCGACGTCACCGGCCGCGACGCGACGCGCAACACGATCGCCGAAGCCCGGTTCGTCCCGGCCGACCGTCAGGATGCAGCCGGACTGCGTGCGGCGGTCGGCGGGGGCGTCGACCTATTGGTCGACTGCATCTGTTACACGGCGGCGGAGGCGCGCTTGCTCGTGCCGCTCCTGGACGACGTCGGCTCGACGGTGCTGATCTCGAGCAAGGCGGTCTACGTCGACGATGCCGGCCGGCACTCCAACTCCGACGAGCCGCCGTCCTTCGATGCACCGATCACCGAAGCGCAGCCGACGCTTCCGCCGGGTGACGGCGACTACCGGACGCGCGAGGGCTACGGCGCGAACAAGGTCGCCGCCGAGCGCGTGCTGCTCGACAGCGGGCGGCCCGTGACGGTGCTGCGGCCGTCGAAGATCCACGGTGAAGGAGCAGCGCCGCCGAGGGAGTGGGTCTTCGTCAAGCGTGTGCTCGACCGGCGCCCCGCCGTTCTGCTCGCACGTCGCGGTGTGGGCGTCGACCATCCGACCGCAGCGGCGAACATCGCTGCCCTCATCGGGACCGTCGCCGACAAGCCGGGTGCGCGCATCCTCAACAGCGCCGATCCCGATGCGCCGAGCGGCCTCGAGATCGCGCGTACGATCGCCCGCCATCTCGATCACCGGTGGGAGGAGGTCCTCGTCGACGGTGACGAGGTCGGGAGGCATCCCTGGGACAAGGTGCCGCCGTTCGTCCTCGACATGACCGCCGCTCTCGAACTGGGCTACGTGCCGGTCGGCGACTACGCCGCGACGGTCGTCGAGGAGATCGACTGGCTCGTCGCAGGCAACGAGCCCGATTCCGACTTCTTCGAAGGCCTCTTCGACTACGCCGCCGAGGACCGCTTCCTCGCGAGAAGTTCGGCTAGCCGCACGTAGGGACGCCGGGGCGCCGTACGCGCGGTCGCGCCGGCGCCCGCAACGATCGACGGACGGAGCAACGAACGGAGGAGTTCGCCATGCACACGACCGCCCAGTTCTCGATCGACGCCCTTCGCGCACAGCTCGAGGGCGCAGTGATCGGCCCCGACGACAGTGACTATGACGCTGCGCGCAGGGTGGTGCTGCCTTCCATCGACCGTCGCCCGGCTGCTGTCGTCCGGCCTGTCGACGCGGATGAGGTAAGTCACGTCGTTTCGCTCGTGCGCGAGACCGGTGTCGAGCTCGCAGTGCGGGGAGGGGGCCACAGCTACGCAGGCCACAGCACCAGTGAGGGAGGCATCGTGCTCGACCTGCGCGAGCTCACCGCGCTCGAGCTCGACCCGGGCGAGCGCGTCGTTCGCGCTGCGGGCGGCCTCACGTCGGGCGATGTCACGACTGCAGCCGGAGCGCACGGCCTTGCAGTTGGATTCGGCGATACGCCGACCGTCGGGATCGGCGGTCTCACGCTCGGCGGCGGTGTCGGCTACCTCGTGCGCAAGCACGGCCTGACGATCGATCATCTGCTCGGAGCCGAAGTCGTGACCGCCGACGGCCGCATTCTCGACGTCGACGAGACGCGCGAGCCCGACCTCTTCTGGGCGATTCGCGGCGGCGGCGGCAACTTCGGCGTCGTGACGCGCTTCGACTATCGACTGCACCCGGTGGGCACGGTTACCGGCGGGATGCTCGCGATCCCCGCGACACCGGAGACGCTTGCCGGGCTCGTCGAGGTCGCGGACGCCGCGCCCGACGAGCTGTCACTGATCGCCAACATCCTCGGCGCGGCGCCGCCGCTGCCGTTCGTCCCGCAAGAGCAGGTCGGCAAGCCGCTCATCCTCGCGCTGCTCGTCCACTCCGGGCCGCTCGACGAAGGCGAGAGGGCTGTTGCACCCCTGCGCGAGCTGGCGCCGGTAGCCGACTTCGTGCGCGCGATGCCGTACGCGGAGATGTTCACGATGGATGCGCCCGAGGCACCGCCGCGCGCCGTCACGAACACGTTCTTCTCGGATTCGTTCGGCGTGGACGATGCGCGCGAGCTGCTCGAACGCTTGCAGGCTTCGACTGCGCTGCTGGCGGCCGCGCAGATCCGCGTGCTCGGAGGCGCGGTTTCGCGCATCCCGGATGACGCGACCGCGTACGCGCACCGGCAGCGTCGGATCATCGTCAACGTCGCTGCGATCTATGCGTCGCCGGCGGAGGACGCGGTTCACCGCACGTGGGTCGATGATGCAGCAGCAGCGCTCCGGCGTGGTGAAGACACGGCGTACGTCAACTTCCTCGGTCCGGAAGGCGCCGAGCGCGTCCGCGCCGCGTATCCGGGGGCGACGTGGGATCGTCTCGCCGACATCAAGCGCCGCTACGACCCGAGCAACGTGTTCCGCGTAAACCAGAACGTGCCGCCGCGGCGATGAGTCACGATGCTGCTCGGGGTCGTATTCACCGACACTCGAACCGAAGCGGAGGTCGCAGCGATGGACTGGACACTCGAAGTCGTCGTCGTGCCTGTCACGGACGTCGATCGCGCGAAGGCGTTCTACACGGAGAAGCTGGGGTTCAACGTCGACGTCGACACGACCGTCGGGGATGCCTTTCGCGTGGTGCAGCTGACGCCGCCCGGCTCCGGCTGCTCGATCACGATCGGCCCGCTCGTCGTGGACCACGTCCCCGAGTCGTCCGCCCGCTACCAGTTGTGCGTCCTCGACATCGAGCGGGCGCGCGCCCAGCTCGTCGATCGTGGTGTCGACGTGGGCGAGATCACGAGCTTCTCCGGGGGCGGGGCATACGACAGGTTCATCTTCTTGACGGACCCCGACGGCAACAACTGGGCGGTGCAGGAGGTTCCCGCGACGCGCCCAGCGTTGCCGTGACGTGGTCGATCAGTGCGCGTGTGTTGCGGTGCGATAGCTGTAGCCGCCCTGCTGGACCGTGGTGAGCCCGAGGAAGATCGCGGCGAGGCCGACGATCACGTGGGGCACCCATACGTTCGCCGAGTTGTCGGCGAAGCCGAACAGCCACGGCGATGCGGCGAGTAGCGCGCCGGCCGCGATGTCGATCAGGTTGTGCACCGCCATCGGTGCGACCTTCCAGACGCCGAGCTCGTAGTTCGTGAAAAGGCTGTAGACGATCAGCCCGATGCCGAGCACGATCGGCACCACCGTGGCGGCGGCGTGGTCGGAGAACTGGAAGATCCAGGGCGCTGCGATCAACGCGGCGCCGACGATGTAATCGAGCGGTGCGTGGAACTTGGTCGGGATAAAGCGCATGACACTCCTTTGGGGCGAACGAGTCGCTGTCGAGGTACGGCTCTCATTCGCCCCGGAGTGCACTTCGGTTCGGTGAGGTCTACTGCTGCGCCGCGACGCCGATCCTGTGCCCGAGCGGGTCGGCGAGCACGCCGAACGTGACGCCGGGAACCTCTTGCGCCGGCTGGATGATGCTGCCGCCGAGCTCCTCCGCTTTCGCGAGCGCGGCCGAGACGTCCGAGACGCCGACGAAGAACAGCACCGCGTCGGCGTCGCCCTGCAGCGGGCTGATCGCCGTCGGCAATGCGCCCTCGTAGGCGGGATCGACGAACGTGTACCCGGGATAGGCGCCGTCCGAGTAGCTCCAGCCGAACAGGCCGGCGAAGAACGCGCGCGTCGCGTCCGGATCGGTCGACCTGATCTCCGCATGAACGACCGGGTGGGCCATGTCTTCCTCCTTCTCGTTGTCGACACACGACGAACGAGCCGGAGGGAAATCGACAGTCCGTCAGGCGGATGGGTCGTCGAGTTGAAGGAGATCGAGCAAGCCGCCGATCTGCTGGCCGTTCTGGGCTTCGTGGCGAAGCATCTCCGACCCGCGATCGATCACGTAGCGATTGCGCCGCCCGTGGCGCTCGCGCGTGACGAAACCGGCCTCGACGAGGTCGGTGATGATCCGCTGCGCCGATCCGACGGTGATCCCGAGGTCGTCTGCGATGTCGCGGAGCCGCACTTCGGGATCGCGGGCGATCGCGAGCAGCACCTGCGTGTGGTTCGTTACGAACTGCCACCCGCGGGCCGTGTCCTCACTTGACTGTTGATCTGCCATTAGCTACTATCCATCAACAACGATCAGACGAATGCTTTACTAGACCTCTTTGTGATCGTCGGTGTCAGATTAGCAGATTCCTCGGGCAAAGAGAGCACTTGATGACGGACACATCGTTACGCGTTCGGCTGAGCGAGGAGCGGCACGCCGCCGCACTCGAGAAGGAGCTCGGCGACCTGGCGGGATTCGATCTCCAGCGGCTCGACGGGCACTGGGACGCCACGGTCGACGGCGTCCTCGGGGATAAGCTCGTGCGTGTGCTGAACGCGGTCCGCGCAGCGCTGGGCGGCGAGCCGTCCGCATCCGCGCTCGTGTTCCTCGACGGCCGCGAGTATGAGGTGGGAGCGCAGTAGCGCTCAGCGCCGGGCTGCTCCGACCACCTTCGTGACGACCCAGCGGTGCTTCCCGATCTTGCGGTCGCGGACGAAGCCGAGCTGCTCGTAGGTCGACAGCGCGCCGTTGAAGAGGAAGCCGGCCGGCACCGCGTCGGCGGCTTCCGGGAAGCCCTCGACCATCCCTCCGCCGAGCGCCGCGATCAGGTCGAGCGCGCCGGCGAGGCCGGCGGTCGCGACTCCCTTGCGGCGGTGTCCCTTGCCGACGAAGTTGCACGCGATCCGCCAGTCGGCCGGAGCCGGTTGACCTTTCTCGTACTGCGCGCGGCTCTTGATGCGCGGCAACTCGGCCGGCGGTCCGAACTGACACCAGCCGAGGCAGTGGTCTCCGTCGAACACGAGTGCGGCGTGCGTTGTGCCGTTCTTCACCCGCTCGAGCTTCCGCTGCCGGTTGATCGCCCCGTCGTTTCTGTCCGGTCCCTCCTCGTGAAAGCCGATGCACCAGCACCCGCCGAACACGCCGTTGTTCGCTTCGACGAGCGCGGCGAACGCGTCCCAGGTGCTCTCGTCCAGAGCCTTGACCGTGTACGTCATGTGCGTCCGAGAAATGACAGCACACGCTCGACGAGGATCGCGGTCGCATCGGCGTCGTACGCGGGGAGTGATGCGTCGGTGAAGAGATGCTCCTCGCCGGGATAGAGGAAGAGCTCGGCGTCGCCGGTCGAGGCGACGAGCGCGCGCGCAGCATCGAGGTCCTCGTCGAAGAACTCGTCGGCCTCCTTGCCGTGCACCTGGACGGGAACGCCCGCCGGCCACGCGTCTCCGAACTCGGAGAACGGGAGGCACGCGGAGATGAACAGCGCCCCGCCGGCCCCGGGCCGCGTCTGCGCGAGTTGCTGCGCGGCCATCACGCCGAAGGAGATCCCCGCGTAGACGACGTTCGCGGGAAACGCCGCGCCCGCGGCGACGCCGCGCTCGCCCAGCGCGCCGAATCCGGTCTCTCGCGCGAAGGCCATACCCTCTTCGAGCGTCGCGAAGGTGCGTCCGTCGAACACGTCCGGCGTGTGCACGGTGTGACCGGCCTGCCGCAGTTGGTCGGCGAACGTGCGGACCCCGTCCGTCAGCCCCTGCACGTGGTGGAACAGCACGACCTCGCTCATCCCCTGCCCTCCTCTGCGATTGATCCACTGAGTTGGAACATTCTGGGATGTTAGTCTATTCCGGGCATGGCCGTCGACTCGGTGCCTCCGGACTACGACCTGGCCGACCGGATCGCGCTGACCTCGCCGGCGCAGGTGAAGGCGCTCAGCCATCCGCTCCGCACGACCGTCCTGCACCTCCTGCACGAGCGCGCGGCCACGGTGAGCGAGCTCGCGGCCGCGCTCGAGCGGCCGAAGAGCACCGTCGCGCATCACGTGAAGGTGCTCGCGGACGCCGGTCTCGTCCAGGTGGTGCGGACGCGGCGCGTGCGGGCGATCGAGGAGCGGTTCTACGGCCGCACCGCGCGGTTGTTCTACGTGTCGGTCGAGCGAGACTCGGACGGCGACGAGCTGCCGCGTGACTTCAACGACTTCGAGGTCGCCGCTCGCGAGTCTGTCGGCGCCTTCCACGACGGCAAGCTGTGGGGCTTCATCCGCCACGCCCGCATCTCCGAGGAGCAGGCGGGCGAGTTCTGGGAGCGGATGGCGGAGCTGGTGGCGGAGTTCGACCGGCTGCCGCGGTCGGGATCGACGATGTACGGCTTCGCGGTCGGCGTGTATCCCACCGACCAGCCGACGCTTCCGGCAGTCAGCGACTAGCGATGTCGCGGTCGTGCCGCACGTAGCTCGTGAATGCCTCGATCCCATCGACCACCGTGTCGAAGCGGCGCGAACGGAAGAGGTCGAACCCGTGCTGCGCTCCCGGCAACTCGGCGTAGACGACGGCGTTCGACGAGGTCGCCCGCAACTGCTCGACGAAGCCGCGTGCATCGTCGACAGGGACGAGTGAGTCCTGGTCGCCGTGCACGACGAAGCATGGTGGCGCGTGCGGCGTCGCGGTTCGAGCCGCCCCTCCGTAGTAGCCGTAGAGGCAGATGACGCCGGCGACCGCGGTGTCCGCGAACGCAGCTTGTGACGCGAGATGAGCTCCGAGCGAGCTTCCTGCGAGGAAGATCGTGGCCGGATCAGCGCCATGCTCGGAGCCGTGTTCACGCACCCACGCGACCACGTTCGCAACGTCGTGATCGGAACTGCGGCGATAGTTCGCGGCGACGCACACCCAGCCGCGGGCGGCGAGCCGATGGAACAGGTGTCGCGTCCCCACGCGCTTGCTGCCGAACAGCGGATGGAAGTGGACGAGCACGGGAGCGTCCGATCGACCTGAGCGTTCGCGATACACGTCGAGAAGGTTCGAGCGGCGCGCGGGGCCGTAGCGGACGTTCGCGATCCGCTCGACGCCGCGGCGCCCTGGCCAGAAGGGCGTCAAGACGATGCGTGTGAGCGACGGGCGCCGGGACAGTCGCGTGGAGAGTGAGGCCTCGACACCGTCGCGCCAGTCGGCGCCGAGCCCGTCGTCCAACGCGCGCTCGAGCACCGGGCCTGTTGCGTGCGCCCGCCGGCCGAGCACGACCAGCGCGGCCGACGCCACGAGCGCAAGACCGAGCCCGATCCAGACCCCCACCGAGTCGATCCCGCTCTGGGCGATCGCGAGGGCGGTCGAGGCGGCGAGGAGCAGGAAGGCGATGAGCGGCCAGTTGAGCCACAGGCCGAAGAGGTAGCTCACGCGGAATGGGCTCGCCCGGCGCGGCCGGTGTCGGGCCACGGCCGACAGCGCGGCGGCCGCGATGCCTCCCGTCGTGATCAGATAGCCGACCGGCATGCGGTTGCAACGTGCCAAAGGAGGCGCTCCGCTGCGGTGGGGAACCCCGGCGTTCGGGGGTCGGCTACCCGCTCGGTAGCTGCACCGTGACGCGGAGCCCACCGGCAGGGCGGGGGGTGAGCGTCAGGCGCCCGTCGTGCGCCTGCGTGATGCTCTTGACGATCGCCAGCCCGAGGCCGACGCCCGGTTGATCGGCGCGGATGCGCTCGGTGCCGCGAAGGAACGGCTCCGCCAGCCTGGCGACGACTTGGGGTGTCAGCTGCTCGCCGGTGTTCTCGACGGTGAGCAGCGCGTTCTTGGGGCGAACGTTTGTCGTGACCCAGACGCTGCCTTGTTCGGGCAGGTTGTGGACGATCGCGTTGTGCACGAGATTCGTGCTCAGCTGCCGCAAGAGCGCATGTGACCCGATGGTGGGCGTCGTCTCGCCGGCGGTCTCGATCGTGAGGCCGCGTCGTTCCGCGAGCGGGAGCAGCGTCTCGGCGGTCTCTTCGGCGATGAGGGAGAGGTCGACGTGCTCGCGGATGAATGACCGTTGGTCGGCGCGGCTAAGCAGGAGCAATGCCTCGGTGAGCTCGATCGCCCGCGCGTTGACGGCGTGGAGTCGATCGACGAGCTCGTCCGTGTCGCGGTCCGGATCGTTGCGCGCCACGTCGAGCAGGGTCTGGGTGATCGCGAGCGGAGTGCGCAGCTCGTGCGAGGCGTTCGCCGCAAATCTCTGTTGTTCGGCGACGTGCGCTTCGAGCCGCGCGAGCATCGTGTCGAAGCTGTCGGCGAGCTCACGGAACTCGTCCTGACGCCCTTCCAGGTCGATCCGGTGGGAGAGCGACCCGCTCGCAGCCACGCGCGTCGCATCGGTGATGCGAGTCAGGGGAGCGAGCATGCGTCCGGCAAGGAGCCAGCCACCCACGAGACCGAACACCAGCAGGAACCCCATCACGACTGCGGCGATCGGCGCGAAGTCGCGCAGGAGGTCGGAGTGGCTGCGCACCATGAAGATCACACCCGGATGCACACCGCGCGAAAGCGTCACGTACCCGACGAAGAGCAGCACGGTGCCCGCGAGCATCAGGAACCCTGCGTAGCTGAGGGTGAGCTTGAGGCGAACGCTCAACCCGGGGCGTCTATCCACGCTTGTCTCCTGCATTGCCGATGCGGTAGCCGACGCCGGGAACGGTGACGATGATCCAGGGCTCGCCGAGGCGCTTGCGCAGGCCCGAGACAGTGATGCGGACGGCGTTGGTGAACGGGTCGGCGTTCTCGTCCCACGCTCGCGCGAGGAGATCTTCGGCGCTGACGACGCCGCCCTCGGCGGCGACGAGGACCTCGAGCACCGCGAACTGCTTCCTCGTGAGCGCCACGTAGCGGTCGTCGCGGTACACCTCGCGGCGGAACGGATCGAGCCGCAGGCCGGCGATCTCTCGCACGGGCGGCCTGGTATGAGCCCGCCTGCGGTCGAGCGCCCTCAGGCGAAGCACCAGCTCTCGTAGCTCGAACGGCTTCGTGAGATAGTCGTCCGCACCGAGCTCGAACCCCGTTGCCTTGTCGTCGAGACGGTCGGCAGCGGTGAGCATGAGGATCGGCATTCCGCTCTCCGAGTCGACGATGCGTTTCGCGATCTCGTCGCCGGACGGGCCGGGGATGTCTCGGTCGAGGACGGCGATGTCGTAGGCGTTGTAGCTCATCAGATCCAGAGCGGTATCGCCGTCGCCGGCGATGTCCGCCGCGATCGCTGCGAGCCGCAGGCCGTCGCGGATCGCTTCTGCCATGTACGGCTCGTCCTCGACGATCAACACACGCATGCTCCGATGCTAGAGCCGGCGTGTCTCGTCCGCGTATCGATTTCCGGAGACGTGGTCGCAACACATCGTTTTCTTGGATCGAGGCGTGACCTACCGCACGCACGCCCGCGCGCGCCGCCGCATCCGGATTCGCAAGCTCCGTGTGGCCTGTCTCCTGTCGGTGATCGGGGCGACCGCCGTCGGCGTGCACCAGCTGCGCGCGTCCTCCCCGTCGTCGGTTGCGCCGGTCGAGCAGCTTCCCGGCACGGTGTGGCCGGCGGCGGGCCAGTCCGCATTCAGCCGAACAGGGCAGTCGCATGTCGAGGCCAGCCCGAACCAGCGCGCGGTACCGATCGCCAGCCTCGCGAAGGTGATGACGGCCTACCTCGTGCTGCAGGACCACCCGCTGCGGATCGGCGAGGACGGCCCGACGATCACGCTCACCGACGCCGATGTCGCCGACACCGACCGCCGCCGCGGGCAGGAGGAGTCGGTCGTGTCGATCGCGGCCGACGAGCAACTCACCGAGCTCCAGGCGCTGCAGGCGCTCTTGCTGCCTTCCGCGAACAACATCGCCGCGGTCCTCGCGCGCTGGGACGCGGGCTCGGAGGGTCAATTCGTCGTGCGGATGAATGGCATCGCCCGGTCGCTCGGCATGGGTCATACGCGCTACACGGATCCGAGCGGCTACGACGACCTCACCGTGTCGACCGCCGCCGATCAGGTGCGCATCGTCGACGCGGCCATGCGCCTGCCGGTGTTCGCGAGCATCGTCGCGACTCCGACCGCCGTGATGCCGGTCGCGGGCGTCGTGCACAACACCGACAGGCTGCTCGGGCACGACGGGTTCGTCGGCGTCAAGACCGGCTCGGACGATGCCGCCGGCGGCTGCTTCGCGTTCCGAGCCGTTCGCCGGATCGGCGGTGAGCGGACGACGATCACGGGCGTCGTCTTGGGCCAGCCCGGCCACGACCGGATCGCGGCGGGTCTCTCGGCTGCAGCCGCCCTCGTCGACCGCATCGCACGACACGGGAGCCCGAATCCAGGGCGTGCTACCGTTCTCGGCACTAGTTGAGCGAGTACCGGTTGCGCGTTGTGCGCTTCCTCTGCCCGTTCTTTCGTGGTGGAGGAGGTGTTTTGTATGGCAACTGGAACCGTCAAGTGGTTCAACGATGCGAAGGGGTATGGCTTCATCGCCCCGGCCGATGGTGGCAAGGATGTGTTCGTCCACCATTCGTCGATCGCAGGAGATGGCTTCAAGTCGCTCGCTGAGGGCGCGGAAGTTCAGTTCGAGGCGGTCGATGGGGCAAAGGGTCCCGAGGCGAAGAGCGTCGTCGCCGTCTAGGTCGCTTCAGTGTCCCGCGAGAGCCGGTGCTCTCGCGGGCCTGGCGTTGAAGGGAGCGTAGATGGAAGGGACGATGATCTGGTTCAACCCGGCTAAGCGGCACGGCTTCATCCAGACGGATGAGGGTGAGCGCTTGCGGGTCGATGATGGAGGCTTCGCGCCGGGCACGATGCTCGGCGATCGCTGCCGGGGCACACGGGTGAGCTTCGAACGCCTCCCGGGTGAAGAGGATGGTGCGCGCGCGGTGAGCGTGACGCTGGTCCCGCTGATGGCGGAGCGGCGTGCGCGGCTGCGGGGGCGTCGCTAGATGGCGAGGCGGAGCCCGCAGTCGGTTCTCAAGCGGGCGCGCGAGCAGGCGATGCGGGAGAAGCGCGAGATGAAGCAGGCGAAGAAGGATGCGCGCGCCGATCAACGTCGCCGGGCTGACGAGCCCGCGAGCGATCCCGACCCGGGGACGGCAGAAGCAGAAGCCGAAGCCGAGTGAAGCGTTTCTCCGGGGGCGGTCTGCCGGAGGGAACGTCGGAGCTCGGCTATGAACAGACGCTGGAGGCGCTGCTGGGGTTGGTCGGCCGGCAGGTCTTGGTCCTGTTCTCGGGCGCGGACGGTTTGCCGTACATCGCCGGCGTGCCGTCGGGCCGGCTCGACCGAGGCGAGCTGGACGGGCGGCTGCAGGACGTGTTGTTGCGCGGCGACGATGCGAAGGTCGAGACGCTGTTCTTTCACGTCGGCTCGCGGCAGAGTGGATTCGTGGTCAGGCCGGATGAGTTCGAGCGCGGCTATTGGCAGAGCGATGGGCAGCTCGTCGTGCAACTCGGCAACTGCGCGGTCTGCGTCCTCGTTTCCGGCGAGCTCGGAAGCGTCCTCGAGCGATGACCGATCAGTCGTCGAACGACCTGCGCACGGCGGCGCTCGACGCCTACCTCACGCGGCAAGAAGCAG
>DATINO010000081.1:0-22992 GCA_035474195.1 Gaiellaceae bacterium
GGCACAAGCTCACCACGCAGACCCTCGCCGGTCCCCTCACTACGATCTTGCTGTGTCATCAGCGTGTGCTCCCTCCTGCCGCCGACCCTCAGCCGACAGCGCTCAGACCACACCGCTTACACAAAGTTTCGGACAGACCCGGCAGCGGGAGGCCCACAGGCATCCCTTATCGGTGCCGGATACACGCTGAAGTTCCAAGTCGAGGCGAACAACCTCGAGGCCGGAGGCCCGCCGACAACCGCGCACATCTACCGACTACGGATCGGAGGCGCGTCACAGAACGTCGGAGCGGCGAACCCGGCGACCAGTGCCCTGCCTTCCGCTGGCACACAAAGCGGCAACGACTGCAAGAGCCCGTTCGCCGCGCCAAGCGGCGGACAATCAGTCACCGGCACGATCAGCTACGGCGACTACGAAGTAGCCAACACAGGAAACACAATGCACCAAGGGATCATCACCCTAAGCTACGAGTACACGCGGCCGTAGTGATGGGATCGATCGTCCCTCAGATCAGGCGAGCGATCTGGGCTTCCCGACACGGACGATGAAGAGATGGCATTAGCCAAGCTCGACGACGGCGGCGGCCCCGTCCCTCCGCCCACGAAGGGCAACTCTTCCCCTCCCCCGAACGGCGGCAGCTCGCCGGAGAACCAACCCTCAAACTCCAACAGCGGCAAAAAGCCCGAGGGCGGGAAGAACAAGAACAAGACGCAGCCCGAGGCGAAGAAGCCCGCCGCAAGCCAACCCGTCACGGCGCCGAAAGGCGAAACCCTGGCCGACGCGATCAAGCGCATGTTCGCCGAAGGGTGGAACGGCCACCAGGTCCACGACCAGATCAAGAAATGGCACCCGAACTGGACCGAATACCAGATCGACCAAGCGATGATGAAAGCGCCGAAACCGAAGGGGCCGCTACCAGCATCCCCCCAAGACGCCAAGGGAAAGAACTACGGGCACGGGGGAGGTATCAAGGAGCTCAAGCGAGATCTTGGTGCGGTCGAGCACATCGTCAAGACAGCGGGTCACGTAGCTGCGGACACGGCAGAGAGCGTCGCACGTCATGACGCCCGCGACGTGCGCATCGCAACTCGTTATGGAAAGGTCGTGGTGCGTGAGCTCAAAGCTCACCCCGCCGATGTCGCAGCCGCGGCATCGATCCTCGCGCTCGTGTCTCCGCCGGGTTTGGATCTCGCGTTCATTGCGATCGCGGCCGAGGCAAGCCGCGAAGCAGGGGACAAGGCACGGCGTCATGGTAAATACGCCGAGGCGGCTCTGGACTACGCTTCGGCCATCACGGGCCCCCTCGGAGCAGCCGGAAAGATCGGCAAGGTGTTCGCAGATGCACGCGTCGCTCGCGGCTCGGCGCGACTCGCGCAGCTTGGTCGCGAGGCGCAAGTCTCCCCGCTGTCGTCTGCGCCGCCGCTCACCGAGGCTGAGCGGGACACACTCGCTCGACTGGTGGAAGAGCAGGCCGCGGCCCGGAGCGGGGCGAAGGGATTCCGCGAAGCGCAGCTGAAAGCAGCTGTAGCCGCTGCCGTGACTGCGGTCGCAGCCGACCCTCGCTTCAACCCGAGACTCCGCGAGAACAAGCATCGGTGACCGATCGCGCGATGTTGAGAGTTGCTAGTTGCTAAACCGCCTCACGGGGTGCGTCAATCTGCGCCTTGCGATCACCCTCAGTCGCGTAGCGCGTGCTCCGAATCCGCGAGAGCTCCTGAACGCCGCAGAGCTTGCGTTGCCGGACCCAGAGGTGTGGTTCGTCTACGAGTACGCAGTTGCAGTGGCTTGGTTCCTCCTGATGCCTGTTCTGGGGCTGTTCTGCATCGGAGCGATTGCGCTTGCCGCCTATGTCGGACAACGAGAGGCGGAAGGGGCGGTCACGAGAGTCTTGTACTTCGCCACAGCGTTTTGCCTCGTTGGCGGGCTCGATGCCGCGTGGAGAACTTGGCTCGTTCAGCTAGCGCGCCGCCGCTACCGCCGAAACGGGCGGGCGTTTGATTCGCCGGTGCGGCGCCTCATGAAGGTCGCGGCCATCAACGATTTGACCCTGGCGCTCCAGGTGGCTGCTGGGATCGTCTCCGCGGTTGTCCTACGTTGACAACGCTCCTGCGCCATGAAGTCTCGCATGAGGTTAATGTCGGACTGAGCCGGACCGGGTTTCGCGGGGACCTCGACTCCGGGATGCTGTCCTGGGGAGAGGAGAAGGACGAGCGGATCCCATCACTCCAGCTGATCTACCGCGTCGCCGATCACCCACACGTCAACCGCAGCTGGCTCGCGACCGGCGAGTCGGCCCATGAGCACGACGATTCGCAAGATGTACGCCGCTGAGATCCCGGCGGCGGTGCCGAGTTCGTGCATCGTCATTTCGCCGCGCGCGTGGCGCAAGCGTGCTCCGAAGCCGGGGCGGATGTGCCTGTGATCGGCGCTCCGTGCCACTCGGACTATTGTGATGCGAAGCGACGCTCGAGGGAGTGCGCGTCCGCCAACTCCCTGCTGAGACTCGAGAAGACGCCGAAACAAGATCCTCCCAACTCCCACCTGAGCGGCGACTGACCCATCGCCGACCGCTCGGGATCGCAGCGCTCGATGCAATAAACGGAAGCCGATCTTCCCTCCGAACGCGAGCACTGACACGCGACTGACCCGTCGCTGACCGATCACTGACACCGCGCTGACCAGACGCGGACGGCTGTAAGAGTTTCGTAAGTCTTCGCGGCGGCCTGTCAATTTTCGGGGTCGAAAAGGGCCTATCTATGTAGAAGGATTTTGTCTGCCCGCCAGGAGTATCCGTCTCGGCGGGCGCGGCGTTGATTTTGGCTCCTCTGCTGGCGCGTCGACAACCGATGGAAGATCACGACGCGCTGCGCAGCGACGGAAACGTGGTGTCGCTGCGCGCGAAGACAATCCGCGAAGACAATCGATGACGGTGAGATCAGGCTCGGCCCGGTCAGGGTCGAGCTGCTCACTGCTGCTCAGGAAGCTCGGGCGGTTGAGCTGCTGGCGGTGCTGTTTGCTGCGGCGGCTCGCGCTCGGCGCGGACCGATGCGGCTGCGGAGGGCGGCGTGATCGCCGTGCTTGTTCTTGCCAGTCGGTCCGCTTCTGACTGGCAAGACGAGATGCGCTGGATCGCGCGCAGTGACGCGGTATGTGGCTGTGCGCGGGGCGCCCGACTGTATATGGAGGTTCGATCCTGATCGACAATCGCTCGCGCGTGGCCGCGCTCGCATCCCTGACTGATACGGACCGGCGTCTGCTCGCGCTGCTCTCTGAGCAGCGCGTGCTGACGCAAACCCAGCTCGAGCGCCTCCTTCCGGAGACACCTCCGAGGACGCTTCGCTACCGCAGTGAACGGCTTGCCAGGTTCGGTCTGGTCGGTCGCAGCCGTCCCTATCGGGAGAAGGGCTCTGCGCCGTTCCACTATTGGCCGACTCGTGCCTCGGATGCGTTCGTGCGCGCGGAGCCGGTTCCCCGTGGTGGCGAGCGGTCAGAGCCCAACCCGCAGTTCCTCCAGCACGCCGAACGCCTGTCGGAGCTGTACGTGCTGCTGAAGGTGCAGGCGCCGACCGTCGGTCTGCACCTGCAGCAGTTCAAACGTGAGGGTGCGGGCCGGGAAGCGTTCCGGGCGGACGGGCACGAGCGGGCGCTCGCCCCTGACGCGCTCATCCATCTCCGTGACGAGGATGGCCGTGGGCTGCTCGGGTTCGTCGAGCTTGACCTGGGCACCATGAGCCACGCCCGCCTGAAGACGAAAGCTGCCGGCTACGCCGGCTACGCGGCCGAGGCTGCCTGGGCGGAGCGGCACCCGTTCTGTCCGTGCCTGCTCTTCCTCACCGCCACCGAGAGACGCGTGCTCGCCTTCCTGAAGCTGCTGAGCGGGCTGCTCGAGAAGCAGGGCCGTGGAAGCTACTACGGCCGTCGACGCGGCTTCTTCGACTGGTTCGCGGCGACGTCGTGTGCGCATGCTCGCGAGCCCGAGCGGGCGCTGGTCGAGGCCTACTGGGACGGCCTCGCGCCCGCCGGCGGCGGCCTCAGCCTCGTCGACTGTCTGAACAAGGCACGCGCCGCCTACGACGCAACGCGTGCGAAGGAGGAAGCGAAGCAGCGTGCACGCGAGGCCGAGCGCGCACGCCTGCGCGCCGACGCGGCGGCGCTGCGGGCGCATCTGCAGGAGCACACGGTTCGCCTCGGCGGTCATCTCTCGCAGTTCGGTTCGCCTGGGGCGGCGGCGCTCGGACTGCTGCTCGCCGCGGGCGAACCGATGACCGAGCTCGAGCAGGACGCGTTCGCTGCGATCGTGCGCCAGCTCGACGACGATCTGCTCGACGCGAAGCCCGCACCCGCACCCGTGCCGCCAACGTGGTCGGAGACGCAGGCGGTCGAGCTGCTCGTCGACGTCTACCGGCGCCGGCAGCGCACACGACTGGACGAACTCGCCCGCCGCTACGGCGTCGGGCCGCTGCTGCGCAGCCACCGCAATGACCTCAACAAGGGCGAGCTACTCAGCCCCACCAGCTGGGCAGCGCTCGAAGGCTACGCGCAGCGTGACCACGAGTCACGACAGGAGCAGGAGCGGCTGCGGGTCGCCTACCTCACCCGGCGCGACCAGGATGCGCGCGACCGTAAGCATCAGCTCGGCCTCACCGCCCGGATCGCGCACGGCCGCACGGCAGCGTTCCCGCTCGTCGATCGCGAGCGGCTGCGGATCTGCGGCTGCTGCAACGAGATCGCCTACCCGTCCGCCAAACCCGAGCGCGACCACTACGGAACCCCGGTCCGCCGGCCCGCCGCCCGCTGCCCCTTCTGCAGCAGCAGCGACCTCGCGCCGTGGGATCCCGGCCGCGAGCCGGAGGTCGAGTACGCCGCCCTCGGCGTCGACTTGACATCCGCCGGGATCGATGGCTCCATGCACAGCCACGAAGGCGACGAGGAGGAGGTGTTCGGCCTGTGATGCGGGTCTGCCTGTACCAGCGGATCTCGACCGACGAAGACCACCAGCCAACCTCGCTGACAACGCAGCGGGAACGCCTTGAACGGTATTGCGAGGCGATGGAGGACTGGCGCATCGTCGATGCGTTCGAAGACCAAGCGAGCGGCACCAGCCTCGTCCGCCCCGGCCTCCAGCAGGCCCTCGACCTCGCGCGCCAGAAACGGTTCGACCTGCTGCTCGTCTACCGAGTTGACCGCCTCTCCCGGAAAGTCCGTCAGCTCGCCGGGGCTCTGCGAAGAACTCGACCAACTCAACATCGTGCTCAAGTCCGCGACCGAACCGTTCGACACCGGCTCCCCGGCCGGGCGGATGATGCTCCAGATGCTCGGCGTCTTCGCCGAGTTCGAGCACGCAACGATCGTTGACCGCGTCACCGCCGGCCTCGAACGCCGCGTCCGCGAAGGCAAATGGATGAGCGACCGCGCCCCCTACGGCTACACACGCGACAAAGAGACGAAGCTCCTGATTCCCGACCCGGTCAAGGCGCCCGTCGTGCGGCGCATCTTCCACCTCTACGCCGAAGGCAAACTCGGCACCACCGCCATCGCCCGCACCCTCGACGCCGAAGGGGCACCGCCACCGCGCAAGCAAGGCTGGTCACCCAACGCGCTGCAACTGATCCTCGCCAACCCCGCCTACCAAGGCCTCGTCCGCTGGAACGGCGAAACCCATCCCGGCCTACACGACCCCCTCGTCGACACCGAAACGTTCGAGCAGGCGCAGGAGATCCTCCGCCGCCGCGGCCAAGACGCCTCCCTCCGCCGCGGCAACCCGACCGACTTCCTCCTCTCCGGCCTCATCCGCTGCCACCACTGCGGCCGCGCCTACGTCGGCACCAGTGCCCACGGACGAAACGGCCGCTACACCTACTACGCCTGCTCCACCCGCTACAAGTACGGCACCTCGAAATGCAACGGCGACCGGCTCCCCAAGGACCGGCTCGAAGCCGCCGTCCTCACCCAACTCTCCGACCTCTACCGCGACGGCCACCTGATCGAGAAAGCGCTCGCCGACGTCGCCCGCCACACCGAAACCGAACGGCCGCGGCTCGAAGAGCAACTCTCCTCAGCTCGCGCCGAGATCACCCGGCTGGAAGCCAAGCTAGAACGCTACTTCGAAGCCTTCGAGACCGGCCAGCTCTCGGCCGAGCTCTGCCAGGAACGCGTCCGTGGCCACCGCGCCCGCTCGAAACCCTCCGCGACCAGGAAGCCGACCTCACCCACCAGCTCAGCACACAAGCCAACACACCGCCCGACACGGCCGCCGTCGCAGGCCTCGCCGACCAACTCGAACAGATCATCGCCAACGAAAGCCCCGAACAGGCCAAAGAGCTACTGCGGCTACTCGTCAAAGACATCCAAGTGCACAACCGCCGCCGGATCATCCCCACCTACAGGATTCCGGCGGCGGTTCGCGCAATACCTCGTAAGGTGGAGCGTACCGGGATCGAACCGGTGACCTTCGGCTTGCAAAGCCGACGCTCTCCCAGCTGAGCTAACGCCCCAAGCGGGCGCAGTCTAGCTCTGTTGCCCGCCGGGCTCTCGCCCGGCGGGCCAAAGGCCTAGTGCGGCGTTACGCCGCGCGTGAGAGCCGCTCTTCCTGCCGGGCTCTCTGGATGATCACGTCCCGGTCGCCGAAGCGCAGCATTGCCCGGGCGTTGCGCTGCTCTTCCCAGAGCTGCGCAACGTGCTCTTCGAGCTTCTGGTGCTCGGCGGCCAAGGAGGCGTCGTATCCCTCCGCCAGCCTCCGCATGACGCGGAGCCGGCGGTCGGAGACCTCGTCGATCTCCTCCTTGATGTCCGTCAACGTACGCATGCCCATGAAAACGCGGGAGGTCGTGCCCGTATTCCTACGAATATCCGAGCTCGTCCAGGCGCTCCTCGTCGATTCCGAAGTAGTGGGCGAGCTCGTGGAGAACGGTGATCCGGATCTCCTCTACCAGCTTCTCCGGGTCGGGAAACGCGCGGACGAGCGGGCGCCGGAAGATCGTGATCTTGTCCGGCATGAACTCGTGGGACTGCCAGAGCCCGAAGAGGTCCGGATCCTCCGGATCCTGCTCCTCGACCACCACCGCAACGTTCTCGAGCGCCCGCGCGAGCTGCGGCGGTAGCCCGTCCAAGGCTTCACGGACGTGGTCGTCGAACGTCACCAGCGCGGCCGCAACGGCGCCCGCACCTGGAACGCCTTGACGGCGACGACCCCGAACAGGAACCCACCGACGTGCGCGGCGAACGCGACGCCGCCGCTCGCATCCGGCTGCGTGAGCGAGAACCCGCCCTGCCACAGCTGGAAGACGAACCAGAAGCCGAGGAAGAACGTCGCCGAGATCGGGACGGGCAAGAAGCCGAAGAGCAGCGTGACGACGCGGGCGTGGGGGAGGAGCACGAAGTACGCGCCGAGGACGCCCGCGATGGCGCCGCTCGCGCCGACCGTCGGGACGCTCGCCGCATCGACACCCGAGAAGTGCAGCGTGACCCACGTTTGCGCGAGCGCCGCGGCGAACCCGGCGGCGAGATAGAAGACGAGGAAGCGCACGCGGCCCATCGCATCCTCGACGTTGTTCCCGAAGATCCAGAGGAAGAGCATGTTCCCGAGCACGTGCAGCCAGCTCGCATGCAGGAACATCCCGGTGAACGCGCCCTCCGGCCAGGCGAGATGGTCGATCGCAGGCCCGCGGCACGGGCCGCTGACGGCGCACGGGTAGAACGCGTAGTGGTCGACGCGTGAGCCGCGGGAGCCGAGCTCCCACAGGAACACCGCGAGGTTGGCGGCGATCAGCGAATAGGTGACGATCGAGAAGCGCCGCACCGGGACGTTGTCGAAGAGCGGGAGCATGCATGGATCCTAGGTACATTCATGACTTGACAGCGAGGCACTAAGGTTTTATTCTGCTGCTGTAGTAAGATCGCGTTGTAGGAGGAATGAACAATGACGACACTGGTTCGCTGGGATCCGCTGCGCGAGGCCGCGGCGATGCACACCGAGCTGAGCCGGCTGATGAACGGTCTGTTCGACGGTTCCGGCCGACAGACGCAGGACTGGGTGCCTACCCTGGATGTCTGGGAGAGCGACGACGCCCTGCACTACGCGTTCGACCTGCCCGGCATCCCGAAGGACAAGATCGCCATCGAGGTCGACGACGGCGCGCTGACGGTGTCGGCGACCCGCGACCGCGAGCAGAAGGTCGGCGGTGAGGGCTTCCAGCGCTTCGAGCGCCGATACGGGTCGTTCTCCCGGACCGTCGGGCTTCCGCCGGGAATCTCGGAGGACAAGATCAAGGCGACGTACGAGCACGGCGTGCTCGAGATCCGCGTTCCGAAGCCCGAGCAGCCGAAGCCCAAGCGAATCGAGATCGAGGTCGACGGTGAGCAGCCGACGATCGAGGTCTCGGGCTCCTAAGGGTACGGGCTCAAACCGGCCTCGCCCAGCGTGTCGCGCAGTCGGGCGAGGCCGGCGAACATCCTGCTCTTGACCGTGCCGAGGGGCACGCCCAGCTTCTCGGCGATCTCCGACTGCGAGAGCCCGCCGTAGTAGGCGAGCTCGAGCGCCTCGCGCTCGAGCTCCGTCAGCTGCGCGAGCGCCGCTTGCACGTCGCGCCGGAGCTCGCGCGTCTCGGCCGTCTCGTCGGTCGCGTCGCCTGACGCCACCGGCGCGTCGTCGAGCGGCAGCCCGCGGCGCCGGTCCTCGCGCCGCACGACGTCGACCGCGCGCCGGTGGACGAGCGTCAGCAGCCACGTCGACACCGAGCCGCGGCGCGCGTCGAACGCCGCCGCCGTCCGCCATGCGGCGAGGAACGCGTCCTGCACCGCGTCCTGCGCGAGTGTCGCGTCGCGGACGATGCGCAGCGAGAGCCGGTAGGCCGGGCCGCCGTAACGGTCGTAGAGCTCCGCGAGCGCCGACTCGTCGGACCGCGCGAGGAGGTCGAGCACCGCGTCGTCGGACAGGTTCGCGAGCGCGGTCACTGCGTCACGAAGGCGAGACCGACGATACCGAGGGCATAGAGCACGACAACCGCGAGTGAATCAGGCCCGAGGCGACCCCATTGCCGCTTCGGCCGGAAGAGAAGCCCGCCCATGTAGACCACGGTGAGCAGGATCGCGAGCGCGGTCAGGTAGACGTCGCTCGCGTGCGCCTGCGGGAGGACGGCCGAGCCGGAGATCAGCGTCGCCGGCAGGAAGAGCACGGGAAGGAAGGCATTGCCACCGAAGATGTCCGAGACGGCAAGCTGGCAATCCCCGAGCTTCAGCGACTGCAGTCCGGTCGAGACCTCCGGCAACGAGGTGGCCGCCGCGAGCACCGTCGCGCCGAACAGCACCCCGGACAGGCCGATCCGCGTCGACATCGACTCGGACAGCCGCTCGAGCGCGACGCCGCCCGCGAGCGTGACCGCCGCCGCGACGCCGAACGTGATCGCCGCGCGACGGGTCGACGGGCCGCTCCGCTCGACCATCTTCTTCCGGTGCCCGCGCGGGTGCTCCTGGCCGTCGGGTGCGTTGCCGTGCTCGTGCCACGGCAGGCCTTTCTGCGCGCGTGAGAGCAGCCACAGCCCGCAGACCCAGATCACGAAGATCAGAACGGCGGGCACCGTGAGCCGAAGGGTGATCGCGCCCGGTGGCAGCCGCGTGCCGTCGACGACGATCGCCAGCAAGGCGACGACGAGCCCGCCTTCGACGACGAGTTGCAGCGACGCGGCGCGGTACGTCAGCGGCGCGTCGGGACTCCCGAACGCATCGAGCACTGCGAGGACAACGGTCTGGATCGCGATCCCGCCCAGGATGTTGCCGGTCGCGATTCCGAGATCGTGGCCGATCGCCGCTGTGGTGACGATCGCGATCTCCGGCAGGTTCGTCGCGATCGCAAGCAGGATCGCCCCGCCGACCGCTTCGCCGAGGCCGAGCCGCATCGTCAGGACGTCGGTCGCGTTCGAGAGCCGGATGCCTGCCAGCCACACCGCAGCGGACGCGAGCACGAAGCCCGCGAGCAGCAGAACCAGGGTCACGGGACGACTCTAAAGTCGTTCGCGGATCCGGTCGCCCACCGAGGCCATTTCGAGCTTGGCGCCGGTGACGTCCTTCAGCAGCGCGTCGGCGGTCGGTTCCTGGCCGACCGACCAGAGCTCGCGCAGCAGATCGCCCGCCTCGCGCCGCGCGAACCATTCGTTTCCGTACTCCTCGCGCAGGAAATCGCGGAGCTGCGCCTCGAACGCCCACGAGCGGAGGTAGCCGATCACGTAGAAGCTGCCGTCGACGTCGTCGAGGTAGCTCTCGGAGTGGATCGGGATCTTCAGCGCATCGGACAGGAGCTCCGCGTAGCGGCTCCGCACCGTCGTCGGCTCCTCGACCTGGAACAGCTCGATCTCGTAGAGGAGCTTCGCGCAGTAGCGGCGCACGAAGTAGAGCAGCGAGACCGCGCCGTCCTTGCCGAGCGCGTCGACGTTCGGGACGTCGAGCCTGCGGCTGAGCCAGGCCGGCTCGGTGACGAGGTGCTGCATCAGCATCGCCCAGCCTTCGGTCACCGCGTTGTCGCCGAGCCGCTTGCCCTCCATGGAGAGGCTGTCGCTCGTGCAGGCGTAGTGCTCGGTGTGGCCTGCCTCGTGGAAGAGCGCCTCCCAGTCGTCCTTGCCGCCGATCGGCTGGATCACGAGCATCACCTTGCCCGGCACCTCGATCGGCGCGCAGAAGGCACGCGGCGACTTGCTCGGCCGCACCTCCAGATCCAGGTGGACATTCGACTGCGAGCGGATGTCGATGCCCAGCTCTGTGAGCGTCGCCTCGAGCGCAGGCAGCATCTTGTCCGCCGGATACTGCGCGTCGAGCTCCGGTGCGCGGAAGAGGCGGCCGACGTCCCACGGCTTCGCTTCGCCGAGGCCGAACCCGAGCCGCGTGCGAAACAGCGCGTCGCCCTCGTCCTCCCACAGCTTCTCCGTGTCGTCGAGCACCGCGCGGCATTCGGTCGCGAGCTCGTCGAGCCTGAAGCCGAAGCGCTTGTAGAGCTCGTAGTAGTTGGGCGCATTGAGCTCGCGCACCGCGTCACGGTCGATGCGGAGCGCATCGAGGTAGAGCGGGTTCAGGTGCTCGTCGAGCAGGCGGATGCGCTCTTCGTCGAGCCGCTGCCTCTTCCCGCGATCGGGCTCGTTCGACATCGCGACGCGCAGCATCCGGTACGGGAAGGTCTCGCCGTCGACCTTCGCCTCGATCGTCGCTTCGACCTCGGCCGCCTTCGCCTGGTGCGACCGGGTCAAGTTCCCGAGGAAGCCCTCGCACGCGAACCGCCAGAGCTCGGTGGGCGCCTTCTCGAGCCGCTGCGCTGTCTCGAGCTGCGTGAGGTCTGCGTACTCCTCGTAGATCGGCTCGATGTCGAGCGTCTCCTTGAACCCGGCGAAGTGGTCGTAGTACTCCTGCAGCATGTCGCGGTTGAACGCGTCGCCGCGCTCCCGAATGCCGTCGATCTCGCGTGCGGTGTACGGGGCTTCCGCCATCGCGCCCTAGGATACGGCCTCGTGCACGAGCTACGGATTGCTACCGAGCGTCACACGCAGCTCCTCGACATCACCGCCCAGGTTCGCGACGCCGTTCGCGACGCGAACGGCGCGTCGGCGGTGCTCGTCTATGTCCCGCATACGACCGCCGGCCTGACGATCAACGAGCACGCCGATCCGATGGTGGCGCGGGATTTCGAGATGGCACTCGAGAAGCTCGTCCCCGAGGCGTGGGGTTGGAAGCACATCGAGGAAGGGGAGGAGAACGCGCCGTCGCATCCCCGTGCATCGCTCATGGGGCCGCAGGTCCTCGTGCCGCTCCGAGACGGCGAGCTCGCGCTCGGCACGTGGCAGGGCATCTTCCTCTGCGAGTTCGACGGCCCGCGCACGCGGTCCGTCTACGTCACGGTGCTGGCGTAGGATCGAGCAGCAGCGCTTCGAGGCTCTCGGCCAGCCAGGTCGTGTAGCGGCGGCGCGACCAGCCGCCGCTGCCCGTGAGGAGTCCGTACAGCTCGGGGCTTGTCAGCGCCCAGACGGTCTCCGTGGCGGCGGCGGGCGACGTGCGAAGCGGCCCGTTCGCGCGCAGCGTGTCGACGAGGGCGCGGAGGTTCTGCAAGCGGTCGGCGTGGAGCCGCTTCAGGAGCCGTCCGAGCTCGGGCTCCCCCTGAGCGCCTGCTCCGACGACCGCGACGAGCGGAGCGGCCCGCTCGAGCCGGCGGACGATGTCCGCGGCGAAGAGCTGCAGCTGGCGGTGCTGATCCGTCACCACCGCGATCGCGCGCGGCCCCGCCTGATCGGGGACGGAACGCGCGTCCTTTCCGCGCACGGCGCGCTGCATCAGCTCCCCGAGCAGGTTCCGCTTGCTCTTGAAGTGCCCGTAGACGGTCTCGTCCGCGACCCCAGCTGCCTCCGCGATCGCCGCGATGCTCGCCCGCTCGTACCCGCGCTCGCGGAAGACCTCGGCTGCGGCGTCGAGCACGCGAGCCTTCGTCTCGGCGGCCTGCTCGCTGCGCCGCCGCGACCGGTACGGCCGTTTGACATCGCCTGTCATGTCTGTCACTGTACCGCCCAATTCAATAAAGCATCACTGTATCGAAAGGAGATTCGTGAAATGACAGCAGAAGCGGTTGTCCGGCGCCTGATCGACGAAGGGTTCAACGACGCGAACCTCGACGTCTGCGACGAGGTCATCGCGCCGTCGCTGGTCGAGCACCAGGAGTTCGGCCCGAATCACGCACCGGGCGCGGAGGGCGTGAAGGCGGTGATCGCGTCCCTCCACCGGGCGTACTCCGGCTTCCGGCTCGCGATCGAGCACCTGGCCGTCGACGGCGGTCTCGTCTGGCTCCACATGAAGGGCAGCGGCACGCACGACGGCCCGTTCATGGGGCACGCACCGACCGGGCGCGCGATGGAGATCGACGTCTTCGACCTGCTCCGTGTCGAAGACGGCCGGATCGTCGAGCACTGGGGGGTGCCGGATCGGCTGTCGGCGCTCTTCCAGCTCGGTCTCGTCGGGGCGCCGCAGGGCTAGCCTCCCTGGGTGGCCGTCGACCTGAACGCCGACGTCGGGGAGGGGTTCGCAGACGACGAACGCCTGCTCGACGTCGTCACGAGCGTGAACGTCGCGTGCGGGTTTCACGCCGGCTCGCGCGAGACGATGCGGATGGTGTGCGCCCTCGCCGCCGGGCGTCGCGACGTGGCGGTCGGCGCGCACCCCTCCTACCGCGACCGCGAAGGCTTCGGGCGCCGCGCCCTCGACGTGCCCCCAGACACGTTGCGCGACGACGTCGCCGAGCAACTCTCGACACTCGTCGAGATCGCGCTCGAAGAAGGTGCCTTCGTCACGTACGTGAAACCGCACGGCGCCCTGTACACGCGGGCGATCGCGGACGCGGACGTCGCGCGCGCGATCGTCGACGCGACGTTCGACTACGGAGTGGCGATGCTCACGTGGCCCGGGTCGGAGCTCTTCGAGCGGGCGCACGCGGGAGGTATGGAGGCGTTCGCCGAGGGATTCGCCGACCGCGGCTACGCGAACGGCGCCCTCGTGCCGCGCGACCAGTCGGGTGCGCTCCTCGCCGCGACCGAGGCTGCGGAGCAGGCGGTGGCGCTCGCGCACGCCGGTGAGGTGCGCTCGATCTGCGTCCACGGCGACAGCCCGGGCGCGGCGGACACGGCGGCGCAGGTCCGTGCCGCCCTGGTCGAGGCCGGGTTCACGCTGCGCCGGTTCTCGTGAGCTACGAGATCCGTCCGGCGGGCGACCGCGGCTCGCTGATCGAGGTGCCGGACAATGCGACCGCGGTTCGGCTCGCGCGGCAGCTGCGCGCGGAACGGCCGGATCTCGTCGACATCGTGGTCGGGCACACGACGGTGCTCGTGACGTGGGCGGCCGAGCCGGCCGATCTCGGTGAGCTCGTGCTCATGCCCGAGCCGGAACCAGCCGGCCGCCGGGTCGAGATCCCGGTCGCCTACGACGGTCCCGACCTCGAGGAAGTCGCGCGGCTGACGGGACTCTCCCAAGAGGAGGTGGTGGCGCGGCACACCGGCGCGGAGCATGTCGCCGCGTTCCTCGGGTTCCAGCCCGGCTTCGCGTACCTCATCGGCGGCGACGAGCTGCTGCGCGTCCCGCGCCGAGAGGAGCCGAGGACCCAGGTGCCCGGCGGCACCGTCGCGATCGCCGGGCCGTACTCGGGTGTCTATCCGCGCGACTCGCCGGGCGGCTGGCGGCTGCTCGGGTCGACGGCGACGGCGATGTTCGATCCCGCGCGCGAGCCGCCGGCACTGCTCGCGCCCGGGGACCGCGTGCGCTTCGTGGCGGCATGACGACGATCGAGGTGATCCGTTCCGGCCTGCTCACGACCGTGCAGGACCGTGGGCGACCCGGCCTGGCGCACCTCGGCGTGCCGCCGTCCGGAGCGGCAGACCCCGACGCGTACGAGCTCGGCAACCGGCTCGTCGGGAACCCATCCGGCGTCGCAGCGCTCGAGGCGACGCTGGACGGGCCGGTGCTGCGCTTCGACCGCCCGACGATCGTCGCGCTGACCGGTGCAACGGAACCTCGAGTGCGCACCGTCGAGGTACTCGAAGTCGGACGGTGCGTCGGCGGGGCGCGCACGTACGTCGCGGTGCGAGGCGGGATCGACGTGGAGCCGACGCTCGGCAGCCGATCGACCGACCTCCTGACCGGTCTCGGCCCGTTGCCGCTTCGGACAGGCGATCTGCTCCGGATCGGCGTTGCGGCAGGATTCGAGCCGGGGCTCCCGGGGACAGTCCCCGCGGTTGGAGCGTCGCTCGAGCCCGTCCTGCGGGTTCGGCTCGGCCCGCGCGACGATTGGTTCACCCCTCGGGCGCTCGAGGCGCTCGTCTCGACGTCTTGGCGGGTGAGCTCGTCGTCCAACCGCGTCGGCATCCGGCTCGAAGGGCAGCCGCTCGAGCGGGCACGACACGACGAGCTCCTGTCAGAGGGGCTTGTGACGGGTGCGCTGCAAGTGCCGGCGTCCGGTCAGCCGATCCTGCTGCTGCAAGACCATCCGACGACCGGTGGGTACCCGGTGATCGCCGTCGTCCTCGCCGACGACCTTCCGCTCGCGGGCCAGCTCGCGCCGTCGATGCGCGTGCGGTTCGCGATCGACGGCTAGCCTCCTCACGTGGCCGCCCCCGTCAAGCGGGACGACGAGCTCGAGCTCACCGTCGATTCCCTCGCCTACGGCGGGAACGGCGTCGCGCGGCTCGACGGGTTCGTCGTCTTCGTCCGCAGCGGGCTGCCCGGAGACACCGTTCGCGCTCGCGTGACCAAGGTGCAGCGGCGTCACGCCGAGGCGATCGCGACGCAAGTGATCACGGCCGGCCCGCAGCGCGTCGCCGCGCCGTGCGCGCACTATCCGGCGTGCGGCGGCTGCCGTTTCCAGGACCTCGCGTACGACGCGCAGCTCGCGGCGAAGCAGCAGTGGGTGGCCGACTCGCTCCAGCGGCTCGCCGGCCTGAGCGACCCGCCGCTCGAGCCGATCATCGGTGCGGTGTCGCAATTCGGCTACCGCAACAAGATGGAGTACTCGTTCACGACGAATGACGATGCGCCGACGCTCGGCCTGCACCGCGCTGGGCGCTGGGACGAGGTACTCGAGATCAAGAAGTGCTGGCTCACCTCCGACCTCGGTAACGCGATCCGGAACCGGGTGCGCGAGTGGGCGCGCGAGGAGAAGCTCGCAGCGTACGACCAGGCGACGCAGGAGGGCTACCTCCGCCACCTCGTCGTCCGCGAGGGCCGCAACACCGGGCAGGCGCTCGTGCAGCTCGTCACCGCACGCGGCGAGCGCTTCGACCGCGAGCGGCTGATCGAGGTGCTGACCGAGTTCCCCGAGGTGAAGTCGATCCACTGGTCGGTGAACCGCGGACCGGCCGAGGTGACGAACCTGCCGACCGATCTCCTCTGGGGTGAGGACGCGATCGAAGAGGAGATCGGCGGCCTTCGCTTCCGCGTCCGGCCGAACGCATTCCTACAGACGAACACCGAGATGGCGGAGCTGCTCTACGCGATCGCGCGCGACCTCGCAGCGCTCGAAGGCGGCGAGACCGTGTACGACCTCTACTGCGGGATCGGCACGATCGGCCTGTCGATGGCCGCGTCGGCGCTGACAGTGTGGGGGATCGAGATCTCGGAGGAGTCGGTCGCGTGCGCGATCGAGAACCAGGAGCTGAACGCCGTCGGGAACGCCGCGTTCTTCGCCGGCAACGTAGGTGAGGTGCTCGCGGAGCTACGCGATCGCGCGGGCGATCCGGACGTCGTCGTCGTCGACCCGCCGCGCGCCGGCCTCGCCGGCAAGGCGCTCCGGCGGCTGGGGGAGGTCGGTGCGCCGCGCGTCGTCTACGTGTCGTGCAACCCGACCACGCTCGCGAGCGACGTGAAGCGTCTGTCGGACGACTACGGCTACCGGCTCGTGCGTGCGCAGCCGCTCGACATGTTCCCGCACACGCCGCACGTGGAGTGTGCCGCGCTACTGGAGCGCAGCGCGAGCTGAGCGAAGCTCGCGCCACAGCACGTCCGCGTTCGGCACCAGGAACCCGAGCGTGATCCCCGGCAGCGCCGGCAGCCCGCTCAGGTCGAAGTAGACCGTGGCGGCGATCGTCAGCCCGAGCCCGGCGACGAGCCCGACCCACGTCGCGAACACGCGCAGGCCGAACCGCGACGCGGCGCCGAGGAAAAGCGCGAAGAACAGCAGGTCGGGCACGCCGAGGTTCGCCGCGGCGTGCTCACCCGGAACCGGGAACGCGAACGAGAGCACCGAGAAGACGTGCTCGTGGTGCTCGACGATCTGCTTCGTCGGCCCGCGCCACACGGAGTAGATGTCGATCCACGGGATGATCACCGCGACGAGCACGACCCACGTCACGGTCTCGAAGAACGCGAGGAACCACCAACCGAGCACCGTGGCCGCCCCGAGTCGCGCGAAGTTCGCGAAGACGTCCGCGTTCACGAGCTGCAGGACGACGGCGAGCACGACGAATGCGATCCCGATCGGGAACAGCCACCGCGCGCTCCACCACGGCACCCCGACGAGGACGAGCCCGAACACCGCCGGCATGAGGACGCACGCGATGAACGCGACGTCCCACCACAGCCCGGCCTGCCACCAGTGCGCGTTCGTCTCGTAGTAGACGACGAGCCCGAGGAACAGGCCTAGTAAGGCGGAAGCTCTGCCCACCACGGCCCGACTGCCTTGAAGGCGTTCCAGAACGCGGTCTTCGCCGGCCCCTCGTCGAGCGAGAGGTCGATGTCGGGGACGTAGAGCCCCTCGATCGTCGGTGAGAACCGTTGGAGCTCGCCCAGCTCGGGCTGGAGTGGCGACGACAGCTGGAAGTCGATCCCGCTCAAGAACTCGAGTGCGTCGTCGCCCATCACGACGACCAGCTTCGGCTCGACGATCCTCAGCTCCCGGCGCAGCCAATCGGCGGCGACGGAGAGGTCGCTGCCGGCGAACTTGACGCAGTTCGTCCCGTAGACCTCCATCGGGTCGACGTGCAGCCGCTGCAGCGACTTGATCAACGCGGGGCCGGCGCGACCGTGGAACGCGACGCCTTCCTGCAGCTCTTGTGCCTGCGGGCCGTACTTGAGCAGGAAGATGCTCGCAAGCGGGTGCCCGGTCGGCAGTGCGGTCGGTGCGCCGTCGGCCGCCTGCGCGATCTCGTGCGAGAGGCGGTTGATCTCGGTGATCGCCTTCCGGAGGTACCGCTCGTAGATCTCGTCTGTCGTCACGTCGGTGGACACGCAGCAGGGGGTCCTTTCGGGACCCGGCAGCCTTCTCCTAGCGGACCCGGTCCTTGACCTGCGCCACCCACTTGAGGGACTGAAGGTAGGCAAGCGGTTTCGGCCGGCGGAGGACTTCGGCGGTGCGCAGCGACAGCAGGAACTCCTCCGGATCGTTGAACGCGCGCATGCGCAGGCCGCCTGTCCCGACGCCCTGCAGGACGTGCGCGTCGGAGCCGGCTCCCATCGTCAGGTCGTACTTGCGCGCGAACCGGAGCGCCTCGTCGTTCGGGGCTTCGAAGAGCAGGCGCGCGTTGTAGACCTCGAACACGTCGATGTCGCCGAGGTGCCGGTGCAGCGTTTTCGGGTCGGGAATCGCGTGCAGGCGGTCGAACGGATGCGGGATGTAGACGATTCCGTCCTGCTCGCGGATCGCCGCGACCGTGTCGGCGAACGAGAGCCCGCGTGGGATCTCCTGCTGCAGGAATAGGCCGATCACCTCGCCCTGCCCGTCCGTCTTCACCTCCTCGCCCGGGATCACGATCAGGTCGCGGCCCTCGGCGCAGTCGATCGTCTCGAGCGCGCCGCCGAAGACGTTGTGGTCCGTGACCGCGATCGCGCCCAGGCCCTCGGCCTCGGCATGGTCGACGAGCTCGGCGGGATCGGTCGAGCAGTCGTGTGACCACGACGTGTGCATGTGGAGGTCGGCGACGATCCACGGCCGGTCCGCGAGCGGGTCGGCCTGGCGTTTCCGTGTCCGCCGTCGCGTGGCGAGCGAGGCGTAAAGCTCTTCGAGCTCCGCGGCGACCGCCGTGAACGTCTGCTTCTCGGCACGTGTTCGCGCTGCGGCGCCTTCGCGCTCGCACAGCGCCGGGTCGTCGGCGAGCCGCGCCGCGGCGGCGGCCGCGAGCTCGGGCTGCGTCTCGATGCCCTTCGGCCGCACGATCGCGCAGCCGGCGGCGGCCGCCTCGAGCGTCGCGCGGCGAAGGCCCACGATGCCGGGGACGAAGATCGACGCGCTGTTGAAGATGGTGGCCCGCACCCGTGCGTCGCGCGCGGTGCGCACGTGCACGCGTGTAGCGAGATCGCGCGGGATCGCAGGGCGGGCGATGAGCGGACGTGTTCGCAGCAGCACGAGCTCCCAGCCGGGAAGCTCACGCAGCGCGTGCATCACGGAGCGTGCGACGACGCGTTCGGTCGGCCGCAGCTCCAGGACGATCGTCTTGCGCTTCTTCGCCGGCGAGAAGAGCTCGGTGTCGACGCCGGGCGAGAGCAGCCGGTAGTCGCCGGGGAAGCGCTCCTCTGCGGCGTCGCGCACCTCCTCGGAGAGCGCGATGAGCGCATCGACGCGACCGAGCAGTTTCTCACGCGCCGAGCGTGCAGGTGGATAGCCGAGCCTGTTCGGCGAGACGAACGTTGCGACCGCGAGCGCGTCGGTGTCGCGGAGCGCGAGATACGACAGCGACGGCACGCCGGGCTCGAAGCCGTGCACGACGTCGAAGCCGAGCGCGAGCGCGTGGCGCAGGTTCGCCTGGACCCCGACCGGAACGCCGAGCTGCGAGCGTCGCGAGACGGGGATCGCCGCCCCGACCGCTATCACCTCCGGGCGCTGCCCGGCAGCGAGGGCCCGCCTCCCGGCGACGAGGTCGGCCGCCTTGGTCGATGGCGCTACGACCGTCACCTCGTTGCCGCGACGGCGCAACTCGTGGGCGACGCCCCGCACATGGTCGTTGACGTCGTGCGGTTGCGACCAGGCGAACGGCGTCACGAGGCAAACACGCATTGGGAAAAGGTACCCGGGGGCCGGGCATCCACCCGGCCCCCGGGGCTGCGCTACTTGCCGAAGAACTCGGTCATCGGCTGCACGTTCAGTGTGTCAGCCGTGAACGCGAGCGGGGGCAGCTGCCAGTTCCACAGGATCGTCGAGAGCATCGAGTAGTGGTTGTAGGGCGTCTGGCTCACGAAGCCGGACTTGCCCTTCTTGGTCATCACGATCGCCGGGATCTTCCCGCCGCCGTAGACGCCGCCGCTCCACGTGTTGCCGTCGAGGCCGCCCGAGGAGTTGAGGAACCGGTAGCCGTTCGGCAGGAACGGCGAGTCGCAGCATCCCTCGGCTGACTCCCAGCCGTCTGTCGTGGCATTGCCGGTGAAGTCGTTCTCGTCCGTGACGATGAAGATCGCAGTGTTTCCGTTCTTCCACGCCTTGGTCGCCGTGATTGCGTCGACGGCCCCTTTCACGAAATCGTCCGCCTTCTTCTTGAGAGAGGCGTCGTTCGCGTCGTCCTTGACAGAGCCGTACGGGCACGGCGTGCCGTCACTGCCGTCTGCCGAGACAGGCGCGAAGACGCCCCCATGCATGTCGTGGCACTGGTTCGGCGAGATCCACACGTAGCTCGGAATCTCGTTCGTGCGCATGTCCGACGCGAAGTCGCTGTACGGCCTGATGTTCGAGAGCCGATGCGAGTTGTTGCGGATGTCGTCGAAGAGCACGAAGGGGTTGTGCTTGTTCACGTAGAGCGCAGCAGTCGCCGGATATTGCGTACCGGTGAACCCGGTTGACGGCATCGACTCCATGTACGCACGCCACGACAGATGGTTGGCCTCGAGCTGGTCGACGATGTTCAGATGGTTGTAGGTGTTCGTCGGCTGGTCGTCGTTGACGCCCCAGTTCGAGCCCGAGATCGCGGCCACGTAGTTCGGCTCGCTCGGATGCGTGACGCCGAAGTAGTTCGCCGCCATCGCGTATTTGTGGGCAAGCGATGTGATGAACGGCGCGTTCGCGTCGTCGATCACGCTCGACTGCGAGTGGTTCTCGAGCATGATCACGAACACATGTTGGAAAGCGCGGCCGTCGTCGCCGTGTTTGTCGCGTTTGCCCGAATCGCCCGCTGCCGAGGCGGCAACGACCACCAACACGAGTGCTGCGAGTGCAGTGACCCACAGGAACTTCTTCATCTTCTCCCCTTTCGGTCGGAAAACTGACCGGGGGAGTGTAAGTCGTTCGGCTAGATCTCTGCGGGAGTCGGTTGGATGACCTGCCGACGGTTCCGCTCGATGAACTCTTCGACGAGCTCGTAGGCGTCGTCGTCCGCGATCTGCCGTGGCGGAGACTTCATCAGGTACGAGCTTGGCCCCTCGAGGGAGCCGGCGATTCCGTTGTTCAGTGCGAGTTTGCCGAGCCGCACGGCGTCGATCACGATGCCGGCGGAGTTCGGCGAGTCCCACACCTCGAGCTTCATCTCGACGTTCAGCGGCACGTCGCCGAAGCTCGAGCCCTCGAGCCGGATGTATGCCCACTTGCGGTCGGTCAGCCACGGCACGTAGTCGGACGGGCCGACGTGCACGTTCTTGGCGCCCAGGTCGTAGTCGAGCATCGACGTGACGGCGTTGGTCTTCGAGATCTTTTTCGACTCGAGGCGCTCGCGCTCGAGCATGTTCAGGAAGTCCGAGTTGCCGCCGACGTTCAGCTGCATCGTCTTGTCGAGGTGGACGCCGCGCTCGCGGAAGAGCGAAGTGAGCACGCGGTGCGTGATCGTCGCGCCGACCTGCGACTTGATGTCGGCGCCGATGATCGGGCAGCCCGCCTCGCGGAACCGATTGTTCCAGTAGTCCTCTCGCGCGATGAAGACCGGCATGCAGTTCACCATCGCGCAGCCCGCGGCCATGACCTGCTCCGCATACCACTTGGTTGCGTCCTCGGAGCCGACCGGCAGGTAGTTGACGACGACGTCGACCTGGCGGTCGCGGAGGATCCCCACGACGTCGTCGGTCGGGCCGTCGGCCTTCTCGACGATCTCCGAGAGGTACTTGCCGAGGCCGTCGAGCGTCATGCCGCGCGAGACCGTGACGCCGGTCTTCGCGACGTCGGCGAACTTGATCGTGTCGTTGGGATGAGCCCAGATCGCGTCGGCGAGATCGACGCCGACCTTTCCCTTGACGACGTCGAACGCGGCAACGACCTCGATGTCGCGGATGTGGTAGCCGCCGAGATCGACGTGCATCAGGCCGGGCACGAAGTCGTCGGCGTTCGCGTCCTTGTAGTACGTCAGGCCTTGCATGAACGAGTTCGCGCAGTTGCCGACGCCGACGATCGCGACACGGACCTTGTCCTGCTGGCGGTCACTCACGATTGATTGCCTCCGTTCGAAAGAAGTTGCTTGCGCACGTGCAGGACGCGCTGGCCGACGGTGATCCACGCGGTGCACGCGAGGAGCACGAGCGACCAGGGCAGCACGCCCCACGGCGCGAGGACGAGACCCGCGGTGATGACGACGACCCGCTCCGCCCGGGAGCCGATGCCGACGTCGCCGCGCAGGCCGATTGCCTCGGCGCGTGCGCGTGTGTACGACACGAGGAACGACCCCGCGACCGCGGCCATGGCCACGGCGACGAAGGCGGGATGATGGGTCCGGGCGAGCACCCAGGCGATCGCGGTCAGCATGAAACCCTCGCTGACCCGGTCGGTGGTCGAGTCGATGAACGCGCCGAACGGCGTCGCCTTCCCGCCGGCCCGCGCCAGGGCGCCGTCGAGTATGTCGAGGAGCGAGCCGATCACGAAGACGAGGGCGGCGAGCCAGTAGAAGAGGATCTCGTTCCGCGCCTCGAAGAGCACGAGCGCCGCCGCGGCGGCGCAGAGCGTCACGCCGGTGGCGGTGAGGGCGTTGGGGGTGATCCGCGTGCGGGTCAATCCGGTCACGGACCGGGACGCCAGCCCGCGGGCACCCGTCGTATAGCCGTGCTTGATCGCCTCGGCCCTGCTCACGGGCGTGACCGTACCAGCGGTTTTGCCGCTTGCCGGTTGTTGGTCGACAGGCGGTCGATTACGACCGACGAGCGGCAAATGCGCGCCGGATGCGCCGGTTGTAGACCACGGTCATCGCGACGATCGCCACGAAGATCCCGGCGACGCAATCGAGCCAGAAGTGGTTGCCGGTCGCCATCACGGCGAACCAGACCCAGACAGGCCACGCCGCCCAGAGCGCCTTCGACCACCAGTTCCGGCAGACCGAGAACAGGACGACGCCGACGATCAGCGCGTCCGCCGCATGGAGGCTCGGCATCGCCGCGTACGGGTTGGCGAGGGAGCCGAAGCCGGTCTGGTGGTTGACCCCGTCGACGAAGCCGAGCGCCGGGAACATCCACGGCGGCGCGGTCGGCACGAGGACGTAGCCGACGAGGCCGATCATGTTCGCGAGCAGGATCGTGTTGCGGAAGCGCGCGAACCAGTCGTGGCGACGCAGGTAGACCCAGAGGAGGGTCAGGCCGATGACGGTGAACTCG
>DATINO010000082.1:0-53685 GCA_035474195.1 Gaiellaceae bacterium
GCGGCGCGCAAGGACCGGGTAGAGGACAGAGAGGTTCCCTTCGAGGCACGGCGTTCGCCCGCCGACGATCTCGGTCGGGCCGAACCCGAGCGACGAGCCGTGGAACAGCAGGGAATCGAACTGCGTCAGCTCCTTCTCCCAATCCTTCGCCGTCCAGTCGCCGACGCCGCCCGCGCCGCAGAAGTGGCCGTTGTAGTGCGTGCCGATCTCGTCGCCGTCGCGATAGGCGAGCGCGAGCTGCCGCCGCATAGCCGCGATCCACGTCGTGTCGGGCGCGAACCCGATCGCCGAGTCGCCGCGCGGCAGCCCCGGCGGCGCGTAGCGGTCGCGTTGCGCCCAGTCGATCAGGTAGACGCCGCTGACGAAGAACGTGAACGTGGCGTTTGCCTTGCGTGCGATGCCGCGCCAGTAACCGAGCAGGCGAGCCCCGCCCGAGCCGTCGAACGACGCGATCACGAACTGCGGCGGCCGGGTCGGTGCAGCCGGACGGTGAACGTGGCGGACGACCTTCGCCGGGGCCGCCGGCGCCGTACTCGGACGGCGCTCCCCTAGGCACCCGGCGAGCAGGATCAGGAGCACGGCCACGGCGACGACGCGCACGATCCGATCGTGCTGGGAGCTGCTTCAAGGCCGGTATACGGCCCGGTTCGGGCCGACTAGGCTCCTGCGATGGCCGCGGTCGAGCTGCACATGGTCTCCGACGCGACGGGCGAGACCGCCCAGCGCCTCGTCCAGGCCCTGGAGGCGCAGTTCCCCGACCAGGAGTTCCTCGAGATCCGCCATCCGCGCGTCGAGTCGATCGCCGACCTGCAGCTCGCGGTCGACCGGATGAAAGGACGGCCCGCGGTCGTCGTCTACACGCTCGTCGACCCCGAGCTGCGCGAGTCGATGCGCACGCTTTGCCGTCGCGCGAAGCTCCACTACTGCGACCTGCTCGGCCACCCGATCGAGGCGATCGCGAAGGTATCCGGGCAGAGCGCAAAGATGACGCCGGGCGCACGGCCGCCGCTGAACGACGCGTACTTTCGCCGCATGTCGGCGATCGAGTTCGCGGTCAAGTTCGACGACGGCGTGGGGGCGGGGCTGCGCGAGGCGGACATCGTCCTCGTCGGCGTCTCGCGCACGTCGAAGACGCCGCTCTCGATCTACCTCGGCTACCTCGGCTACAAGACCGCGAACGTCCCGCTGGTGAAGGGGATCGAGCCGCCGAAGGAGCTGTTCACGATCGACCAGTCGAAGGTCGTCGGGCTCACGATCGACGCCCACCGCCTCTCGGAGATCCGCGGCGAGCGGATCCGCTGGATGCGCGGCGACCGCAAGTACGCGGAGCTGGAGGAGATCTACGACGAGCTCGAGTACGCCCAGCGGATCCACCGCCGCCTCGGCTGTCCGGTGATCGAGGTGAGCGAGCTCTCGATCGAGGAGATCTCCCACCGGATCATCCGGGTCGTCACCGAGCGCCGCGGCGCACCGGTATGAAGCCGAAGCCGCCGGTGCCGAAGTGGCGCTGGGCCGTCTGGTACACGGCGCTCGGGGCGGCACTCGTCCTCTTCTACGGGCTCTTTACGCCCTTCTGGTTCAGCCTGCGCGCTCTGGCGTGGGTTGCCGAGTTCCGCGCGCGCCGCCGGTAGGCTGCCGCTCCAATGCCGGAGACGTACGTCTACGACTTCGACGCTGACGCGCCCGGCGGGCGCGAGCTGGTCGGCGGCAAGGGGATCGGCCTCGCGGAGATGACTCGGATGGGCGTCTCGGTTCCCGCGGGGTTCACGATCACAACCGACGCGTGCCGCGCGTTCATGGCCGCCCGCGAGCTGCCGCCCGGGCTCGCCGAGGAAGTTGACGAGCACGTGCGCCGGCTCGAGAAGACCACGGGGAAGCGCTTCGGCTCGAGCGACGACCCGCTGCTCGTGTCCGTGCGCTCCGGCGCGGCGGTCTCGATGCCGGGGATGATGGACACGATCCTCAACCTCGGGCTGAACGACGAGGCGACCGCCGGCCTGGCAACGCGCACCGGCAACCCGCGGTTCGCGTACGACTCGTACCGCCGCCTGATCCAGATGTTCGGCGAGGTCGTCGACGGGATCGATCCTCATCGCTTCGAGAGCGCGCTCGGAAGCCTCAAGAACGAGCGTGGCGTCAGGCAGGACACCGACCTTACGGCCGAGGACCTCGAGCAGCTCGTCGGGACGTTCAAGCAGATCTACCGCGAGGAGACCGGCAGCGAGTTCGCGGGGAATGCGCGTGACCAGCTGATGCATGCGGTCCGGGCGGTCTTCGAGTCGTGGGACACGCCGCGGGCGCAGGTCTACCGGCGCGCGAACGACATCCCGGACGACCTCGGCACCGCGGTCAACGTCGTGCAGATGGTCTTCGGCAACAAGGGCGACCGTTCGGGCACCGGTGTGGCGTTCACGCGTGACCCGTCGACGGGCGAGTCGGGGATCTTCGGGGAGTTCCTCGCGAACGCCCAGGGTGAGGACGTGGTCGCAGGGATCCGGACGCCGCAGCCGCTCGAGGCGATGCGCGATGCGATGCCGGAGGCGTTCGAGGAGTTCGTCGCCAACGTCCGCCGGCTGGAAGAGCACTACCGCGACATGCAGGACATCGAGTTCACCGTCGAGGACGGGAAGCTGTACCTCCTGCAGACCCGCGCGGCGAAGCGCACTGCGGCGGCGGCGCTGAAGGCTGCAGTGGCGATGGTCGACGAGGGGCTGATCAGCCGCGAGGAGGCGGTCGCGCGCATCGATCCGGCGCAGCTCGACCAGCTGCTCCATCCGATGATCGACCCGTCGGCGCAGCTCGAGGTGGCCGCGACAGGGCTCAACGCGTCGCCGGGTGCGGCGAGCGGCGGCATCGTCTTCGATGCCGACTCCGCGGTCGAGCGCGCCAAGAACGGGCCGGTGATCCTCGTCCGCTGGGAGACGACCCCGGACGACATCCACGGGATGATCGCCGCGCAGGGCATCCTCACCGTCCACGGCGGCATGACCTCGCACGCCGCCGTGGTCGCGCGCGGGATGGGGAAGCCGTGCGTCGCAGGCTGCGACGACCTGACGATCGACGGGAAGGTCGCGACGATCGCCGGCCGCAAGCTCGGCGAGGGCGACGTGATCACGATCGACGGCGGCTCGGGACGGGTGTACCTCGGCGAGGTGCCGCTCGTCGCGCCGAACCTCAACGACGACTTCGAGACGATCCTCGGCTGGGCCGACGAGTTGCGGCGGCTACGGGTGCGTGCGAACGCGGACAACCCCGAGGACGCGGCGCGGGCGCGCGACTTCGGCGCCGAGGGCATCGGCCTCTGCCGAACCGAGCACATGTTCTTCGGTGACCGGCTGCCCGTCGTGCAGGAGATGATCCTCGCCGACACCGAGACCGGACGGCGCGCGGCGCTCGACCGCCTGCTGCCGTTCCAGCAGTCCGACTTCGAAGGGATCTTCGAGGCGATGGCGGGCCTGCCGGTCACGATCCGCCTGCTCGATCCGCCGCTGCACGAGTTCCTCCCGTCCGAGGAGCAGGCGACCGACGACAAGATGCGCTCGCGGATCCGCGCGCTGCACGAGTCGAACCCGATGCTCGGGACACGCGGCTGCCGGCTCGGCCTGCAGTTCCCGGAGATCTACGAGATGCAGATCCGCGCGATCGCGCGCGCTGCGCAGGCGGTGCACGAGCGGACCGGGGAGGCGCCGCTCGTCGAGGTGATGCACCCGCTCGTCGGGTTCCGCGAGGAGCTCGCTCGGCTGCGCGAGCTCACCGAGGAGGTGTGGGCCGAGGAGGCGCCGGACGCAGAGCGGCTGATCGGGACGATGATCGAGGTACCGCGCGCCGCGCTCCGCGCCGACGAGATCGCGGAGGTCGCCGACTTCTTCTCCTTCGGCACGAACGACCTGACGCAGACGACGCTCGCATTCTCGCGCGACGACGCGGAAGGGAAGTTCCTGACCCACTACCTGCAGGACCGGATCCTCGAGCGGAACCCGTTCGAGTCGATCGATCTCGGCGGCGTCGGCGACCTGATGCGGATCGCCGTCGACCGCGGACGCGGTGCGAAGCCGGGCATCAAGCTCGGGATCTGCGGCGAGCACGGCGGCGACCCGCGCTCGATCGCGTTCTGCCACGAGCTAGGGCTCGACTACGTCAGCTGCTCGCCGTTCCGTGTGCCGCTCGCCCGCCTCGCCGCGGCGCAGGCCGCACTGGCGGAGTCCGGCGCGGGCTCGTACGTCGCTGCCGGTGGCTAGTAACGGTCGACGATCTCGTCGAGCGGCTTTCGGCTGAGGTTCGGGACGACCGCGTCGTCCGCGGGATAGCCGACGGGGATGAGGATGAACGGCCGCTCGTTCTCCGGCCGGTCGAGGAGCTCGCGCAGGAAGCCCATCGGCGACGGCGTGTGCGTGAGCGCGCAGAGGCCGCTCACCTGCAGCGCCGCTAGCAAGAAGCCGACGGCGATGCCGACCGACTCGCGCACGTAGTAGTGCTTGATCTTGGCCCCGTCCGGGCCTGGGCGCCACGGCTGCTCGAAGACGACGATCACGTACGGCGCGTCGGTGATGTGCGTCTTCACCCAGTCGGTCCCGATGGGCTCGATCGCCTCCTTCCACTCGTCCGTCGCGCGGCGCTCGTAGAAGTCGCGCTCCTCCTTCTCGGCCGCCTCGCGCAGCCTCGCCTTCAGCTCGGGGTCGCTCACGAGCGCGAACGTCCACGGTTGCTGATGCGCGCCGGACGGCGCGGTCCCGGCGACCGCGAGCGCGTTGTCGATCAGTTCGCGCGGCACCGGCTCGGGCGAGAAGAGCCGGATCGACCGCCGCGCCTCCATCGTCTCCGTGAACTCACGTGAGCGCGCGAGCGCTTCCTCTGGATCGAGGCGACCGAACTCGAGTGGGACGGGCGAATACTGCGGGCTCACTGGAGGTTGCGTGCCTTGGCGTACGCGATGACGACGCTCGCCGCGATCACTGCCGCGGTCGCCCCGACGGCGTACAGCGATTGCGTGCGCTGGAGCCGATGGAAGAGCCACATCAGGACGACGCCTCCGATCAGTCCGCCGACGTGCGCGCCTACGGAGATGTACGACGACAGCGCGAACGTGAAGACGAGGTTCAGGACGATCAGGCCTGCGATCTGACCTCCGGTCGAAATGCTGCCGCGCCGCTCGAGGATGAAGAGCGCGCCGAGGATCCCGAAGATCGCGCCCGACGCGCCTAGTGTCGGCACGTAAGGGCTCCAGAGCAGGGCGCCTGCCGAGCCGGCCATCCCGGAGCCGAGGTAGAGGAGCAGGAACTGCCAGCGCCCGATCTGGATCTCGAGGATCGAGCCGACGTAGTAGAGCGAGTACATGTTGAGCGCGAGGTGGAGGTAGCCGCCGTGCAGGAACATCGACGTGACCATCCGCCACCACTCGTGGTGGGTGATGCCGACGGCGTGGCCGTCGATACAGCAGCCGTTCCCGATCAGGAAGCCGTGATCGAAGATCCAGTTCCCCGAGAACGCGCCGTTGAGCGCGAGCTCCGCGAATGCGACCCCGACGTTGAGAGAGATTAGCACGACCGTCACGGCGTTCAACCGCCGAGCGCCGTAGCCCGCGGCCGTGCGGCTCGCAGCCCGCGTCACCTTGCGGACTCCTTGCGGCTTCCCGGAGTGATCCGGGCAGCGGAGCCCGACCGGCGCGGGGGTCATGCACTCGTAACAGATGGGGCGCCCGCACTCCGAGCACGAGAGGCCGGTTTCGCGGTCCGGGTGGCGGTAGCACGTACGGGGCGCGTCCACGCGGCTAGCGTATCGGCGTGCGCGTAGACGTTGCGTTCACGCCCGCGGAGCGGGTCTCCGCGCACGTCGGCATCGTCGTCGACGTCATCAGGGCGACGTCGTCGATCGCGCAGGCGCTCGCGTCCGGCTATGAGCGCGTCCTCTGCTGCGCGGAGGTCGACGAGGCGCGGGCGTGGCGCGAGGAGCTTGGCGACGAGGCGGTCGTCGGCGGCGAACGGAATGCGGTCGTCGTCGACGGGTTCGACGTCGGGGCCTCTCCGCGAGAGTTCGCCGGCCCGCCGAGGGCGCGGACGCTCATCCTCACGACGACGAACGGCACGCGCGCGATCCTCACCGCCGCGGCCGAATGCGAGGTGGTACTGCTCGGCTCGCTGCTCAACCTGTCGGCGGTCGCGGAGGCGGCGCGACGCGAGACCGGCGACGTCGCGGTCGTCTGCTCCGGGTTCAAGGGGATGTTCGCGCTCGACGACGCGTACTGCGCCGGCCGGATCGTCGACGCGATCGGAGGCTCACCGTCCGATGCGGCAATCGCTGCGTCGACGCTCGCCGCCGCCTGGCCGGACCCGCTCGCGGGCCTGAACGCGCGCACGTACGGGCCGCCCGGCCTCGAGGACGACATCCGCCACTGCGCGCAGGTGGATTACCTCTCGGTCGTCCCGCGTTTCACAGGCATGAAAGATGCCGCAGCGGAGATACGAGGGGACCATGACTGAAGACCCAACCAAGCTCTACGGAGCCGAGCACGTCCGCCGCTACCGCGAGACGGACGGTGAGGTCGGCCACATCTGGAAGGAAGGCTCGACGATCCTGCTCCTGACGACCAGGGGACGCAAAAGCGGCGAGCCTCGCACGACGCCGCTCATCTATGCCGAAGACCGCGACCGCTACGTGATCGTCGCGTCGCAGGGCGGCGCGCCCGAGCATCCCGGCTGGTACCGCAACCTGGCGAAGGATCCGCACGTCGAGCTGCAAGTCCTGGGCGACGTGTTCCCGGCGAATGCGCGGACGGCGGAAGGCGAGGAGCGTGAGCGGCTCTGGGAGAAGGCGAACGAGGTCTGGCCGCACTACGCGGAGTACCAGACGCGGACCGAGCGCGTGATCCCGGTCGTCGTTCTAGAACGCGCGGCCTAGCAGCGTTCCCGCATACACCGCGAGCACTCCGAGGCCGACGCTCGCACCGGCATACGCGAGCGCGACCGCGACGTCGTTCGACTCGAGCAGCGAGAAGACCTCCTGTGAGAACGTCGAGAAGGTCGTGTAACCGCCGAGCACGCCGACGACGATCCCGATGCGGATCCACGCCGGCAGGTGGTGGCGGTCGACGAGTTGCTCGATCACGACGCCGATCACGAGACAGCCGGTCACGTTGATCGTGAACGTCGACCAGGGGAAGACGGACTCCGTGTGCTGCTCGATGAAGCGGTCGAGGAGGTAGCGGGCGGAAGCGCCGAACGCCCCGCCGAGGGCGACACCGAAGATCACGGGCATGCGTGGCTCCTTTCGAGTCGGTAGGAGCCATCAGCCGAGGTGGCAGTCGAGGGCGAGCCCCATCGCCCGTGATCTGCCCTGAGTATGCCGCGGCCGGCAGGTGTCAGACACCCCCTTGACAGGAGAACATGTGTTCGTGTAGAACATACGTTCCCGTGATCGCTTCTGTCGTCATCCCGGCATTCGATTTGCGGGCCGCGCTTCGCCACCGGCCCCGGCTCCAGGGGCTGCCCGCAGCCCTCGCTCCGCTGCCGGGGAAGGAGCCGCTCGTCGGCTCCGTGACGGGGGCAGCGGAGGCGAAGGGAGTGCGGCCGGGAATGCGGCTCGGGGAGGCGCTCGCGATGTGCCCGCAGCTCGAGCTGGTCGAGCAGGACCCGGCGACGGCGGAGCAGGCGTGGGAGGAGATCCTGCGCCGTCTCGAGGACGCGGGCTTCGCAGTCGAGCCCGCGGAGCCGGGACTTGTCTACTTCGACTCGAAGGGCGTCGAGCGGCTGTACGGCGGGCTCGAGCCGGCGCTCAAGCGGGCGCTCGCGGCGGTAGGCACGGTCTGGGACCCGCGGGCCGGGGCGGCCGAGCGGCGGTTCGCGGCGCTCGCGGCGGCGAACGTGGCGCGGCCGGGGCAGGCGCTGATCGTCTCCGACGACCGCGCGCGGTCGTTTATCGCGCCGCTCCCGTTGCAGCTCCTGCCGCTCGACCGGCGGCGGTACGAGGAGCTGGAGGAGCTCGGGATCAAGACGATCGGACAGCTTGCCGGGCTTCCGGGTAGCGCAGTGGCCGAACGGTTGGGGCCGGATGGCCGGCGCGCCTGGAGCCTGGCAGGGGGTCAAAACATGGGAGAGGAGCAGGAGAGGGTGACGCCGCGCAAGCCGGCGACCGCGATCCACGAGACGCTCGAGTTCCCGGAAGCAGTCGGCAACGAGCTGACGCTCCGACGAGGGCTCGCAGTGCTGCTCGAGAAGCTCCTTGCCCGACCGGAACGCGCAGGGCGGCCGCCGAGGAAGGTCGCGTTGTGGGCGCGGCTCGTCGGCGGCGCCTCGTGGCGCCGGACGGTGACGCTCCGCGAGCCGACCGCCGACCCGGCGCGGCTCCGCGCAGCGCTCGCACCGAAGCTCGCCGAGCTGCCGGCTCCCGCGCTCAAGCTCCGCCTCGAGGTGGTGGAGCTCGCCGAGCACACCGGCGAGCAGCTCGAGCTCATCGCCGCCGAGGGCGAGCTGCTGCAAGGACGGTTACGGGAAGGCCTGCGTCAGGTGAAGGCAGCCGTCGGCGCAGGCGGGGTCTCGACGGTCGTGGAGGTCGCTCCGTGGTCACGCATCCCGGAAGCGCGCGCACTGCTCGTGCCGCGAGACGACTGAATGCGCCGCGATCGGCGCTCGTCGAGGCGCACGCCGACGGCACGCCGCGGCGGGTCAACCGGCAGACGGTCGGCACCGTGCGAGAAGAGTGGCGTGTCGTCGACCGCTGGTGGACCGACGAGCCGGTGCGACGGCGCTACTTCGACCTCGTGCTCGAGACGGGCGAGAACACCGTCGTCTACCACGACGACGACGCCGGCACGTGGTTCACACAGCGTTCTTGAAAGCAGCGCTTCTAGGACTGCTTGGCGGAGGTGCGGCGAATCCCGTCGATGAACCCCGCGCCGGGGGTGTGCAGGTTCAGGACCTTCGCGCGGCCGCCTGCACTTCGGAAGCCGTGACGTGCGCCCGGCGGCGACGAGATGAAGCCGCCCGGGCCGAGCACGACCGTCTCGTCGCCGGCGGTGAACTCGACCTCGCCCTCGAGCACGAGGAACGAGTCGGTGTGATCATCGTGCGTGTGCGGGTCGACGACGAGCGTCTCGTCGAACTCCATCTCGATCGCGCCGATCTGCTCGAGATCCGCACGGATCAGCCGGTAGCCGTCGCCGCGAGGGTGCATCTCGCCTTCTCCGGGGCGGCTGACGATCGGCTCGGGCACGCGGCGATTGTATGAGCTACGCGGAGCTGCACGCGCACTCGGCGTACTCGTTCCTCGACGGTGCGTCGCTGCCGGAGGAGCTCGCCGCGCGCGCCGCAGAGCTCGGCTACGACGCACTCGCGCTCACCGACCACGACGGCGTCTACGGGTCGCTCGAGTTCGCGCACGCGGCGAAGCACTTCGGCGTGCGACCGATCACGGGCGCGGAAGTGTCCGTCGGCGGCGCACACGTCACGCTCCTGTGCGAGACGCAGCACGGCTACGCGAACCTCTGCCGGATCCTCACCGACGCGCACGCGAGGACACGCGTGCCGGGAAAGGAACGCGACCTGCCGCCGGCCGAGACGAGCATCGCCGTGCTCGAGCAGCACGCCGAGGGTCTCGTCGCATTGTCGGGCTGCGCGCGCCGGGGCCTCGGCGTCGTCGACGCGGACGGCACCGCCCGGCTTGCGCGTGCGTTCGCCGGTTCGTTCTATGTCGAGCTGCAGCGTCCATACGAGCGCGGCGACACCCGTCGTAACGCGCGGCTGCAGGAGCTTGCGGAGACGTTGCGCGTGTCGACCGTCGCGACCGGCGATGTGCACGCGCACCATCTGCGCCGCGCGCGGTTGCAGGACGCGCTCGTCGCGATCAGGAGCCGCACGTCACTCGACGGTTGTGAACGCGAACGGCGCGGGAACCACGAGTCGGTCCTGCTCTCACCGGAGGAGATGGTCGAGCGCCTGCCGCGCGACGCGGCGCTGCGCACGCGTGAGATCGCCGACCGCTGCGTCTTCGACCTGACGCAGGAGCTCGGCTATCGCTATCCCGACTTCTCGGACAAGGACGACCCTGCCGACAAGCAGCTACGAGACCTCTGTGAGGCACAGTTCAGGGATCGGTATCGGGCAGCCAGCGCAATCGGGCGCGCAGCGCGCGACCGATTGCGCGACGAGCTCGATCTCATTTCTCGGCTCGGTCTGGCAGGGTTCTTCCTGCTCCACTGGGAGGTGCTCGAGCTCGCACGCGACTGCGCGCTCGAGGTGCGCGGCCCCGGCAGCCCGCGCCATGCGCTCCCGCCGGGCCGAGGGCGCGGATCGAGCGTCGGCTCGATCGTCTGCTACCTGACGGGCCTCTCGCACGTCGATCCCGTCGAGGCGGGGCTCTCGCTCGGGCGCTTCATCAACGACGAGATGGTCGCGGTGCCGGACATCGATCTCGACTTCCCGCGCGACATCCGCGAGAAGCTGATCGTCCGTGTCACCGAGCGGTACGGGCGAGAACGCGCAGCGCTCGTCGCGACCTTCGCGACCTACCGCAGCCGCGGCGCGATCCGCGACGTCGGCAAGGCGCTCGGACTGCCGCTGTCGGAGCTCGAGCGGCTCGCGCGCGTCACCGACGGCTGGGACGCGACGCGCGTGGGCGAGGAGCTCGAAGGCGTCCCGGGCCGCCACGCAGGCCCGCGCTGGGAAGCGTTCCGCGCGCTGACGAAGGAGATTGCGGGCCTGCCGCGCCATGTGAGCCAGCACCCGGGCGGCATGGTCATCTCGACGCGGCCGCTCATCGACCTCGTCCCCGTGCAGCCGGCGGCGATGGCCGGCCGCCAGATCTGCCAGTGGGACAAAGACAGTTGCGGTGACGCCGGCTTCCTGAAGATCGACCTGCTCGGGCTGGGGATGCTGTCGGCGATCGAGGACGCGATCGACCGCATCGCGCGGTTGCGCGGCGAGACGATCGACCTCTCGCGCATCCCGCTCGACGACCAGGGCGTCTACGGGGAGATCCAGGCGGCCGACACGGTCGGCGTCTTCCAGATCGAGAGCCGGGCACAGATGCAGAGCCTGCTGCAGACGCAGCCCGAGAACCTCGACGACCTGACGGTGCAGGTAGCGCTCGTCCGGCCGGGGCCGATCCAAGGCAAGGCAGTGCATCCCTACGTGAAGCACCGCCACGCGAAGCGCGCCGACCCGACGTTCGAGCCGCCGGTCGAGCACGAGTGCCTGCGCGAGGCGCTCCGCGACACGCTCGGCGTCGTCGTCTTCCAGGACCAGGTGCTCGACGTCGCGATGGCGGCGGCGCGGTTCTCGATCGGCGAGGCGGAAGGGCTGCGCCGCGCGATGAGCCGCAAGCGGAGCGAAGAGGCGATCGAGGCGTGGCGCCCCCGGTTTATCGCGGGGGCGCTCGAGAACGGCATCGACCACGAGACGGCCAACGCGATCTACGACAAGGTGGCCGGGTTCGCCGGGTTCGGGTTCCCCAAGTCGCACGCCGCCGCGTTCGGCCTGCTCGCCTACCAGTCGGCGTGGCTGCGCCGGTACTACCCGGCCGAGTTCCTGTGCGCGCTGATGAACGCGCAGCCGATGGGCTTCTACCCACCGTCGTCGCTCGTCCGCGATGCGCAACGACGAGGGGTCGAGGTCCGGCCGCCGCACGTGAACCGCTCGATCGCGGAGTGCACGATCGAGGACGGCGCAGTCCGTGTCGGTATCGGGTACGTGAACGCGGTCGGTGAAGAGGACGCGCGCGCAATCGAGGTCGGTCGCCCGTACGCCGACGTCAGCGACCTCGCCCGGCGTGTCGAGGCGAAGAAGGACGCGCTCGAAGCGCTCGTCGCCGCCGGCGCCTGCGACGACTGGGGGCCGCGCCGTCAACTCCTGTGGCGGCTCGGTGTGACCGCGCGAGGCGAATCGGTCGGCGGCGGCAACCGGCAGCTCGCGCTCCCGCTCGAGCCGACAGCCGAGGTCCCGTCACTGCCGGCGCAGACGCCGTGGGAGCAGATGCTCGCCGACTACAAGCACACGTCGCTGTCGGTGGGCGTGCATCCGCTCGAGCTGCTGCGCCCGCATCTGGCGGCGTCGGTGATCACGAGCGCCGAGCTCCACGAGACGCCGAACAACACCATCATCGAGCTGGCGGGGATGGCGATCGCACGGCAGCGCCCGGCGACGGCCAACGGGATCGTCTTCATGCTGCTCGAGGACGAGCACGGCCAGGCGAACTTGATCATCCCGCCGAATGTGTACGAGCACTACCGCGCGATCATCCGCGGCGAGCCTTTGCTCCTCGCGCGGGGAAAGCTCGAGCGCCACGACCGGAACGTCAACCTGCTCGTCTCGGGCGTCGAGTCGCTCGGCCCGCTCGCGCGGCAGGCTGCGAGTGAGGCTGAGGTGACGAGCGCATTACCGCGCGCTCATCACTTCGGCCACCGTTGACTACGCTTCGCGCTGCTCCCAGCGGCGGACGGTGCCGCCGGTCTCCCAGGCGAGCCCGAACTTCGGCTCTGCGAACGTGACGAAGCCCGCCGACTCGATGTCGACCGCGAACAAGTGGTACGGCCCGGTCGGCTCCCAGTCGATCCGCGCCTTCACCGAGGCGCGATACGCCGTGCGCTGCCCTGGATCTTCAACGGGAAGCGCACGGCCGTAGAGCTTGATGTCGCCCGCCAGGTCATGGCGGTCGTTGAGAGTCGAGTGCACGACGAGTCTTGGGTCGCGCAGCAGGTCGAGCGCCTTCGGCGACCGCCACATCATCCCGAGCATCAACTCGTCGTCGACGAACTCGGGCTCGACCGGCGAGATGCGCGGCCATCCGTTCCGCCGGAGGGTTCCCACCATGCAGAGCTCACGCGAGCGGAGTCGCTCCTCGCCCAGCCGGGCGAGCTCGTGCGCCGCGGTTGCGAACTCACTCCAGCGCATCACTCGGAGGCGGGCAGACTCGGCCGCTGGGTCGCGGTGCCGGTGTGATGCGAGAGGTTGTAGGCGGAGTTGACGAGCCCGACGTGTGTGAACGCCTGCGGGAAATTGCCGAGCAGGCGCTTCTCGGACGGGTCGTACTCTTCGGAGAGGAGACCGACGTCGTTCTGCACGCCGAGTAGCCGCTCGAAGAGATCTCTCGCGTCGTCGAGGCGATCGCTCATCACGAGCGCGTCGACCAGCCAGAACGAGCACGGCAGGAATGCGCCTTCGCGTCCGCTGAGGCCATCGACGGCGTTCTCCTCCCGCGTCTTGTACCGCTCGACGAAACCATCCTGGGTCAGGTCACGCTGGATCGCCTCGATCGTCCCGGCGACACGGCGGTCGTGTGCCGGGAGAAAGCCGAGGATCGGGATCAGGAGCGTCGACGCGTCGAGCTCCGTCGACCCGTACGACTGCGTGAACGAGTTCAGCTCGACGTTGAACCCTTCGCGGAGCACCTCGTCGTGGATCTCTTGACGGAGCCGCCGCCACTTGTCGACCGGCCCTTGCAGACCCCAGAGCTCGGTCCCCTGCACTGCGCGGTCGAACGCAACCCAGGCGAGCACCTTGGAATGCGTGAAGTGACGCCGCTCGCCACGCACCTCCCAGATCCCTTCGTCCGGCTGGTCCCAGGCGCCTTCGAGGAACTCGAGCAGGTTGCGCTGAAATGACCAGGCGTGGTCGTCGGGGTCGAGGCCGTGGACGCGCGCCTGGTGCAGCACGTCCATCACCTCGCCGTAGACGTCGAGTTGGAACTGCTCGTGGGCCGCGTTGCCGATCCGCACCGGCGCGGAGCCGGCGTAGCCCGGAAGCCAGTCGAGTTCCTGCTCGGGGATCCGGCGCTGCCCGCCGAGCCCGTAGAGGATCTGTGCTTTCGCAGGATCGCCGCCGACGGCGCGGAGGAGCCAATCGCGCCAGCGGCGCGCCTCGGTCGTGTAGCCCGCATTGAGCAGCGCGTAGAGCGTGAACGTCGCGTCGCGGAGCCAGCAGTACCGGTAGTCCCAGTTCCGCTCGCCGCCGATGCGCTCCGGTAGCGACGTGGTCGGCGCCGCGACGATCCCGCCGGTCGGGCGGTACGTCAGTGCCTTGAGGACGATCAGCGATCGTCGCACTGCGTCCTGGTACTCGCCCTCGTACCGGCAGTCGGCGATCCACTCTTGCCAGAACGTCTCGGTGTCGACGAGCGCCTGCTCGGCGTCGACCGGGCTCGGCAGGTCGACGTGCGACGGGTACCAGGTGAGGACGAACGGGATACGGTCTCCCTGGCGGACGGTGAACTCGGCGGCGTGCGACATGTCGTCCGGCTCGAGCTGGATCGGCGTACGCAGCATCAGGCCGTCGGGACCGCCGACGGCGAGAATGGTCCGAACGTCCGTGCGGCGGACCCACGGAATGACTGAGCCGTAGTCGAGCCGGATGAGGAGCTCGGTTTGCATCGTCACGGTGCCTTCGAGCCCTTCGACGATTCGGACGAGATCCGGGTCGTTCCCGCGCGGCGGCATGAAGTCGATCACGCGCACACGTCCGTCCGGCAGCTCCCACTCGGACTCGAGGACCAAGGTGTCGTCGCGATAGCAGCGACTCGTCGCCGGCCCGGCGTTCTTCGGAGCGATCAGCCAACGGCCGTGCTCGCGGCCTCCGAGCAGCGCTCCGAAGCACGAGCTCGAATCGAAGCGCGGGAACGTCAGCCAGTCGACCGAGCCGCTGCGGCCGACGAGCGCCGCCGTCTGCAGGTCGCTGAGGAGGGCGTAGTCCTCGATGCGCTCGGGCATCAGGAGTTCTCGATCTCGACGCTGAACTCGTGCAATCGTCTCGCCACCGCTCGATTGAACGCAGAAAGGTAGTCATCCGGCTTCTCGAGCGACGCGCTGTAGTGGTCGCGCATGGCCGCGAGGATCTCAGTTCCGGCTTCGACGGCGTCGACGTAGTCGCCGTACAGCTCCTCCGCGTCCGAGCGGTCTCCGTGGTTGTAGAGCTCGAGCCTGTGCCGCACCTCCTCGATCACGTCGTGATGATCTCGCACGAAGAGATCGAGCTGAGCGTCGATCAGCTTGGCGTAGCGCGAGCGCCCGAGCATCTACTGGAGCTCCTCGTAAAGCTCCAGGTGTGCGCGAGCCGATGCGTCCCATGTGAGCTCGTCGCGCGCGCGCTCGGCGCCCGCCCGCGCAGCCGCCAATGCCTCGGCGTCGCCGAGCAGGACGCCGATCGCCTCCGTCAGCGCATCGACGTCACCGGCAGGCACCACGGTCCCGGCGGCGTAGGCAGTGACGAGCTCGCCGAGGCCGCCGACGTCGTAGACGACCGCGGGCACGCCGGCGCCGAGCGCCTGGAGAAGCGCACCGGACTGGTCGAGCTCGGCGCGGTACGGAAAGACGGCGACCGTCGCCTCCGACAGCGCGCGATCGAGCTCGGTCTGCGGCAGATAGCCGCGCCGCCATTCGACACGCTCGGCGTCGCGGAGACCGTCGAGCGGCATCGCCGCGTCACCCGCGACAAGGAGGCGCGCGTGCGGCAGGCGTCGCGTCGCCTCGATCGCGTCGGCGAGCCCCTTGTAGGGACGGATGACGCCGAGCGCGAGGAGCGTCGCGCCGTCGTCGCGCCTCGTCGCGGCGCTCGGGTAGACCGGATGCGGGATCACGCGCGCGTCGACGCCGAGGTCGGCGAGGGTCCCGCGGCCGCGCTCGCTGTGAACGACCACACGGTCGAAACGGGCGAGGATCCGCTGCCAGAGAGCTTGACGCGAGGCGGTGCGGCGCGGCAGGAGATCGTGCGCGGTGAAGACGGACGGTGCGCGGAACCTCAGGTGGACGTCCGCCTGCGGGAGGGCGAGCCACTGGAGGTGCAGGACGTCGGGTCGCGCCAGCGCGAGCGAGCGCATCACGTCGACGTGCTCCAGGCCCTTCAGCGGCAGCCGGAGACGCGACCGACCGAAGACGCGTGACGAGAGTGGGTAGAAGCGCTCGGTGCGCCGGTACCCGTCCGGGGCCGGAATGTCCCCGAACCGGAATCGCGACGTCGCGAGCTCGACCTCGGCGCCCGCATGCGCGAGCGCGGCCGCCAGCTCGTGGTCGTACCAGGGTGTGAATGCAGGCGGATCGGCGAGCAGGACGCGCACCGAAGTAGCGTAGACCTGTGCTCGTCCGGACCTGGAACCTCTTTCACGGCAACGCGCTCCCACCTCAGCGCCGGTCGTTCCTCGACGAGATGATCAAGCTCGCGACGGCTGACGACCCGGATGTCCTCTGCGTCCAGGAGGTGCCGGCGTGGGCGCTCGCGCGGTTCACGGTGGGCGACGTCGCGGCTCCGCCGACGCTCGGCCCGCTGCCGGCGTCTGCGGGGATCGGTCGCCGGCTCACGTCGTTCAACCACGGGCTGCTTCGCTCCGCGTTCTCCGGGCAGGGGAACGCGATCGCCGTCACACCGCGACTCCGGGTGCTCGCCCATGAGCGGCTCGAGCTCAACCCGCGCCGGTTTCGAGTCGCGGAGGGGAGGCGAATGGGGCTGAGTGTCGTCGGGCGAACCGCGTGGGCGAAGGAGCGCCGCATCGTTCAGACGGTGCGCCTGGGCGGCGACGACGGTCGCACCTTCCTCGTCGCGAACACGCATTGCACGAGCCTGGCCGACCGCCGCATCGCCCAGGCCGAGCTCCTGCGTGCCGCGACGTTCGCGACGTCGAAAGCGCTGCCGGAGGACGTCGTCGTGCTCGCCGGTGACTTCAACCTGACGGCGGCCGCCGCTGCGATGCGTGACCTGACCGGGCCGGAGTGGGGATTCTCCGCGGCGGGGCCGGGGATCGATCACGTTCTCGTCCGCGGAGCCGAGACGTCGTCACCGCGGAGATGGCCGACCGAGCGGCGGCGCGTCGACGGTCACCTGCTCTCCGATCATGCACCCGTGGAGGTCGAGCTCACGTGACGTGGCCCGAGGCGCGGGCGATGTTCCCGGTCCTCGACCGCTACGCGTACCTGAACGCGGGCACGTTCGGGCCGCTCTCGCGGGCGACGCTCGAGGCGATGGCGAAGCTGCGGACATGGGAGGGTATCCACGGCCGCGCCGGCCGCCCGTACTTCGACGAGATGCTCGAGCAGCGTGAGCGGGTGCGCGCGCTGTTCGCCGACCAGATCCAGGCGCCGGTCGACAACATCGCGCTCACCGAGTCGACGACCCAGGGCGTGCACGTTGCGGTCGTGGGCCTCGGACTCGGTCCGGGCGACGAGATCGTCACCACGGACGCAGAGCACTTCGGGCTGACCGGCCCACTCGTAGCGAGCGGCGCGACACTCCGCGTCGCGAGGGTGCGCGATGCACCGGCCGCGGACGTCTACGACCTGATCGAGCGTGAGGTCACGTCGCGGACGCGCCTCATCGCGACGTCGGCCATCTCGTGGATCGACGGCAAGGTGTTTCCGTGGCACGCGCTCCGCGACTCGACGCAGGTGCCGGTGCTCGTCGACGGCGCGCAGAGTGTCGGAGCGGTCGCGGTCGATGTCGCGGGAGCGGACCTCTACACGATCAGCGCGCAGAAATGGCTGTGCGGACCGGATGCGACCGGCGCGCTCTTCGTCGCCGACCCCGAGTCGCTGTCGCCGCGCCTCGTTGCCTATCCGGGCGCAGAGACGTACGACATCGCCGAGGCGAGCTGGGTCCCGAAGGACGGCGCGCGCCGCTTCGACACGGGGTTCTCGGCGGCCAACTCTGTCGCGGGCCTCGAAGCTGCGCTCTCGAAGCTTCCCGCGGGGCGGTTCGAACGGGCGCGCGAGCTTGCCGAGCGCTGCCGCAAGCTGCTGCTCGAGCACGGCCACGACGTCGTCACCGAAGCGGGTCAGTCGACGCTCGTGTCGTTCCGCCACGACGGCGACACCGCGGCCGCAGCACGGCAACTGTACGAACACGGCGTGATCATCCGCGAGCTCCCGGGCACCGGCTTGCTGCGTGCGTCGGTCGGCTGGTGGAACGACGGCAGCGATCTCGAGCGCCTTGCGGAGGGCCTCGAGGAGCTCCGCTCAGGCGCGTAGCCGAGCGGCCAGCAACCAGCCGACCGCAGCTCCGACAGTGTTGCAAAGCACGTCGGCGGTTGCCGTCGTGCGGCCGGGGATCGCGAGCTGTAGCAACTCGATTCCAAGCGAGAGCGTGAATCCGGCGAGCACGGTGCGGCGAAGAGACCAGCCGAGGTGCCAGAGCGCCGCTGAAGGAAGCGAGAAGAGAACGACATTGCCGACCACATTGACGCCACTGAGTTGTTGCGCCGCCCACGGTGACAGCACGACATCGTTCGGCCCGTCGACCGGACGGAGTGTAACGCCGAAAACGAGTGCCAGCGAAGCGCCGAGTGCAGCCCGCTTCACCAAACTCCTCATAGCGGGGTGACCGGACCGGAAGCCGGCTAAGCGGCTTCGCTGCGCAGCCCGAGTTGATCGGCGATCGGCTGCAGCGCGGCGACCACGTTCGCGATGTGCTCGTCGAGGTCGAGCTCGAGCAACTCGGCGCCTTCGTAGACGTCGTCGCGCGAGACGCCGGCCGCGAACGACGGCTGCTTCAGCTTTTTCTTGACCGACTTCGGCTCGAGGCCTTCGAGGCCCGTCGGGCGGACGAGCCCGCACGCGTGCACGAACCCGGAGAGCTCGTCGCACGCGAACAGTGAACGCTTGAGCGGCGTGTCACGTGGGATCGAGAGGTGGTTCGCGTGGGAGAGGACCGCGTCGATGACCTCGTCCGAGTAGCCCTCCTCGCGCAGGATCGGCGCACCGTCCTGTGGATGCTGGTCGAGCGTCGGGTGGATCTCGTAGTCGAAGTCGTGGAGCAGCGCGGTCACCCGCCAGAGCTCCTCGTCGCCGCCGAACCGTGCCGCATAGGACGCCGTCGACGCCTCGACGGCAAGCGCGTGGCGCAGAAGAGCCTCGCTCTTCGTGTAGCGCGTCAGCGTGGCCCAGGCATCCGCACGGCTCTTCGACATGCGGGGCTAGCATAGAGACCCCTGTGTCCTCGACAATCGCCAGGCCAGTGGCAGAGTCGTTCGTGATCGAGGGTGGCCACCCGTTGAACGGGAGGCTCCGCGCGTCCGGCAACAAGAACGGCGCACTGCCGATTCTCGCCGCATGCCTCCTGACGGACGAGCCGGTGGACCTCTCGAACGTGCCGCGGATCCGCGACGTCGAGACGATGACGGACTTGCTCCGTCACGTCGGCGCCGACGTCGAATGGACCGGCGAGAACAACGTTCGGGTCCACGCGCGAGACGTCGGATCAGACGTCGACGAGGAGCTCGCCAGCAGCATCCGCGCGTCGTTCCTCCTCGCCGGACCGCTGCTCGCGCGCAACGGGCACGCGAACATCCCGCCGCCCGGCGGAGACGTGATCGGGCGTCGGCGCCTCGATCCGCACATCCACGCGTTCAACGAGCTTGGCGCATCGATCGAGATCGGCGAGCGCTACGAGCTCTCGGGCGTGCTGAGCGGCACGCACATTCATCTCGACGAGCCGTCGGTGATGGGGACCGAGAACGCCGTGATGGCCGCATCGCTCACACCGGGCCGCACGATGATCTCGAACGCCGCGTCCGAGCCGCACGTGCAAGACCTCTGCCAGTTCCTCGTCGGGCTCGGCGCGTCGATCGCCGGCATCGGCTCGAACGTCCTCCACATCACTGGCGTCGAGCACCTCGGCGGCGGATCGCACGCCATCTCCCCGGAGCACATCGAAGTGGGCAGCTTCATCGGCATGGCGGCGCTCACGGGCGGCGATTTGACGATCGAAGGAATCGCCGGCGACGACCTCTGGCCGATCCTGCCGGTCTTCAGGCGCTTCGGGATCGAGGTCGAGCTGGGCGACGGTTGGCTTCGTGTCCCGCCGGGACAGACGCTCGTCGTCCAGGACGACCTCGGCGGCGCGATCCCGAAGGTCGAGGACGGGCCCTGGCCGCAGTTCCCCGCCGACCTGACATCGATTGCGGTCGTCGTCGCGACGCAGGCCCAGGGCACCGTCCTGATCTTCGAGAAGATGTTCGAGAGCCGCCTGTTCTTCGTCGACAAGCTCGTGTCGATGGGCGCGAGGATCATCCTGTGCGACCCGCACCGTGTCGTGATTACCGGGCCTGCGCCGCTCTACGGCCAGCGCATGTCGAGCCCCGACATCCGCGCCGGGATGGCGATGCTGATCGCCGCGCTGTGCGCCGAGGGCACCTCCACGATCGGCGATGCCTACCAGATCGACAAGGGCTACGAGCGCATCGACGAACGGCTCCGTGACTTGGGCGCACGGATCGAGCGCGTCGAAAGCTAGGCTCACCCACATGCCGACCACGCCGAGCGGGGCTCGCGTCGCGCTCGCATCCGAAGGCAGCGTCAACGTCGCGACAGGGTTGTCGGTCCTCGACCACCTCGTCGGCGAGCTGGCGCGCGCCGGGCGATTCAAGATCGCTCTAGAGGTCGCGCCCGACAGCACCGACGAAGCCGTTCCGGCCGCCGGGGCCGCACTCGGCGGCGCGATCGCCGAGCACTTCCAGGCGGGCGCGGGCTGGGCGATGATGCCGGCCGCGGAGGCGCTCGCCTCGGCGGCGCTCGAGGTCGACGCCGAGCCGCGCTTCGTCACGAACGCGGACTTCTCGGACATCCGCGTCGGCGGCGTGGCGAACGATGTCCCGTCCCGCTTCCTCGCTGCGTTCGCGCAATCCGCCCGGATCAACTTGCACGTACGCGTCGTTGAAGGAGACGACCCGCAGCACGTGCTCGCAGCGATGTTCAAGGCGGTAGGCGCAGCGCTCGGCCAGGCCTGTCGCCCGGCAGCTACAACCGACGAGGAGGACGCGTGAGCAAAGAGGTCGTTCGCACCGAAGCAGCACCAGCCCCGTTCCAGGGTGCGCCGTACTCGCAAGCGATCAAGGCGAACGGCTTCGTGTTCGTGTCGGGCCAGCTCTCGCTCCGCCCCGGCGACAAGGAGCTCACCGCGGGCGAGATCGGCGCGCAGACCGAGCAGGTCTTCGCGAACCTCCGCGCCATCCTCGAAGCGGCAGGCGCGTCGCTCGACAACCTCGTGAAGACGACGGTGTTCCTGCAGAACCTCGACGACTTCGCCGGGATGAACGAGGTGTACTCGAAACACGTCGGCGAGCGGCCGCCCGCGCGCTCGACGGTCGAGGTGGCAAAGCTGCCTTCCGGGGCACTCGTCGAGATCGAGGCGATCGCTCTCGTCTAAGCAGGTTGAGGACTACGTCCGGTCGCTCGGGCTGGACGCCTACGTCGTCGGCGGAGCGGTGCGCGACGCGCTGCTCGGCCGCGACTCCAAGGACGCGGACTTCCTCGTGCCCGCGACGGACACCGCCGGGCTGAGAACGGCGCTCGAGGCACACGGCAGGACCGAGGAGCTCGTCGTTGCGGAGCGGCCGGTCGGGGTGCGGTTCTTCCCACGCGACGCCGCCGTCCGCCGGTTGGCGAGGGCGGGGATCGAGATCGCGCCGCCGCGCCGCGAAGTGTCGACGGGGCCCGGTCGCCACGACTTCGCGATCGTCGTCGATCCGACCGCATCCATCGAGGACGACCTCTACCGCCGCGACTTCACGATCAACGCGATGGCGCGCCGGCTCGCCGACGAGCAGCTCGTCGACCCGTACGGCGGGCAACGCGATCTCGAGGCGCGCCTGCTGCGCACGGTGTCGCCGACAAGCTTCGCCGAGGACCCGCTGCGGATCATTCGCGGTCTTCGCTTCGTCTCGCAGCTCGATCTCGACCCGGCGGCGGAGACGCTCGAGCAGATGCGGCAGGAAGCGCCCGCCGTGAAGCTCGTCTCGGGCGAGCGGATCGGCGGCGGGATCGCCGCCGACGGCATGGGCGAGCTCTCCAAGCTCCTCCTCGGTGCGCATCCGGCGAAGGCGCTCGCGCTCGCGCGCGACACCGGTGTTCTCGTAGAGCTCCTGCCCGAGCTCGAGTCGGCGATCGGATTCGACCAGGAGAGCCGCCACCACGCGATGACGGTCGACGAGCACACCTTCGCCGTCGTGCAGGCTGCCGCCGACCGCAAGCGGTCGCTCGGCGTCAGGCTCGCGGCGCTCTTCCACGACGCGGGGAAGCCGCAGGTCGCCTGGCGGGGCACGGACGATCGCCTGCACTACTACGCCAAGCCGGGCTACTCGGCCAAGAGCCACGAGCAGGTCGGCGCGTCGCTCGCCGAAGTCGCGCTGAACCGCCTGCGGTATCCGACGGAGTTGACGCGCCGCGTCGTGCGCATCGTGAGGTCGCACATGATCGACACGTCGCGCGCCGAGCCGCTGCGCGCGCGCCGGCTCCTCGCCCGTTACGGGGACGCGCTGCTCTCCGACCTCCTCGATCACAAGGAAGCCGACCTGCTGGGCAAGGGCGACAGCCCGCGGAGCGAGGACCTCGCACGGCTCACCCGGCTTCGCGAGGTCGTGGACGAGCAACGGCGCGCGCCGCACCGGATCCGCGACCTGGCGGTGAACGGAACCGACCTGATCGGCATCGGCTTCCGGCCGGGACCGGCGATCGGGCACGCGCTGCGCAAGCTCCTCGACGAAGTGGTGCGGACTCCGGAGCTGAACACGAAGGAGCAGCTGCTCAAGCGCGCGAAGGAGCTGCCGCGGTGATCACATGGGACCAACCCGGGTACGTCGTCGCGTTCACCACGCGGGTCGGCGGCGTGAGTGAAGGCGTGTACGAGTCGCTCAATCTCACGGCTCGTACCGGCGACGACGCGGAACGCGTCGAGGAGAACCGCCGGCGGGTCTGCGAGCGGGTTGACCTTTCATACGAGCAGCTGTCGTTCAACCGGCAGGTGCACGCGACGACCATGCATCGTGCGGGCGTCCGCGGCGAGCCCGGCGACGGACTGTGGAGCGATGAGCCGGGGCAGCCGATGCTCGCGTTCTCGGCCGACTGCCTGCCGATCGCGATCGCGCGAACAGACGACGAGCGCCGGCTCGCGCTGATGCACGCCGGCTGGCGCGGGCTGAGCAGCGGCATCGTCGCTGCCGGGGTCGCAGCCGTCGGCGGCGAGACGGCCGCGGTCGTCGGCCCGGCGATCGGGCCGTGCTGCTACGAGGTCGGCGACGAGGTCTCGTCGCGCTTCGACGCCGACCTCACCGTCGACCGCCACCTCGATCTGTGGTCGGCGGCCGAGCGCGCACTGCGCCGCGCGGGAGTCGCATCCGTCGAACGCGTCGACCTGTGCACCTGCTGCAACCCGGAGCTCTTCTTCTCCCACCGGCGAAACGGTCGCGAGCGCGGCGTCCAGGGAATGATCGGTGCAGTCGCCTGAATCTATCCGCGAGCGCGTCGCCGAGGTGCGGGCGCGCGTCGGCGATCGCGTCACGATCGTCGCAGCCACGAAGTACGTTTCGTTGTACGACATGGCGGTGCTGCTCGAAGCGGGCATCACCGTCGTCGGCGAGAACCGCGCGCAGGATCTGGAGGCGAAGCACGCCGAGTACGGCGACGCGTTCCGGTGGCACTTCATCGGCCATCTGCAGTCGAACAAGGTGAAGGTCGTAAATCGGATCTGCGAGCTCGTCCACTCGCTCGACTCGGACTCGGCCGCGCGCCGGCTGGAGGTGCCCGCGCTCGTCCAGGTCAACCTCGCGGGCGAGCGGTCGAAGTCCGGCGTCGAGCCCGCGGAGATCGCGGCCTATCTGAGCTACGACGTGCGCGGGCTTTCGACGATGCCGCCGGCCGCGACGACGCCCGAAGAGTCGCGGCAGTGGTTCGCGCGCCTCCGGGAGCTGGCGGCCGAGAACGGCCTGCGGGAGCTCTCGATGGGCACGACCCAGGACTACGCGATCGCCGCCGAAGAGGGGGCAACCTACATTCGCGTCGGATCGATCTTCTTCGCCATCTAGAATCCCGCCGTGCCTCTGGGCGACCTCTGGTCACGCACGCTCGTCTACTTCGGGATCGCCGAGGAGGACGACGACTGGGACGACTCGGACGGCTACGCCGCCGAGGAGAGCCTCGAGCAGAGCTATCGCGAGCGGCCGAACGTCCGCAGGCTGACCCCGCGGCGCCGCGGGCAGGACTACGACGACTGGACGGAGTCGGAGGCCGATCGGCCCGCTGCACGCGCTGCGGCGCGGTCGGCGGCGCGCGTCCGGGACATGCGGCCGCAGATCGAGGCGGTCCCGAGTCCCGCAGGCGTCCGTGTGCACCTCGTCCTGCCGCGCAGCTTCAACGACGCGCAGCAGATCGCCGACAAGTTCAAGCAGGGGATGCCGGTGATCCTGAATTTCCAGGGCGCCGACGCAGAGCTCTCGAAGCGGCTCATCGACTTCACCAGCGGTCTCACGTACGCGCTCAACGGCGGCATGCAGCGCGTCGCGGACAAGGTATTCCTGCTGACACCGCGAAACGTCGAGGTGTCGGCCGAGCAGCGTGCGGCGCTGCTCGAACGCGGCGGGTTCTTCAACCAGGCGTAGGAAACGCGCGTCTCGACGCGAAGGAGACGCGGCTCATGCTGCTGCTCGACACAGTGACAGCCGTCGAGCACTTTCTCGACGTCTTCGTGGGCGTGTACACGCTCGCGATCTTCCTCTACGTCCTGGCGTCGTGGATCCAGCTGCCGTCCTCGCTGCGGCCGGCACAGCGATTCCTCAACGACGTCTGCGAGCCGTACATCCGGCTGTGGCGTCGCATCTTGCCGACCGCCGGCCCGATCGACCTATCCCCGATGGCGGCCGTGTTCGCGTTGGTCGCGGCCGACAGGATCGCGGTCGCGATCCTCGAACGGGTGCATTAACGGAAGGAGCACGCATGCGGTACACACCGGTTGAACTGAGACATGTGAGGCTGGACAGAGCGCTGTTCGGCGGTTACAAGCGTGCGGAGGCGGATGCGCTCCTGTCGGACGTCGCCGACAGCTTCGAGGACGTCTGGCGCGAGCGTGGGGAGCTGGCCGACCGGCTCGAAGACGTCGAGAAGGTGCTCGACGAGGTGAGGCAGCGCGAGTCGTTGCTCGCCTCGACGCTCATCGCGGCGGAGCGCACGGCTGCGGAAGCCGTCGAGTCGGCGAAGCGCGAGGCCGAGGTGATCGTCGCCGAGGCGCATCACGAGTCGCGCTCGATCACGCGCGCCGCGCAGGGTGAGCGCGATCGGCTGTTCGCGGAGTCGCGGCGGGTCGAGGCACTGCTCCGCGCGGCGCTCGGCATCGTCGAGGAGAGACACCACGGGGATCCGCCGGCGGACGAGGCCGGCGAAGAAGACGCACCGAGCTGGCCGAACCGCGAGAACACCACGGAGTTCGAGGCGATCTCGATGGAGGACGTCCAGCCCGAGTCCGATCAGAGCACCGAGCCGGCGGCGGTGCAGCACGGCGCGGAGGAGGCGCGCGCCGACGACGACATCCCGCGGTCCGGCCGGGACTTCGTCTGGGGGTGAGGCAAGGCCCCGCGTGCCGAGTACTCTGCGGGCATGACGGACATCGACACCTCGCAGTACCGCGCTCGCCTGCTCGAGGAGCAGGAGCGACTCCTGAATGCGGTCGACTTTCTCGATCGTGAAAACCCCGGAAGCATCGCCGACGAGCTCGGTGACATCGTCACTTCCGGTGACGGGAACCTCGGCGACACGGCGACCGCGACCTACGACCGCGAGCTCGATCAGAGCCTCGAGGAAGGCGCGCAGCAGACGTTGGTTGCCATCAAGGACGCGCTGCGCAAGATCGAGGAAGGGAGCTACGGAACCTGTGAGGTGTGTGGGAAGCCGATCGCCGCCGAACGCCTCACCGCGATTCCCTGGGCACGGCTCTGCATCGACGACCAGCGCAAGGCAGATGCGTGAGCGCAGGTGCCGGCGTGGCCGGCGCCGGAGCGGAAACAGTGACTGAGGACATCCGGGTCGGCTCGTCGACCGACGGGCTCACGCCGGTGTCGGTCGCGGAGCGCTCGCTGGGCGCGGATGTGCAGCAGTGGGCCGGACTGGCGCTCGTCGCAAGTGCGGCCGTCGGGGCCGACCAGGTGACGAAGCACGTGGTGACGTCGACGGTGGCGCTCGACGACTCCGTGCACGTCGCCGGGCCGCTCTCGATCCATCACGTCCAGAACACGGGGATCGCGTTCGGCCTGTTCTCCGGAGCGACACCCGTCGTCGTCGTGGTGACCGCTGCGGCGATCGTCTGGATGCTCGCGTTCTTCGCCCGCTCCGCAGCGCGACATCCGGTGCTGCCGGCGGCCTTCGGGCTCGTGATCGGCGGCAGCCTGTCGAACCTCTTCGATCGCCTTCGGCTCGGCCACGTGACCGACTTCATCGACGTGAACTGGTGGACGTTCCGGATCTTCAACCTCGCCGACAGCTTCATCGTCGTCGGCGTCGTGATCCTGCTCGTCGCACTCGTCGCCGCCGATCGCGCACCGCGTCCACCGCGGCGCACGCTCGACGTCGCCGCCCGGTGAACGTTCCCTCGACCGCTGCAGGCACCCGTCTCGACAAGTTTCTCGCCGAGGCGCTCGGCTCGCGTGGGGCAGCGGAGCGCGCCGTCGCGGCGGGCGCGCTCGTCGACGGAGTCGCGCGGCCGAAGAGCCACCGCCTCGAGGGCGGCGAAGTCGTGACGCTCGCCGCGGAACCCGAGCTTGAGTCGATTCAACACGAGCTGCCCGACGTGCCGATCGTCTACGAGGACGAGCACCTCGTCGTCGTGGACAAGCCTGCCGGGCTCGTCGTCCACTCGGGAGCCGGCCACAGCGGCGATACGCTCGTCGATGCGCTCGCAGGGAAGCTCGGCGGGGGTGATCCGGCGCGACCCGGGATCGTGCACCGGCTCGATCGCGACACCTCCGGGCTGATGGCGGCGGCGAGGACGGAGGAGGCGTACGGCCGGCTGTCGCAGCTCGTACGCGACCGCGCCATCGAGCGGACGTATGCGGCGCTCGTCGAGGGCCGGCCGAGATCCCGCCGGGGCCGGATCGACGCCCCGATCGGGCGCGACCGCCACGATCCCACCCGGATCTCCCTCAACAGCGACTCGACCCGGGACGCCGTCACGCACTTCGAGGTGGAGGAGCTGTTCGACCGCCACGCGCGGCTGCGCGTCCAGCTCGAGACCGGCCGGATGCACCAGATCCGTGTGCACCTGGCCGCGATCGACCTGCCGGTGGTCGGAGACCCCGTCTACGGCCGCAGCGACCCCACACTCGGCCGGCAGTTCCTGCACGCCGCCGAGCTCGCGTTCCCGCATCCGGTCACCGGCGAGCGGCTGGAGCTCCGCTCCGAGCTCCCGAGCGATCTCGCGTCCTACCTTGTCGTGAATCGACACAAGCTCTGAACGGCTACGATTCCGCGGTTCCACGTCCCTTCGACCCGGTGGGGCGCCCTTTCGTGGACGGTGGCCGCGCGTTCGACGCCGGCTTCCACGTGAGGTCCGCCGGAGAATCGCAATCGAAACCGAGAAAGGGGCTCTCATGCCCGTCGTTTCCATGAAGGAATTGCTGGAGGCCGGAGTCCACTTCGGGCACCAGACGCGCCGCTGGAACCCGAAGATGAAGCGCTTCATCTTCACCGAGCGCGGCGGCATCTACATCATCGACCTGCAGAAGACCCAAAGCCTGCTCCAGGAGGCGCACGACTTCGCGCGCGCGATCGCCGAACGCGGCGGCTCCGTTCTGTTCGTCGGCACGAAGAAGCAGGCGCAGGACGCAGTGCGCGACGAAGCGCGCCGCGTCGGCATGCCGTACGTCAACCACCGCTGGCTCGGCGGCCTGCTCACGAACTGGCGCACGATCTCCGACCGGATCCAGCGGCTGCACGAACTGCGATCGCTGAAGACCGAGTCGCAGCTCGAGCTGCTGCCGGCCAAGGAGCGTATCTCGATGGAGGCCGAGCTCGAAAAGCTCGAGGCGAACCTCGGCGGCGTCGCCGACATGCGCCGCCAGCCCGACGCGGTCTTCATCGTCGACCTGCGCAAGGAGCAGCTCGCCGTGCGCGAGGCGCAGCGCCTCGGCCTGCCGGTGATCGCGCTCGTCGACACGAACTGCGATCCGGACGAGGCCGAGTACATCATCCCGGGTAACGACGACGCGATCCGCTCGTGTGCGCTCGTGATCAAGGCGATCGCCGACGGGATCGATGCAGGCAAGCAGCGCGTGACGCCGGGAGAGATGGGCGGAGCGAAGCGCAACGGCAAGCAGCAGCCGCAGCCGCCGCAGCAGCACGAAGAGGAGGCAGCGCCGGCCGAGCCGGAAGCCGAAGTTGCTCCGGCGACGGAGGCCGCTCCGGTGGCAGAAGCCGCTCCGGTGGCAGAAGCCGCACCGGCGGCGGAAGAGACGACGACGCCGAGCGAGGAGGAGAGCGCGTGACCGACATCACGGCTGCGATGGTGAAAGAGCTCCGCGATGCGACCAGCGCCGGGATGATGGAGTGCAAGCGCGCCCTCCAGGAGACGGGCGGCGACTTCGACGAGGCGGTCAAGCTCCTCCGCGAAAAGGGCATGGCGTCGGCCGCGAAGCGCGCCGATCGCGCGACCAGCGAAGGCAAGGTCGGCGTGATGGTGCGCGACCAGGTCGGCGCGATCAGCGCGATCGGCTGCGAGACCGAGCCCGTCTCGAACAACGACGACTTCCTCGCCTACGCGGAGAAGACGCTGCGCACGGTGTTCGACGGCGGCGATGCCGACACGCTCGAGGACGAGCGCGTCGCGCTCGCTGCGCGGCTCGGCGAGAACATCCAGGTCGTCGGGACGAAGCGGATCGAGGCGTCCGCCGGCGAGGCAATCTCGTTCTACGTCCACTCGCCGGCGAACAAGGTCGGCGCGATCGTGCGCACGAAGGGCGGCGACCCCGCCGCGGCCCGCAGCCTGGCGCTGCACCTGACGTTCGCGCGGCCGACCTACGGCGCGCGGGACGAGGTTCCTCAGGAGCTCGTCGACGCCGAGCGCGAGATCCTGTCGCATTCCGAAGAGGTGCTCGCGAAGCCCGAGAACGTCCGCGACAAGATCGTGGAGGGCCAGCTGAATAAGCGCTTCTTCGGCGAGGCGGTCCTGACGGAACAGACGTGGTACCGCGCCGACGAGTCGACCGGGACGGTCGCGCAGTACCTGAAGGAGCAAGGCATCGAGCTCCTCGACTACGCCTGGTACGCAGTCGCCTAAGGAGGAGCACTAGATGGGCTTCAACCGAGTCCTGCTGAAGCTCTCCGGCGAGGCCCTCATGGGCCGGCGGGAGTACGGCCTCGACGCCGGCACGATCGACGAGCTCGCGACCGAGCTGGTGGACGTCCGCGCGAACGGGCTCGAGCTCGCGTTGGTGATCGGCGGCGGAAACATCTACCGCGGCATGTCCGCGGCGGCTCAGGGCATCGACCGTGCCACCGGCGACTACATGGGCATGCTCGCGACAGTCCTGAACGCCCTCGCGGTCCAGGAGGCGCTCGAGCGGAGCGGGGCAGACACGCGCGTGCTGTCGGCGATCGAGATGCAGGAAGTCGCCGAGCCGTATATTCGCCGCCGCGCAGTGCGCCACCTCGAGAAGGGCCGCGTCGTCATCTTCGCGGCGGGCACCGGCAACCCGTACTTCACGACCGACACGGCGGCGGCGCTGCGCGCGCTCGAGATCGGCGCCGAGGCGATCCTGATGGCGAAGAACGGGGTGGAAGGTGTCCTCGACGGGGATCCACGCCGGGACAGCAACGCCAAGCTGATTCCGGAGCTGACCCACTTGCAGGCGATCGAGCGAGGCCTGAGAGTCATGGACACGACCGCGCTGTCGCTCTGCATGGAAAACACGCTGCCGATCCACGTGTTCGAGCTCGCACCCGGTAACGTCGCGAGGGTGGCGGCCGGCGAGCGCGTCGGCACGATCATCTCGACTCCCGAAGGAGACAGACCGTGATCGAAGACTTCCTGCGCGACGCGACGCAGCGAATGGACAAGTCGGTCGAGACGACCCACGACCACTTCAACTCCGTGCGCACCGGTCGTGCGGCGCCGGCATTGCTCGACCGCATCTCGATCGACTACTACGGGACAGCGACGCCGCTCAAGAACCTGGCGACGATCGGGGCGCCGGAGCCGCGCATGCTGACCATCCAGCCGTTCGACCCCTCGTCGATCAAGCAGATCGAGAAGGCGATCCAGGAGTCCGATCTCGGGCTGCAGCCGTCGAACGACGGCAAGCTCATTCGCCTGCCGATCCCGCAGCTGACCGAAGAACGCCGCAAGGAGTACGTCAAGGTCGTACGCTCGATGGCGGAGGAGGGCCGCGTCGCGGTTCGCAACGTCCGCCGTGACGTGATGCGCCACCTGGAGGAGCTCGTCAAGAACGGCGACGTCGGGGATGACGAGGAGCGCGCTGCGGAGGGCAAGGTGCAGAAGCTCACCGACGACCACACGGCGAAGATCGACGACCTGCTCAAACGCAAAGAGGCCGAGATCATGGAGGTGTAGTTGCGCCTCCTCTCACGCTTCCGCACGCTCTCTCGCATCCGCGCCGTTCCCGAGCCCGACCTCCCCGAGATCGCCGGCTCGGTCGCGATCATCCTCGACGGCAACGGCCGCTGGGCATCGCGCCGCGGCTTGCCCGTGGCCGCCGGTCACCGCGCCGGCGCGCGCAACGTGCGGAAAGCCGTCGAGGCGTCGATCGACCTCGGGATCCACGACCTGTCGGTGTTCGCGTTCTCGACCGAGAACTGGTCGCGGCCGCAGGACGAGGTCGATGCGCTGATGGAGATCTTCGCCGAGACGATCGAGCGCGAGCTCCCGGATCTCGCCGAACAGGGCGTGCGCGTCCGCTTCATCGGCCGCCGCGACCGGGCACCCGCGGAGCTGCAGCGGCGTATGACGGCGATGGAGGACCGCACCGCGCTCAACACGCGCATCAACCTGTGGGTCGCGTTCGACTACGGCGGCCGGGCAGAGCTCGTGGAGGTCGCGCGTCGGATCGTGGAGAGCGGCGTCGACCCTGCGGAGATCGACGAGAACGTCTTCGCGGCGAACCTGTACGCACCGGAGCTGCCGGATCCCGACCTGCTCATCCGCACGAGCGGCGAGCAGCGCATCTCGAACTTCCTGCTCTGGCAGCTTGCGTACTCGGAGCTCGTCTTCTCGGACAAGCTCTGGCCCGACTTCGACGCGCGTGAGCTGCGATCCGCACTGGCGGACTACGCGAGCCGCCGTCGAAGATTCGGCGGCCGATGAGTAACTTGCTCAGCCGCCTGGTCGTGGCAGCGATCCTGCTGCCGATCGTCCTGGGTGCCGCGTACCTGGGCGGGTGGTACCTGTTCGCGCTCATCGCGCTGGCCTGCGTGATCGCGCTGCACGAGTACTGGCTGATGGCACGCGGGCTCTCACCGCTGGCGCCGGCTGGGTACATCGGCGCGGTGCTCGCGCTCCTCGGGGCGCAGCTCTCCGGCACCGAGTGGATGCTCGGCGGCGCTCTCACCTCGTTCGCGCTCGCCTTCCTCCTGAAGGCGATCTCGGAGGCGCGTGCCGGCGCGACCGCATCCGTGAGCGGCACGGTGATGGGAACGATCTGGATCGGCGTCGGGCTGGGGTTCTTCATCCTGCTGCGGCACCTGCCGGAGCACGGCGTCCTCGCTCTCTACACCGTCCTGTTCGCCGTCTGGGCGGGAGACACGTTCGCGTATCTGGCGGGCCGGCTGTTCGGTCGCCACAAGATGGCGCCGTCGACATCGCCCGGCAAGACGTGGGAAGGCTTCGTCTTCGGGACGGCGGCGACAGTCGGTGCAGCGTTCCTCATCCTGTACCAGGACCGGCACGACTTCCTCTCGATCCCGCAGTCGCTCGTGCTGGGCGGGATCATCGCGATCGCAGGTCCCCTCGGTGATCTCTTCGAATCGCTGCTGAAGCGCGACGCCGGGGTGAAAGACAGCGGCAGCCTGCTCGGCGGCCACGGCGGCATGCTCGACCGGCTCGACGCATTCCTGTTCGCCGCGCCGGCGGCGTACTTCGCGATTCTGGCTTTTACGACGTAGGCGTCGCTCGGGCCCGGCTCGTAGCCCTCGCCCGACAAGGTGTCTCTGACACTTTTGGTGTCAGACACCTCACGGGTGGTGCGCGGGCCCGTGGACTGCCGGCGGCAGGCGCCGGCACCCCACGGGCACACTTCCCCCATGACGCGCGTCGCGCTGCTCGGAGCCACCGGGTCGATCGGACGCCAGGCGGTCGAGGTCATCGCCGGCAACTCCGCGCTGGAGCTCGTCGCTGCGACCTCCGGCTCGACTGCGATCGACGGCCTCGCCCCGCTGACGCAGGTGGGCGGCGACCCGACAGACCTGCTCGAGCGCGCCGCCCCCGATATCGTCCTGAACGCCACGCTGGGGTTCGCGGGCCTGCCCGGGACGATGTGGGCGCTCGAGCACGGCGTCACGCTGGCGCTCGCCAACAAGGAGAGCCTCGTCGCCGCGGGCGAACTAGCCCTCGCCGCGCGTGAGCGTGGAGGCGGTGCGCTGATCCCGGTCGACAGCGAGCACTCCGCGCTCTTCCAGTGCGCGCTCGCCGGCGAGCCCGAGGCGATCGTCCTCACCGCGAGCGGCGGGCCGTTCCGCGGACGTGCGCGCGAGGAGCTTGCCGACGTCACGCCCGCCGAGGCTCTCGCGCACCCGACGTGGAACATGGGCGCGAAGATCACGGTCGACTCCGCCACGCTCGCGAACAAGGGGCTCGAGGTGATCGAAGCCCACTTCCTCTTCGGCGTGCCGTACAGCCGCATCGAAGTCGTCGTGCACCCGACGTCCATCGTGCACGGGCTCGTGCGGTTCCGCGACGGCGCCGCGGTCGCCCACCTCGGCTATCCCGACATGCGCGTCCCGATCTCTTACGCGCTCACCTACCCGGAGCGCGCGTCCACGAACGTCCCGCCGCTCGACCTGACGGCGGGACCGCTCGAGTTCTTCGAGCCGGACATCGACACGTTCCGGTTGCTCGGGCTCGCGCGCGAAGCAGGCGAACGCGGCGGGACGTTCCCGTGCGCGTTCAACGCGGCCAACGAAGTGGCCGTCGCAGCGTTCCTCGACGGGCGCATCGGCTTCCTGGAGATCGCGTCGCTCGTCGAGGACGCCCTGGGGCGCGCGGACGGCGCAGCGGCGAGAGATCTCGCAGAGCTTCACGAAGCCGACCGCCGCGCACGCGAGTCTGTGGAGACGGTGTGGGCTTCGTAGCGGCGATCGTCGGCCTGGCGCTGCTCATCCTCATCCACGAGGCCGGCCACTTCTTCGCCGCCCGCGCGGTGGGAATGACGCCGCGCAAGTTCTACCTCGGCTTCGGGCCGCCGCTCGTCAAGGTGACCCGCGGCAAGGTCGAGTACGGGATCGGCGCGTTACCGCTCGGCGGCTACGTGAAGATCCCGGGGATGAGCCGCCCGTCGCCGGGCGACCTGAAGGCGACGCTTCCGCCGGAGGTACGTGGGGCGCACGGCGTCGACCTGGCGCGGCTCGACGCTGCGATCGGGCGCGGCGACTTCGCGGAGGCGCGAGCCGAGCTCGCGCTGCTGCGTCCGGTCGTCGGCGATACCCGTTACGTCCAGGAGCTCGCGTGGTCGCTCGAGCCCGACGCGTACTGGCGGCAGGCGACGTGGCGCCGGCTCGTCGCGATCGGCGCCGGCCCCGGGATCAACCTGCTGTTCGCGTTCGTGCTGTTCACCTGTCTGTTCATGATCTCGACGACGGTCAGCACGAACGTGATCGCGCGGGTCGAGGCCGGCTCGCCTGCCGCGGCTGCGGGCGTGCACGCGGGCGACAAGATCGTGTCCGTCGCGGGAACGCGCGTGAAACCGGACGACATCGCGCACGCGATTCGCAGTACCAGCGGACGGCAGTTCCGGTTCGTTGTCGACCGCAAGGGCCGGCGTGTCGTCGTGGGACCGACGCACGCCCGCCTGACGGACGGCGTCTACCGCATCGGGATCGCTATCGAAGGACGCGCGGGGCCGGGTGAATCACCACCGGCCGCGGCCAAGGACGCCCTCTCGCTCTCCTGGGCCGTCACCGCCGATACCGCGCGTGGGCTCGCGCGTCTCGTCACCGGCCGCGACACCAATCACGTCTCGAGCTCGGTCGGGATCGTGAAAGCGCAGTCGCAGGCGTGGCGCCAGGGCCTGCGTGATTTCCTCTCGGTGCTCGGGCTGATCAGCCTCGCGCTCGCCCTGATGAACCTGATCCCGGTCCTGCCGCTCGACGGCGGCCACATCGTGCTGGCGCTGGTCGAGAAGTTGCGCGGGCGGACGTTCGCGCAGTCGGTCTACATCCGCTACAGCGTCGTCGGTCTCACCCTGTTTGCCGTGCTCATGTACTTCGGGCTGCGGAACGACCTGTTCGGGTCCGGCGGCTAACCTGACCCTGTGGCCAGCGAACGCTCGGTAACGGTCGGCGGCGTCACGATCGGCGGCGGTGCCCCCGTCGTGGTGCAGTCGATGACGACGACGAAGACGCACGACGTCGCGGCGACGACCGCACAAATCGCGGCGCTCGTGAGCGCCGGCTGCGAGATCGTGCGCGTCGCGGTCCCGAAGACCGAGGATGCGGAGGCGCTCGGGAAGATCGTCCGGTTCTCGCCGGTGCCGATCATCGCGGACATCCACTTCAACGCGAGTCTCGCGCTGAAGGCGATCGACCAGGGAGTCGCCGCGGTCCGGATCAACCCGGGCAACATCGGCGGGCCGGATAAGGTCGAGCAGGTCGTGCGCGCGGCGAAGAAAGCCGGGATCCCGATGCGGATCGGCGCCAACTCGGGGTCGCTGCCCAAGCACCTCGAGGAGCTCGCGCACGAGGATCAGGCCGAGGCGCTCGTGGAGGCCGCGCTCGAGGAGGTGCGGCTGCTCGAAGCGCTCGACTACCGCGACTTCAAGATCTCCGTGAAGTCGAGCCACGTGCCGACGATGATCCGCGCGTATCGGATGCTGTCCGACAAGGTTCCGTATCCGCTGCATCTCGGTGTGACCGAGGCGGGAACGGCGTTCAGCGGCTCGATCAAGAGCTCGGTCGGGATCGGGACCCTGCTCGCGCAGGGGATCGGCGACACCATCCGCGTGTCGCTCGCCGCCGACCCGGTCGAGGAACCGAAGGTTGCGTTCGAGATCCTGAAGGCGCTCGGGTTGCGCGAGCGCGGGCCGGTGATGATCGCCTGCCCGTCGTGCGGGCGCGACAACGTCGGCGTTCACATACTGGCCGAGGAGGTGGAAGCTCGGCTCCAGACGTACCCGGAGGCGTTCGAGGTCGCGGTGCTCGGCTGCGCGGTGAACGGCCCCGGTGAGAGCGGCGACGCCGACTTCGGGATCGCGGGCGGCCGCGACGTCGGCTTCATCTACGCGCACGGCCGGGTGCTGAAGAAGGTGTCGAGCGACATCCTCGTCGACGAGCTGTTCCACGAGATCGACCGGTGGATCGCAGACGGCATGTTCCGCCCGAAGCGGCTGAAGATGGCGAAGCCTGCGGCGCTCGCGATGGCCGAGGCGTCCGCGATCCCGCTCGAATAGCGAGCCGCCGCGCCTGCCGGCGCCTCTCGGTAGCCTGGGCGGGCAACGATGATCGCCCGTGCCTCACAGCTCTTCCTGCCGACGCTACGCGACGCGCCCGCCGACGCCGAGGCCGTCAGCCACAAGCTGCTCGTTCGCGCGGGCTACATCCGCCAGGTCGGCGCGGGGTTGTGGTCGTTCCTGCCGCTCGGCTGGCGGGTGCACCGAAAGCTCGAGCAGATCGTCCGTGAGGAGATGGACGCGATCGGCGCGCAGGAGTTCCTGGCCCCGGTCCTGACGCCTGTCGAGCTGTGGGAGGCGACCGGCCGCGACAAGATCACCGAGCTCTTCCGCACCACCGATCGCGCCGGCCGGCGGTTCATCCTGCCGATCACGCACGAGGAGACGTTCACGTTCCACGCGCGCGAGATCCAGTCGTACAAGGAACTGCCTCAGCTCTGGTACCACTTTCAGACGAAGGACCGCGACGAGCCTCGGCCCCGCGGCGGCTTGCTGCGTGTCCGCGAGTTCATCATGAAGGACGCGTACTCGTTCGACCGTGACGAGAAGAGCGCGTACGAGTCGTTCGAGCGAAACCGGGCGGCCTACCACGTGATCTGGGATCGGTGCGGCGTCGAGGCACACGAGGTGAAGGCCGAGAGCGGGATCATGGGCGGAGAGCTGACGTTCGACTTCCTCGCGCCGTCCGGCTCGGGCGAGAACACGCTCGTTCGCTGCGAGAACGGCGACTACGCCGCCGACGCAGAGGTTGCACGCGGCATCCCGCGAGCGCCGGAGCCTCCCCCGGCGCTCGCCGCACCGGAGGAGATCGAGACGCCCGGTGTGGCGACGTGCGAAGCGCTCGCCGAGTTCCTGACGGTCGACCTCGCGGCGACGTCGAAGGCGATGCCGGTCACGACCGACGACGGACGTGTCGTGCTCGCCCTGATCCGCGGCGACGACCGTCTGTCGGAGTCGAAGCTCCTCTCGGCGCTCAAGATCGGCTCGCGCCCTTCGACGGACGAGGAGATCCGCGCGGCCTTCGGCGCGTCGGGGGGCTCGCTCGGCCCGGTCGGCTTCACCGGTGAGGTGATCGCCGACGACACGTTGCGCGAGGGCCAGTTCGTGGCCGGCGCGAACAAGGACGGCTTCCACCTTCGGGGTGTCGAGGCCGGTCGCGACTTCGCACCGCGATTCGCCGATCTCCGGGAGCCGATCGAAGGCGACCGGTGCCCCGAGTGCGGCGGCGCGCTCACCTTCGAGACGGCGATCGAGGTCGGCCACATCTTCTATTTCGCCGACAAGTACAGCGACGGCCTCGACGCGACCTTCCTCGACGAGGACGGCCTGGAGAAGCCGCTGCTCGGCGGCAGCTACGGGATCGGCCCGGGCCGCGTGATGGCGGCGATCGTGGAGCAATCCCACGACGAGCTGGGAATCGTCTGGCCGCGCTCCGTGGCACCGTACGATGTGCACCTCGTGGTATTGAAGGGCGCGGAGGAAATCGGCGAGCAGGCTGCTGCCGCCCTCGATGGGGCGGGGCTGGACGTCCTCCTCGACGACCGCGACCTGCGGCCCGGCGAGAAGTTCGCCGACGCCGACCTGATCGGGATCCCGACCAGGGTCACGGCCGGCAAGAAGAGCCTCGAAGACGGGATGGTCGATGTCCGCGATCGCGCGAGCGGGGACGAGCGACGTGTGACTGTCGCCGACCTCGGCAAGGAAGTCGCGTAATGGCCCGGCGGAGGCGCTATGCAGCAGAGCCGTTCGGCCCGGCCGTCGAGCGGCTGATGAACGAGACGGGCGTCACCTACAGGGCGCTTGCGGCCAAGACGAATCTGTCCGCCGGGTACCTGAATCACCTCGTGCACGGCAACCGCCCCGTCCCCTCCAACGACGTGGTGGAGACCCTGGCGCACGCCCTCGACGTGGATCCGGAGTTCTTCCGGGAGTACCGGCTCCGCGTGATCACGGAGAAGCTCGAGGCGATGCCCGAGTTAGTGGACAGGCTTTACAAACGCCTTAACGGCTGAGCCTAACCCGGCTTTTCCGGGGTCGTCTTACCCCATGAGCCGGTGGGGTCCCGGCAAGCGACCACTGGGGGGTTAGGGGCCCCACCGCTCGTTTCACGTGCGGAGAGGGAGCCGGCTCAGCCTGGTGTGAGATCGCGCTGCCAGCTCACGGAGAACGTGCGGCCGTCGGAGCTGGCATCGCCCGGGAGGGCGCCGACGCCGTCGCCCAGCGGGTCACCGAGCCCGAAGAAGCGGTCAGCGCTGCCGCTGGAGATCAGCTCGATCGCCGTCGAGGTCCAAGCCGCGTCGGTGAGCGTCCCGGGATGCGCATTTCCGATCGCGGCGATCTTCGAAAACGTGACGCTGCCGAAGTTCGTCAGCGGTACGGGACGGCACCGCCCTGACAACGAGCAGTCAGACGGCGCCTCGGCGATCCACTCCGCAGACGCGGTGTCGAGGTCCTGCGTCGCCGTGATCACCTTCGAGAAGCGCGTATGCCGCGTGAGGTCCTTGAGCGAGAAGCTGAGCTTCTGACCGTTGACGAGCACCGCCGCGCTGATCGTGTCGCCCGCGTTGATGATCAGCGGGATCTTCACGGATGCGGCCGGCACGAGCTCCCACCAGGCGTAGTACGTCGGCGTCTTCGACGAGCCGTCGCAGTCGGCACCGGTACCGAGCTGCTCGAGCGAGCTCGAGGCCGGGTCGTAGCCGCCGAGGCCGACCCAGAACGCCGCCGACGAGATGCGGTCGGTCGTGCAGGTGCTCTTCGGCACCTTCCAGGTCGCCGTGACATCGGTGAAGACCGCCGGCGTGGCGGGGTCGACGGAGATCGCCGCGTACCCCGACCAGTTCGAGCTGACGTCGGGTGTCATGACCGTGCCTGCGTGCGCGGTTCCGGCTACGGCCGCGAAGGTGCCGAGCACGAGAGCGGAGGCGACGAACGCGCGCATCGCGGCACGGTAGCCGCGCTGCGCTATGGCTGGCCTAAGATTTCTCCGTGGCGTATGACGAGGACCTCGCAGCACGTCTACGCATACTCATCGGCAGCGAGGCCGGATTGACGGAGCGAAAGATGTTCGGCGGGCTCGCGTTCCTCGTCAACGGGAACATGTCGGTGGCCGCGAGCGGGCAGGGCGGGATCCTCGTCCGCGTCGACCCTGCCGCGACGCAGGAGCTGCTGCGCGACACGGCGGCATATCCGATGGAGATGCGCGGACGGTCGATGGCCGGATGGCTGCGCGTCGATGCCAAGGATGTCGGCGACGACGCCGTGCTCGGCGACTGGGTCGAGCGCGGGGTCGGCTATGCGCGATCGCTGCCGCGGAAGTGACCGCTGCTACGGTTGCGGGCGTCGCGGGGCGTGGCGCAGCCTGGTTAGCGCGCTAGTCTGGGGGACTAGAGGTCCCGAGTTCGAATCTCGGCGCCCCGACTCAGTGGAGCCCTCGGAAAGAGGGCATTTCGAGCGATCAAGACCCCGGGCGCGGGTGCCGCTAGGTCACGCTGCTCAGCAGCCGCACGCGAACTCGATGTAGATGCGGCATGAGCCCGTAGATCACGATAGGCACGGCGATCGTCGCAAGAACGAAGGTACGCGTCACCGGCGTCATCGTTCGGAGCCAGTCGCCGAGAGCGATGTTGATGATCGTGAGCGTCGGGAAGACGCAAAGCCAGATCATCAGTGCGAGCTGATGCTTGCTCGGCGGTGGGACGCGGGGGCGGTCGTGGTTCGGGGTAGACATGCGACTCCTTCCTTTCAGGGAGTGGGGCGTGCGTCTAAGGCGGTTCGAATGTCCTCCTGGACAAGGTCAGCGTTGATCGAGATCGCTGCGGCTGATCCTTCTCCGGCGGCGGTGATCACTTGCGCTCGCGGGTTCGCGACATTCCCTGCGGCCCATACGCCCGGCACGCTCGTTCGTCCGGCGGTGTCGACGAGGATGAACCCGAGATCGTCGGTCTGGCAGGCGAGCTGCTCCAGGGATCCGTCGAGCCGAGGGCGCATGTCGGGGCGGATGAAAAGGGCGTCACGCTCAACGGTTCGACCGTCGCCGAGCACCACGCCCTTCAGGCGATCTTCTTCGACAACGATCCCGCGAACCTCGCCTTCGACAACGCGAATGTCGCGGGCTCCGAGCTGCTCGCGCTCCGCCTCGGTGAGGTTGTGCCTATGCGTGAAGAAGATCAGGTCATCCGACCACTGACGGATGAGCTGCGCATGTTCGACGGAGGCGGTGCTGGTGCCGAGAACCCCGAGCGGTTGGTCGCGAACTTCCCAGCCGTGGCAGTAGGGGCAGTGAAGGAAGTCCTTACCCCAGCGCTTCCAAAGTCCGGGGATCGACGGAAGTTCGTCCGTTGCCCCGGTCGCGATCAGAAGCCTTCTCGACTCAAGGCCGCCACCCTTGGCGAGGGTGATCGAGAATCCGGGCTCGATCGAGACAACCCGGTCGGCGATGAACTCGACGCCGTAGGCTGCGGCCTCGTCGCGACCCGCCGCAAGGAGATCGACGGGCGGCATCCCATCGCGGGACAGATAACCGTGCATGTGGGCCGCCGGTGCGTTGCGTGGGGTGCCACTGTCGACAACGGCGACTCGCCTCCGGGCGCGGCCGAGGACGAGGGCGGCGCTGAGTCCTGCCGCTCCCCCTCCGACCACAACAACGTCATAGCTTTCGTTTTCCATGACCGACACGCTGTCGAATGTGCGTCGAGGCCGCCAGTTTCGTTGCTGATTCCGGGAACGCTGAGTTAGCGTGGGTGCGTGGAGCACGCGTCGGAGATCCCAGACGTTCTCGCCCAGGTCGGCCCGCGCTTAAAGCGCCTGCGCACTCGCCGAGGCATCACCTTGACGACCGTCGCCGCACAGACCGGGATCTCGAAAAGTACGCTCTCGCGTCTCGAGGGCGGGCAGCGCAAGCCGAGCCTCGAGCTGCTTCTTCCGCTCGCCGCGGCCTATCAGGTTCCGCTCGACGAGCTGGTCGGAGCACCCGAGGTCGGCGACCCGCGCATCCGGCTCAAGCCGCGCACCCGGAACGGTCGCCTCGTCTTCCCGCTCACCCAACAATCGAGCGGGCTTGCCGTGTGGAAGGTCGTCATCCCGCCTGAGCGAGAGCGCAACCTCCGCACCCATGACGGCTACGAGTGGCTCTATGTGCTTTCAGGCCGGATGCGCTTGATCCTGGGCGAGCACGACATCGTCATGGGGCCAGGCGAGGTCGCCGAGTTCGACACGCGGATGCCTCACTGGTTCGGCCCTGCCGACGGTGAGCCCGTCGAGATCCTGAGCGTCCACGGTAGTCACGGCAAGCGCATGCACGTCCGCGCCGCGCCGCGACACGACCACGAGCACTAGAGCGCTTCCCAGAAACGGCAACGAAAGTTGCCCGGGAAACGCGGCTGCCACAACCTCGGTGCCATCAGGCACACACGGTGCCCCGTCATCGAAAGGAAGGCCGGCCATGCCCGCACTTGCCCGCTGGACTCTCAGGCACAAACGACTCGTCGTCGGCTTCTGGGTCGCCGTGACGATCGCCGCGTTCGCAGCGATCGGCCCGGCCGGAAAGTCCCTTTCGCAGCAGTTCAGTGTTCCCGGACGCGAGGGGTTCGAGGCAAATCAACAGATCGCCGCGATCTACGGCAGCGGCGGCGATGTTGCTCCGCTCGTTCCGGTGGTGCAGCTCCCGAAGGGCATGACGGTCGATTCCCCAGGTATCAGAAGCGAACTAGCGGCGGCGCTCGCTCGCGTGCAGCGGGCTCTCCCCGCGGCGCGGATCGCTTCCTTCGCCTCGACCGGCGATCGATCGTTCGTCTCGGCCGACAGCCGGACAACGTTCGCAATCGTCGACATTCCTGCGCGCGGCGGCGTCGACCAGGGCCAGCCGGAAGCACGGCTCGCGCAGAAGGCGCTCGCCGGCGCGAGGGTCGGCGGTGCGAGCGTGCGGGTCACCGGGCTCGACGCACTCCGCGCGACGGGCAACGACACCCAAGGAACCGGAACCGGGGTGCTGCTGGGGACGCTGCTCGCCGCGTTGGGAGCGCTGCTGGTGCTCGGCTTCGTGTTCCGCTCGTTCACCGCGGTCATCCCGCTGCTGATGGCGATCGTCGCGATTCCGACGACCTTCCTGCTGATCTGGCCGTTCACGGCCGTCACTGCCGTGTCCGTGATCGTCCAGTTCCTGGTCGCGCTGATCGGGCTCGGGATCGCGATCGACTACGCGTTGCTGATCGTCGTCCGCTGGCGCGAGGAGCGGCAGCGCCCCGGAACGACGAACGACGAAGCAGTCCGGAACGCCATGCAACACGCAGGCTCGGCTGTGGTCTTCAGCGGCACCACCGTCGGCATCTCGCTGATCGCGTTGCTCGTCGTGCCGATCCCGGCTCTGCGCAGCATCGGGATCGCCGGATTGCTGATCGCGCTGGTCAGCGTCGCCGTCGGCGTAACGTTGCTGCCGGTCGTGCTTGCCACGGTCGGCCCGAAGCTCGATTGGCCGCGCAACCAGCGGGACGCTCGCCCGAGCCGGGCATGGTCTTCGTGGGCACAGCTCGTCGTCCGGCACCGCTGGGCAGCGGCCGCGGTCTCCCTGTCGATCCTTGGCGCGCTCGTTCTCGCTGCATCGACCATTCAGTTCGGCAACCCCCGCGCAAACTCGCTCGCGCAGAACGGCTCAGCCCGTGTGGCACTCGACGACCTCACTGCTGCCGGGATTGGCACCGGCCCGCTCTCTCCGTTCGATGCGCTCGTCCGGTCCGGGGACGCCGCAGCAGTCGCCAAGACCTTCGCGGCGGTCAAGGGCGTTCGTGCGGCGATCGCACCCGTCGACTGGCGCCGAGGGAAGACGGCCCTCGTGACGGTCATCCCGACAGAGGACGGAAACTCCCCGGCAGGCCGCGTCACACTCGACCGACTCCGCGCGACCGCGGTTGAAGGCGAGGTCGCGATCGGAGGCGAGGCCGCACAGAGCGCCGACTTCCTCGACGCGGTCTACAGCAACTTTCCGCTGCTGATCCTGCTGATCTCCGGGCTCACGTTCCTGCTCCTCGCGCGAGCCTTCAGGTCACTGATCCTGCCCCTCAAGGCGGTGCTCCTGAACCTGCTCTCGGTCGCTGCTGCGTGGGGACTTCTCGTGATCGTGTTCCAGCACGGCTTCGGCAGCGGCATCTGGGGCATCGAACCGACGCGAGCGATCAACGTCGAAATGCCGATCGTCGTGTTCGCATTCCTCTTCGGCATCTCGATGGACTACCAGGTCTTCATCATCAGCCGCATGCGCGAGTCCTACGACCGCACGAAGTCGACGCCGGCGGCCGTGATCGAGGGCATCGGCCGCACCGGCCGACTCGTCACGAGCGCAGCGCTGATCCTCGGGCTCGCGTTCGTCGCTTTCAGCTCGCAGCCGGGAACGGAAGCGAAGATGTTCGCGACCGCTCTCGGTGGCGGCATCCTGATCGACGCCACGATCATCCGCGGCCTGCTCGCACCTGCCGCCGTCGCGATCCTCGGCCGCTGGAACTGGTGGTTGCCCGCACGGCCCGCTCGGATCCTCCGCGTCGAGGCCTCACCTGTCCACGCAGACGCCGCAGCGCGGCCGGCGTAGAGCGAAGGCGAAAGCTTGTGCCGTCGCCGCCCGGCGCGGGCTCGGGCGGCGACGGCACAAGAGACGCGTTGCGATCCCGGCTGGGGCTATCTGCGCCTCAAGCGTCTCGGAACGGTGGCCCTTCGTGTGCAGACTCGGCGGCGTCGCGCGGCGCTGCGTCGTCGGTCTTGCGCGCCGTCAGCTCGGCTTCGCGTGAACGCGCAAGCGCGATGAGCACGTCGGGCGGAAGCTCCCGGACGCCGGCGCTGTCGTCCCGCAGCTTGTTTCGCGCGACGACGACGCCGACCACGCCGCCGCCAACGGTGACAACCAGGAGCAACGACGCAACCCAGACCATCGATCCACACTACGCATCTGTTCGGATCGACCCGCACGTCCACTACGCAGGGAAGCCGGTGAGAACCGACGGTCGCGCGGCGGTCTAGTCGCCGCGCGACCGTAGCTTCAGTTCGTTACGCCTGCGGCGCGATGCCGAGGATCTTGATCCACCAGTCGCGCTCCCGGATGCGCAGCGCGTCCTTCATGCCGGCGCGGCGCGCCTGGCGCTCCTCGCGGTGGCGTGAATCGTCCTCGGCCATTGCGGCGACAGCGACCTCGCTGCCGTTGCGGCCTCTCAGCTCATGGACGCGCTCCACGGCGTCGATCGCCTTCTCACGGCGAAGCACTTCGGCCTCGCGTGCAGAGAGCTCCGCCTCACGACGCTCGAGGTCGCGCACGTCGATCGCCGAGAGAAGGGCCATTGCCACATCAGCGTGGCGGTTGCCGGTCGAAAGTTCGAATGCAGTTGCGGTCATTTGGGCGTGCCCCTTTCAGGACTCCCGGCGGCCGCAACGCCGACGTGATGTTCCACCACTCTACGGACGCGCCGGTCATCAGTCCGACACTCGTTCGAGTGATTCTCGCGTGGCATTCCCTCCTCCGAGTGACGCCCAGAGCACGCACCGGGACGAGAACCGGCGGTGATGAGAAAGCTGCTCGTCCTCGCGGCCTGCGCCGTGCTCCTCACCGGCTGTGGCGCCGCGAGCGACGTCTCCAATCTCGTCACCTCCACGCCGAACAGTGCGGCGCTCGCGGTGGCCGAGCTGAATGTCCAGGACGGGAACACCGCCATGTCGGCGTATTTCGCTGCGAACGGAAGCTATGCGGGCGCGACGACCACCTCGGTACGAGCGATGCAACCCGGGCTGAGCCCGACTGTCAGCATCACTGCCACAACTGACGGCTACTGCGTCGAGAGCGTGGTCGACGGTGTCACCGCAAGCGTCCGGGGGCCGGGCAGCGCGGCCCCCGGGCCAGGTCCCTGCTAGAACGACGCGACGCCGACGACCGGTATCCCGCGTGAGTGGGCGTACCAGGCCTCCATGGAGGTTCCCTCGTCGGGGAAAAAGCAGGCCGGACGGCCCATTGTCTGTCGGCCCCGGGTGGTAGATGATCGTTAGTCGGACCCCCCGGAATGCGGCTCTTTCTCCTCGGCCTACTGGTTGCGCTCGCCGTACCCGCCAACGCGGTCGCCGGCGGCCGCGTGTCAGCGTTCTACTACCCGTGGTACGGCACGTCGTCGGAGGACGGTTCCTACGAGCACTGGTCGCAGGACGGCCACGCTCCGCCGAACGACATCGCGTCGTCGTACTACCCGGCGATCGGCCTCTACTCGTCGTCCGACCAGCTCGTGATCGACGCGCAGATCAGCGAGATCCGCGGGGCGGGGATCGACGAGATCGCGGTCTCGTGGTGGGGGCGGGGCTCACCTGAGGATTTGCGCATGCCGGCGATCGTCAGCGCGGCGAACAAGCGCGGCGTGCTCGTCGCCGCGCACATCGAGCCGTATCGCGGCCGAACCGTCGAGTCGATCGCGACCGACATCGCCTACCTCACGGGTCGGTTCGGGATCAGGACGTTCTACATCTACCAACCGTTCAACTCGGCGCCGAGTGAGTGGGTCGAAAATCATCCGCTCCTGCATCCCGTTCCCGACATCACGATCTACGCACAGACCGCGCTCGCGGGTGCCGCGGCCGCCGCGCGCTTCGACGGCGTCTACACCTACGACATCGTCACGTACGGCGGGAACAGCTTCCACCGGCTCTGCGCGGAAGCGCATGCGATGCAGCTGCTCTGTGCTCCGTCGGTGGGTCCGGGATACAACGCGACACGCGGCAGCGGCGATCCGGTCGTCAAGCCGCGAAAGCGCGGACAGACATACGACGCGATGTGGCGCGCGGCACTCGTGAGCGGCGCCGACAACATCACGATCACGTCGTTCAACGAGTGGCACGAGGGAACGCAGATCGAGCCGGCGGTGGCGGGCCGGCGCGCGCGGTACCGCTATCTGTCATACGACGGCGCGTGGGGCCTGCACGGTGCGGCCGCGGAGAGCGCGTATCTCGCGCGAACTCGCTACTGGACCGACGTCTTCCACAAGACGCCCCCGCTGCAGCCGAACACCAAGGCGTCGTAGACGGCGTCCGCGTCGACCCCGCGCAACTGGGCGTGGTCGAGATCGATCGTCGCGTCAGGCCACGCATCGAGGGCAAGTGACATTCCGCCCTCCACGGTGCCGGCGGCGAGGAGCGCATCGAGCGGCATGACCCCGCGTTTCCCGGTCTGGCGGCGGGCGATCCCCTCGAGCTCGCGCAGCTCCTCGAGCGGATCGATGCGGACGTTGGAGTCGCTGCCGATACACAGTTCGATGCCGCGATGGAGCACGCGGGCGACGGGGAGGAACCCATCGCCGAGATTCGCCTCGGTCGTCGGGCAGACGCAGATGCGCGCACCGGCGCTGGCGAGCAGGTCGAGCTCGTGCCCGTCGGCGTGCGTTGCGTGGACGATCGTCGTGTGCGGGCCAAGGCAACCCGTGTCGTCGAGCAGCTCGATCGGGCGGAGTCCCGTCTCGGCGATGCACTCCTCGATCTCACGCGGCTGTTCGTCGGCATGCACGTGGAGCGGCAGTTCGTGGGCGGCCGCATACGCGCCCAGCTCGCGCAGCGCATCCGGTGGGCACGCGCGAACGGAGTGGGGCGCGATCCCGACGCGGAAGCCGTCGGCGCGGAGCGCCTCCACCTGTTGGAGGTAGTCCGCGACCGACTCCTGGCGGAAGCGGTCGATGCCGCCCCGGAGGTAGCAGGCGTACAGCAGCACGAACGCGATCCCCGCCTCGCCGGCCGCCTCGGCCGCTGCGCGGGCCTCTCCGAGCCCGAGGTAGTGGAACTCGCCGACCACCGTGAACCCGTTCGCCCGGAGCTCGCGGTAGACCTCGACGTACTCACGGCGAATGTCCTCGACGCTCAATGAGCCGGCGAGCGCGAGCATCCCGTCGCGCCAGGCCCAGAAGTCGCCGCCGCGGTCGCGACCGCGGAGGGCGCGCTGGAACGCGTGGCAATGCGCGTCGACGAAGCCCGGAATCTGCATGGGCATATCCTGTCAGCGTGCGGCGTCGGATCCCGAATGCGCTGACGATCGGCCGGATCGTGCTGATCCCGGTCTACGTGTGGTTGATCACGACCTGCGACGGCGGACGGTCGTGGCCGGCCGCGATCGTCTTCGGTGTCGCAGGCGTCACCGATCAGGTCGACGGCTACCTGGCGCGTCTGTGGCGCGTCGAATCGCCGTTCGGGAAGATCGCCGACCCACTTGCCGACCGGTTGATGATCGACGCAGCCGTGATCCTGCTCGTCCACGCCGGCCGCCTGCCGTGGCTTGCACTGCTGATCCCGGCGCGCGACCTCGTCGCGCTCGTCGGAACACCGATCCTCATGGGCCGCGGTTACGAGTTCCGGGTGAACCTGCTCGGCAAGGCCGCGACGTGGCTGCTGTATGCGTCCCTCGGCTTCGTGATGGTCACGCACCACAGCGCGACGTGGCCGCTCGTCATTTTCTGGATCGGCCTTGCCCTGGCCTTCGTCTCGCTGGCCGAGTACGTGATCAAGGCCAAGCGCGAGGCGTTCGCTTGAAGGCAGTCGTGATGGCGGGCGGCGAAGGCACCCGCCTTCGGCCGCTGACCTCCAACCAGCCGAAGCCGATGGTTCCGATCGTCGGCAAGCCGTGTATGGAACACATCCTCGAGCTGCTCCGCGAGCACAGCTTCGAGGACGTCATCGTCACGGTCGCGTTCCTGCCACAGGCGATCCGCTCCTACTTCGGGGACGGCACGAGCCTCGGGCTGAACATCCAGTACTCCGTCGAGGAGAGCCCGCTCGGCACGGCCGGCTCGGTGCGCCTTGCCTCCGATGCGCTCGACGAGACGTTTCTCGTCATCTCGGGCGACGCGCTCTGCGACATCGACCTCCGTCAGATCGTCGACTTCCACAAGGAGAAGGGCGCGGCCGTCACGATCGGGCTCAAATCTGTCGAGAACCCGCTCGAGTTCGGGATCGTCGTCACCGACGACGACGGCAAGGTCGAGCGGTTCCTCGAGAAGCCGTCGTGGGGGCAGGTGTTCTCGGACACGATCAACACCGGGATCTACGTGCTCGAGCCCGAGGTGCTCAAGCACATCCCGACCGACCGTCCGTACGACTTCTCGAAGGAGCTCTTCCCGCTGCTGCTCGAGATGGGCCGACCGATCTACGGCTACGTCTGCGAGGGCTACTGGCAGGACATCGGGAACCTCGACCAGTACCGCCAGGCGAACTTCGACGCACTCGACGAGCGTGTCCGGCTCAACGTCCCCGGACTGAAGATCCGCGGCGACGTGTGGATCGGCGAGGGCGTCGAGATCGACGACGTCGAAGGCGTCGAAGGGCCGGCGTTCATCGGCAACTACGCGCGCATCTCACCCGAGGCGTCCGTCGGCCCGTACACGGTGCTCGGGTCGGCGACGACGCTGCGCGAGCGCGGGCGCATCTCGCGGTCGGTGCTCGATGCGTCCTGCTACATCGGCCGGAGCGCGGTCATCGAAGGCGCGATCATCGGACGCAACTCGGACATCCGGGCGCACGCGCGCATCCACGAGGGCGTCGCGATCGGCGACCAGGTGACGATCGGCGACCAGTCCGTCATCTACCCGGGTGTGCGCATCTACCCGTACAAGGAGGTCGACTACGGGGCGCAGATCTACGAGAGCCTGATCTGGGAGTCGCGCGGCACGACGCGCGTGTTCGCGCAGGACGGGGTCGTCGGTCTCGTCAACGTCGACCTGACGCCGGAGACCGCGCTTCGCTTCGGCGCATCGCTCGGCACGGCCTTGAAGCGCGGCGCACGCGTGGTCGCGAGTCGCGAGAGCGCTCCCGCCTATCGGATGATCAAGCGCGCCCTCATCTCCGGATTGCACTCGACCGGCGTGAACGTCGCCGACCTGCGCACGCTGCCGGCTCCGGTCGGGAAGCACTTACTGACGACGCAGGGCTACGACGCCGCCTTCCACGTCGGTGCGTCGACAACCGACCCGGAAGCGGTGCAGATCCGCCTCTTCGAGCGCCCTGGTGTCGCGTTGTCGTCTCAGATGCAGAAAGAGGTCGAGAAGCACTTCACCCGCCTCGAGCTGCGCCGCGTCCCGTTCGGCGACGTCGGCTCGATCACCTACCCGGCGCGCGCGCGAGAGAGTTACGCCAGCGACCTGCTCGCCGACCTCGACACGGAGGCGATCAAGGCGCGCGGCTTCCGGATCGTCGTCGACTACGGCTACTCGGCCGGCAGCTTCGTCCTGCCGCTCGTCCTCGGCCCGCTCGGCGTCGAGGCGGTCACCTCGCATGCGTTCGAGTCCGACACGGGGTCGACGCCCGGACTGCTCGCGGAGACGATCGACCAGGCGCAGCGTCTCGTCGCGGCGGTCAATGCCGACTTCGGCGCCGTGTTCGACCGCTCAGCCGAGCGGATCTACCTGCTCGACGAGCGAGGCCGCGAGGTGCGACCCGACCAGGCCCTCCTGCTGTACCTGAAGCTGCTGAACGCCGACGGGGGGAAGGTGGTCGTCCCGATCACCGCGACGAGCCAGGTCGAGGAGGTGGTCGACGGCCGGTTCGAGGTCGTGCGGACGCCCGCGACGCTGCCGGAGCTGACGCGCGCCGCCGCCGGCGAAGGCGTCGTCTTCGCGGGGGCGCCCGGCGGCGGGTACGTCTTCCCGGCCTTCCTCCCCGCATACGACGCGATCGCGGCGCTCTGCAAGCTCCTCGAGCTGCTTGCGCCCGTCGGTGAGCCGCTGTCCAAGCTCGTCGCCGAGCTGCCGAGACCGACGCTCGTCCATCGCCAGGTCCAGTGTCCGTGGGCGCTCAAGGGCGCCGTCATGCGCCACCTCAACGAGCGCTACGCCGACGGCAACGTCGACACGACCGACGGGATCAAGATCTTCGACTCGCGCGGCTGGGTGCAGGTGCTGCCGGACGGCGACGAGCCGACGATCCACCTGTACGCCGAGGGCGAGACACCCGCCGCCTCCGAGGAGCTCGAGACGGAGCTCCGCACGCTCGTCACCGACCTGATCGAGCGGGAGGAGATCGGTGCGGCTCGGTGAAGTGAGAAGGGACGAACCCTGAAGTAGAGGTTGACGGTTTACCGGTCCTCTGCTGGAATTCGGAACGCACACCCCGACGAAAGGCGGCAGCGTGGAACCGCTACCCGATCTCGGCTCACTCTCGGACAGCGAGCTGAAGTCCCTGATCGACGATCTCGAGCACCAGGAGCACGAGGTCAGCTACCAGCGCCGCCTGCTCCACGGCAAGATCGACATCCTTCGCGCGGAGCTCGTCGCGCGCCTACAGGTGACGGGGGGGCAGAGTGTCCTCGACCAGGTCGACGTCGACCGGCTCACCGCGATCCTCACCGGGAAGACCGCGCCGCACGCATGACGCTGGTCTATTGCACCGAGTGCGGCTTCCAGAACCAGGAGACCGCCAATTTTTGCGCTCGGTGCGGCGCGATGCTGCCGCGTGCCGAGCCCGCGTCCGAGGCGACGCAGTCGCTGACACCCGAGGACGTCGCGGAGCTCACCGAAGAGCATGCACTCGGTCTCGAGGGGCCGGCGCTCGTCGTTCGCGCCGGCGGCGGCAGGGCGGGGGAGAGCTTCCGGCCCGCGGGGCCTCGCACGCGCATCGGCCGCTCGCCGGACTGCGAGATCTTCCTCGACGACGTCACCGTCTCGAGGAACCACGCCGTGCTCGTCGACGAGGACGGCGCGTTCACGATCGAAGATCAGGGCTCGCTGAACGGCACGTTCGTGAACCGCAAGCGCATCGACCGCGCGCTGCTCCGCGAGGGAGACGAGCTGCAGGTCGGCAAGTACCGGCTGACGTTCATCGCATGACGTCGACCGTTCCTCAGCAGCGCGAGCGGTTTCTCCGTATCGGCGAGGTCGTCCGGCGGCTCGGCGAGGAGTTCCCGGACATCTCGATCTCGAAGATCCGGTACCTCGAGGACGAGGGGCTGCTCGCGCCGAGACGGACGCAAGGCGGCTACCGGCTCTTCAGCGAGGACGATCTCGAGCGGCTGCAGAAGATCCTGCGGTTGCAGCGTGACGAGTTCCTGCCGCTGCGCGTGATCAAGGACGAGCTCGATGCGCCTGGCGCGAAGGAGCGGAAGCGCAAGCGGCCGACGCCGCTCGGCGCGGAGGAGGAGGCGATCACGCTGCAGGAGCTGTGCGACCGCTCCGGCGTGTCGCCCGACCTCGCGAAGGAGCTCGAGGACTTCGGGCTGCTCGCGCCACGCGGCAGCGGATCCGCAAAGCGGTATCCCGAGTCGGATGCGGACGTCGCCGCCACGTGCGCGCAGCTGACGCGCTTCGGCGTCGCGCCGCGGAACTTGCGCACCTTCCGAACGGCGACCGGACGCGAGGCGGCGCTGCTCGATCAGGTCGTCGCACCGGCGCTGCGCGGCCGCAACCCGGAGCGTCGCGCGCAGGCGCTTCGCGACCTGCACCAGCTCGCCGAGCTCGCAGGTGAGCTGTCGTCGCTTCTCTTCTGGCGCGACCTGAGAGACTTGGCGCAATGACGGATCTGAAATCGAAGGTTCGGGAGGTCCAGGACTTCCCGACGCCCGGCGTGGGGTTCAAGGACGTGACGCCGCTCCTCGCCGATCCGCAACTGCTGCGGGAGACCGTCGGCGATCTGGCCGAGTGGGTGCGGTCCAAGGATGCGAGCATCGTCCTCGGCGCCGAGGCCCGCGGTTTCTGGATCGGCTCCGCGATCGCGATCGAGGCCGGCGTCGGCTTCGTTCCGGCGCGCCGGCCGGGAAAGCTGCCGCCCGAGACGGTGAGTGCGAGCTACGTGCTCGAGTACGGCGAGAACTCGCTGGAGCTTCATCCCGAGCTGATTCCTCACGGTACGCGGGTCGTCATCCACGACGACGTGCTCGCGACGGGCGGCACGGTCGAGGCGATCAAGGGCCTCGTCGAGCAGCTGGGAGGCGTCGTGGTCGGCGCCTGCTTCATCATCGAGCTGACGTTCCTCGGCGGTCGTGAGCGACTTGCCGGCCTGGATCTGCACGCGCTCATCAGTTACTGAATCCGGTTGCAGCTACGGCTATTGATCGGCGTCGCATCGTCCGATACATGGGGTAGAGAATCCCCATGTACGACTCGCTGACGACGTCCTACACCTTCTCCTGTCCCGTGCACGGCGAGACGCACGTCGTCCTCTCGCGGTTCCGCCGGCTCGAGGAGTTGCCCGGCCCGCACCACCCGGCCGTGTTCCGCGTCGAGTTCGCGTGCGGCTGCGGCCATGACCACCCGGGCTTGCTCACGCACGCCGAGCTCGACTGGGCGCCGCTCGGCCTGCAGGACGAGACGACGTTCGTCAACCTGATGACGTCGCGGAGCGAGCCGATCGGCGGCGAGCTCGTCGACCTGGCGGCGGCGCGGATCAAAGCGGGGGAGTGGCCGTGGAGTTTCTTCTGCTGGCCGGAGGAGCGGCCGCGGCCGGTGTTCCCGTCGGCGTTCATGCTGCTGGCGCCTGCGAGTAGCGACGACCGCGTCGGGCTCGCGGTGCGCTGCCCGGTCTGCGGAAAGGTGTCCGTGAACCTCGTGTCGCGCTCGCACGTTGACGTGCCGTTCGTGAACGATCGCGAGATCGGCGTCGTGCAGCACCTGTTCGACGATGATGCGGCTGCATCCGTCGCCGAGTTCCACGAGGAGCTGTGGTCGGCGTCGTTCGACGCACGCCGCCTCGCGCTTTCCTAGAAGACGTTCCCTCCCAAGAGGGCTGTTTGGGCCAGTAGGACCGACCGATAGCTCGACTAGGCCATGTCGAGCGTCGCCGAATCCGAGTTCGAGCGCGAGGAGCGTGGGAACCACCTGATCCTCGTGCACTGCGCAGCGGTCGGGAGCGACCGCCCCTCGGCGTACGCGCGCCTCGTCGCGAAGGTCGGCAGCGAGCTCGCCCGGCTACTGATGTTCGCGCTGACTGGCTCTCACGGCCGGCGCGGTTCGTCTTCGCCGTAGACGCGGACGAAGAGGAACACCAGGAAGCCGACGACGGCGCCGACGATCAAGCAGACGGCGCTGCCGTACCCGACCGCCGATCCGCCGATCCAGACGAACAGCCCGAAGAAGAGGGCCCAGGCGAACGAGATGACGCCGTGGTCGAACGCGGGAGGGCGGGGGAAGTGCATCGGGCGCGATGCTACCGCTCGGGCACGACCGCGGTGCCCGTCACGGTGCCCTCGTAGTCGAGCTCGAGAACGCCGAGGCGAGGCAGATTCGCCATCTTCCTCGAACGCGCCGGCTGCCCGGTCGCGTGGCGGGGAGCTCCTTGCGCCCGGAACGGGTAGGAGTCGACTGCGGCGCGGAACTCGGCGGGGGTCATCGGACCAAAAAAATTCACCGAGCCGGTTGCGCTTTTGTCCACCTTCCCCGTGAACCTTCGGCTTCCGCCTACGGCCCTCGGGAGCGGCTTCGACCTACTCGCGCTCCGTGCTCGGTGCAAGAAGGAACCTACGGGGTGTAGGGGCGGCTGGCAAGTTGCCGCGGAGCGGTTTCGTGCAATTTGCGCACAATTCCGTTTGCGCGGCGCCGGCTGTCTTTCGTGCCGTGCGCTCTATGGGTCCACGCAAAAATTCACCGAGCCGGTTGCGCTTTTGTCCACCTTCCCCGTGAACCTTCGGCTTCCGCCTACGGCCCTCGGGAGCGGCTTCGACCTACTCGCGCTCCGTGCTCGGTGCAAGAACGAATCTACGGCGTGGGACGTGTCCGTGCAAGCGGCGCCGACACGCATTTGCCGCATTTTGCGCGCGCGAAATTGTCCACATTTCCACGACTTTTGGAGTCGCCTGGGGAGAACCCTGTGGATCGCTGGGCAAGGCTCATGAGAATGCCGTGGACGCTCCTTCGCGAAGCCCGACCTCGTTACCGGCGAAGCGGGGAGCCAGGTCAAATGACCGTGCGTTCGTCAGCTCGCCGCGGCCCGAAAGTCGGCAACTCGGTTGCGGAGAACCGAGTTGCTCTGGAGAAACGTGCGTGCTCGATGGGGTGCGATGCCTGTGTCCATGCCGCACAGGGCGGATGCAGCGCTGTCGCGCTGTTTCTGTGTCGAGTTGACATAACGTCTCTTTGCGTGCAGACGTTGGAACAGGCGGGGAATGGGTTTGAACGGAGCCAAATGCGGCTATGACCGGCCCGATCTCGTCATCCGCACGTCGGGCGAGCACCGCGTCTCGAACTTCCTCCTCTGGCAGTCCGCGTACGCCGAGGACGTGTTCACCGAGACCCTCTGGCCCGACTTCGGCCCGGAGGAATTTCGCAGCGCGTTGGAGGATTACGCGCAGCGACGCCGCAGATTCGGCGGACGATGAGTCGCCCGGCTACGCCGTGCTCCCGTGGGGGAAACCATGTTTCCCGCACGAAGCCCCCT
>DATINO010000083.1:0-4711 GCA_035474195.1 Gaiellaceae bacterium
CCTCGTAGTCCGCGCCTCCGACCGCGTTCGACCAGACGATCTCGCCCTTGCGCACCACTGCGGCGGCAACGGACGGCAGCCGCTCCGCCTGGCATTCCTGCAACAGGCGGTCGAGCTGCTTCGCCTTCCTAGACACGGGCCGCCTCCAGTGCTCGGGGAACGGCGGTGAGTGCGTGCTCGACCGCGGCGTCGTCGATCTCCAGCGACGTGACCGCGCGGAGCACGCCCGGCCTCGTCCGGGAAAGGAGCACGCCCTGGTCGCGGATGAGCGCGAGTGCCTCCTCCTCGGTCAGCCCGATCGACGCGATGTCGAGCTGCACGAAGTTCGTCTGCACGAGCTCGAGGTCGACGGGCAGGCCGGCGTCGGCCCAGGCTTCGCCGAGCCGACGGGCACGGGTGTGGTCGTCTGCGAGACGGTCGACGTTGTGGTCGAGCGCGTATATCCCGGCCGCGGCGACGATGCCTGCCTGGCGCATCGCGCCGCCGAAGCGGTGCTTCTCGATCCGCGCGCGATGCATCAGCTCGTGGGAACCGGCGATCAACGCGCCGAGCGGGCACCCGAGCCCTTTCGAGAGACACAGCGTCGCCGTGTCGAAGTTCGACGCGATCTCCGCCGCGGTCACACCCGCCGCGACGACCGCGTTCATGAGGCGCGCGCCGTCGAGATGCGTGCGCAGACCGAGCTCGCGCCCGGCCGCAACCGTCTCGCGAAGCTCGGCGAGCGGCCACACCGTGCCGCCGGAGGTGTTGTGCGTGTTCTCGAGCGCGAGCACGGACATGCGCGGCGTCCAGAGCTCGCCGTCGTTCCAGAACGTCGCGCGTACCTGTTCCGCGCTGATACGCCCGCGGTAGCCCGGCAGGCCACGCGTCTGGAGCCCCGAGTGGTACGCGGCGCCGCCGAGCTCGGAGACCATGATGTGCGCCCGCTCCTCGACGACCAGCTCGCCGCCGCGCTCGCCGAGGATCGCGAGCGCGATCTGGTTGCCCATCGTCGCGGTCGGCAGGTACACCGCCTCCTCGTGCCCGAGCAGCTCGGCGGTGCGGCGCTCGAGCTCGAGGACGGTCGGGTCCTCCCGTTCCTGCTCGTCCCCGACCTCCGCAGTCGCCATGGCCTCGCGCATCGCGGGCGTCGGCCTCGTCGCGGTATCGGAACGGAGATCGATCACGGCCGAGTGAGACTAGCCTTCCGCACGTGACCGAACACGATCCACACACGCTGCCGCCGGACCTTCCCGTTCCCGAGGACGACGGCGGCGCGCATCACCTGAGCGGCGCAGAGCTCCCGCACGTGTCGCTCGAGTCGACGCACGGCACCGTCGACCTGGCGGAGCTCGACGTGCTGTACGTCTATCCGCGCACCGGGCTTCCCGGCCGGCTGCCGTTCCCAGGCTGGGACGACGTGCCCGGCGCGCGCGGATGCACGCCGCAATCCTGCGGCTTCCGCGACCACGCGTCGGAGCTCGCCGAGCTCGGCGCGTCGCGCATCGCCGGAGTTTCGACGCAGACGCTGGACGAGCAGATCGAATTCGCCGAACGCAACCACATCCCGTTCCCGGTGCTCGCCGACCCGGAGCTTCGGCTCCGAGACGCGCTGCAGCTACCGACGTTCGAGATCGAGGGCCACATCCTGTACAAGCGCCTCGCGCTCGTCGCGGTGGGCGGCTGGATCGCGAAGGTCTTCTACCCCGTGTTCCCTCCCGACCGGAACGCGCAGGACGTGGTCGACTGGCTGCGGGCGACGGAGGACGCATGAACCTCGACGCCGTCGCCGAGCTGCTCGCCGACGAGCCGGCATATCGCACGCGGCAGGTGTGGGAATGGACTGCGCGCGGAGCAGCTTCGTTCGACGAGATGACGAACCTGCCGGCCGCGCTGCGGCGGCGGCTCGCGGGCGAGGTGCCGTTCTCCACGCTCGAGCTCGTGCATGAGGCTCGCTCGTCGGACGGCACCGTCAAGGCGCTCTTCCACACGGCGGACGGTCACCCGGTCGAAGCGGTGTTGATGCGCTACCGGGATGGACGCCGGTCGGTCTGCATCTCGTCGCAGTCCGGTTGCCCGCTCACGTGCACGTTCTGCGCCACCGGCCAGATGCGCTTCCGCCGCAACCTGAGCGCGTGGGAGATCGTCGACCAGGCGCTGCACTTCCGCCGGCTCGAGCCGATCGACCACGCGGTCTTCATGGGGATGGGTGAGCCGATGCTCAACGTCGACTCGGTGCTCGCCGCGGCGCGCCGGCTCCCCGACATCGGTGTGACCCACCGGCGGACGACGATCTCGACGGTCGGCTGGCTTCCCGGCCTGACGCGATTCGTCGACGAGGTGGAAGAGCCGATTCGCCTCGCGCTCTCGCTGCACGCGGCGACGGACGCGCTGCGGAGCGAGCTGATGCCGGTCAACGACCGGTACCCGCTCGAGGACGTGCTGGCGGAGTGCACGCGCTACTTCGCGCTGCGCAGGCGCAAGGTGTTCGTCGAGTACGTGATGCTCGACCACGTCAACGACTCTCCGGCCCATGCGCGCGAGCTCGCGGAGCTCCTCGATGCCCGCATCTTCAAGGTCAACCTGATCCCGTACAACCCGACCGGCATGTACGACGGCGCATCGCGCGACCGGATCGCCGCGTTCAAGAGCGTGCTCGATGCTGCCCGCCTCCCGGCGACGGTGCGCCTGACGCGCGGGCGCGACATCGCCGCGGCGTGCGGCCAGCTCGCCGCCGAAGCCGCCTAGCGCCAGATCCCGGTGATCGGCGCGACGTTCCGCGACGCGCCGAGGTGCGGCAGGCCGAAGAGGTACTCGATCGTGCTCAGCACGGTGTAGTGGTTCACGCTCCGCTTGACGGCGACGTGGCGCTTGACGGCGGTGCCCGCGACGAACGCCTCGATCCGGCCACCTCCTCCGATCGACGTCTTGCCCTCGTCGAAGAGCACGAAGACGGCGGTGCGTGGCGCCGTGAGCAGCGGCGGCAGCCACTTGGCGAGAAACGAATCGGCGGACGACAGCGGGCAGCTATGGGCGTCGTTGCAGAGGTTCGGTGCGACGAAGCTGAACGCGGGCAGATGCCGGGCGTCGAGCTCCGTGAGCGGGTGCACATGAGGCGCGCCGCCAGTGAAGTAGAGGAACGGCATGTGCTTCTTCGCGAACAGCGGCGACGACGGGTATCCCTCCGCGTACCCGCCCCAGGACTTCCCCGCGCGCGTCAAGAGGCTGCCGATCGACTGCGACCAGGGCCCGCACGAGGTGCAGTCGTCGGTCACGCCCTGCGTCGACCCGGACACGAGCGCCAGGTAGTTCGGCAGGCTGGGATGCGCGACCGCCGTGTAGTTGCTGAGGTCGATATACCGGTCCGAGAACACCTCGAACGGCGAGCTCGGGTCACCGCGATCGATCTCGCTCTCCTCGTGGTTCTCGAAGACGACAACCACGACGTGATCGACTCTCGGCAAGCGGACGCCCGCGTGCGAGGCCCGGGCCGAAGCGCATAGGGCGGCCACGAGGATCGCTGCGGCTACGACAAGAACACGACGGTGCACCGGCACTCGTGCACGATACCCACCGTGACTGTCGGATTGGCCATGCTCGCCGTCGGGGCGGTTCTCGCGGCGAGCGTGGCGTTGGCGCTCGGCGCCGCGAAGACGACCTTGCCGGCACTCGTGGCGTTCCTCGGCCTCGGCATGGTCCTCGGCTCGGACGGGCCTGGCGGCATCGCATTCGACGACGCCGCCGTCGCACGCGAGGTCGGCATCGTCTCGCTGGTCGCGATCCTCTACGAAGGCGGCCTGTCGACTTCGTGGCGGAGGCTGCGCGCGGTCGCGGTCCCGGCCACACTCCTCTCGACGGTCGGCGTCGGCGTCTCCGCCGCCGTCACCGGCTGCTTCGCACACCTGCTCTTCGATCTTTCCTGGGCGGAAGCGTTCCTTCTCGGCTCGGTCGTCGCATCGACCGACGCCGCCGCGGTGTTCGCGACGCTCCGCCGGACGCGATTGCGTCGCGGCCTCGCGCGAACGCTCGAGGCAGAGTCCGGCGGCAACGACCCGGTCGCAATTGCGCTGACCCTCGGACTCATCGCGTGGATCGAGCGTCCGCACTACGGCATCGACGACCTCGCCGTGCTGCTCGTGAAGCAGATCGGCATCGGCCTCGCGTTCGGGCTCGCGATCGGGCTGGTCGCGATGTGGGTCTTCGCCCGCATCCCGCACTCGATTGCCTCGTTCGTCCCGGTGGCGTCGGCCGCGACCGCCGCCCTCGCGTTCGGTGCAGCTGACGCGGCGCACGGCAGCGGGTTCCTCAGCGTATACCTCGTGGGTCTCGCCGTCGGGTCGACTCCGTCCCGCTACCGCGGGTCGCTCGTCACCTTCCACGAAGGCATCGCGTACGTGGCACAGGTTGCGTTGTTCATCGTCCTGGGGTTGCTCGTCTTCCCGTCCGACCTCCCACATGTCGCGCTCGCCGGAATCGGCCTCGCAGCCGCGCTCATGTTCGTGGCGCGGCCGGTCGCCGTGTGGGCCTCCACCCCATTCGCCGGCTTTACCGCGCGAGAGCGTGCGCTCCTCGGGTGGGCCGGGCTGCGCGGCGGTGTCCCGATCGTACTCGGGACGTTCGTGCTCTCCTCGCACGTCAAGTCTGCTGAGACGATCTTCAACGCCGTCTTCTTCGTCGTGCTCGTCTCCGTGGTGCTGCAGGGCACGACACTCGAGTGGTTCGCGAAGCGGCT
>DATINO010000084.1:0-18925 GCA_035474195.1 Gaiellaceae bacterium
GCGGAAGCACGCGAAGAGGTGGAGCGGATCCTGCGCGAGCTGTCCGTGGACGTCGCGTCGCGCGGTGACGCACTGCGCCCGCTCGTGGAAGCGGTCGGCGAGCTCGACCTGGCGGTTGCGCGCGGCTGGCTGTCGCGCAGCTGGCACGGCGTCGAGGTGCAGATCGCGGGCGAGGTACGACTGATCGGCGCGCGGCATCCCCTGCTCGACCGCGCGACGGCCGTGCCGATCGATCTCGACCTCGGCGATCTCCGGGCGCTCGTGATCAGCGGCCCGAACACCGGCGGGAAGACGGTCGCGTTGAAGACGCTCGGTCTCGCAGCGCTGCTGCACCAGTGCGGCCTGCGCCCTCCGGCTGCCGAGGCGGCTCTGCCGGTGTTCGACGACGTGCTCGCCGACATCGGCGACCGCCAGTCGATCGAGATGAGCCTCTCGACGTTCTCCGGCCACGTGCGCACGCTCGTCGCGATCCTGGCGTCGGCCACCGATCGTTCGCTCGTGCTGCTCGACGAGGTCGCTGCGGGCACCGACCCGGAGGAGGGCTCGGCACTGGCGCAGGCGCTCGTCGAACGGCTCGCCGGCCAGGCTCGGCTGACCGTCGTGACGACCCACTACGGCGAGTTGAAGGAGTGGGCAAGCGCTCGCGCCGGCGTCGCGAACGCCGCGACCGGCTTCGACGTCGACGCGGACACGCCGCTCTACCGGCTCGCGCTCGGCCGTCCCGGCACGTCGCACGCGCTTCGCATCTCGGAGCGGCTCGGGCTCGACCCGGCTGTCGTCGGCGACGCCCGTTCGCGGGTCGCGCCGGAGCGGCTTCGCGCGGCCGACCTGGTCGCGGAAGCGGAGACGGCGGAGCGCGCCGCCGGCGAACGACGGGCGGAAGTCGAGGCGACGGCCCGGCGCGTGGCCGCGCGCGAGGCAGAGCTCGGGCGTGAGCTCGAGCGTGTGCGCGCGTCCGCAGAGCAGGCGCGTCGGCAGGCGATCGCGGAGGTGGAGCGTGAGCTCGCAGAAGCGCGCGCGGAGATCTCGGCGTTGCGCGACGACGTCAGAGACGCGCGGCGCGCCGACCGCGTTTCCGACCAGGACAGGGCGCTCGGTGCCGCGACCGAGCGGGCCGCGCGGGCCGACGTCGTGTTGAGTCAACACAGCATCGAGCCGTTGGAGACGACGGTGCCGCTCGCCGAGGGCGATCCGGTCGAGGCACCCGACGTCGGCGTGCGCGGGACGATTGCCGCGATCCGCGGCGACGACGCGGAGGTCGTAGGTGCCGCAGGCCAGCGCGTCCGCATTCCGTTGGCGCGGCTGCGGCCTTCGCGCGAGCGCGCGCCGGAGGAGCGGACGCCCGTCGTGCAGATCCGTGCCGCCGCGCGCAGCGACGTGTCCGATCAGGTGGACGTGCGCGGCCGCCCGGCCCACGAGGCGCGCCTCGAAGCGAGGCGGCTCGTCGACGAAGCCGCCCTCGCAGGGCTCCGCGAGGTGCGCGTGGTCCACGGGCGCGGGACGGGCGTGCTGCGCAAGGCGGTGCGCGACGAGCTCACGCGCCACCCGCTCGTCGAGCGTACGGAGCCGGACGCGGACGACGGCGCGACGGTCGCGCAGCTCGGCTAGCGCCGCGTGCGGTGACTCACGGGAGTCACGACCCACACCTGCTTGAGCTCGAGCGGCGCGCCGGAGTTGTGGCTCCGCACGCCTTTCTGCAACGCAACGAGCAGTGGGCGGACCTCGCCGGTCAGGGGATTGATCGACACCGCGTATCCCGTCGTGCCCTCGGGCACCGGTTCTGCCCGGGACGCGTGCTTCCCGGCGAAGACCGCTCCCGCCGCGGCCGCGACCGCGACCGCGATCACAGTCGCGAGCGCGACGAGGCGAGGCGCCGTGACCGCTGCAGACAGCCGTCCGAAGCGGCCGAGCGCACCGCCGCGCAGGTCGGCCAGGAGCTGACCTGCCAACGCGGGCGCAGGGCCGAGCCGCTCGATCGTCAGCCGTTCTGCCTCCGGCCGCTCCACGCCGTGCTCCGCCTCCGCCGCGATCGCCGAAGCGAAATGCTCACGCATTTCGGCAACGAATCGGCGACGGCAACCGATGGGCAGCGATCGCCGCAGCTCTCGCAGGTAGGTCTCGGCGTCGGTCACGAAGCCTCCAACACGAGCCCGACGGTGCGAACGAGGTCATGCCAGCCGTCGCGCTCACTGCGCAGCCGGTGCTCGCCCCGTTTGGTCAGCCGGTAGACCCGCTTGCGCCTGCGACCCTCCGTGCGCCACGAACTGGTGACGAAGCCGGCCGCCTCGAGCCGCCGCAGCGCCGGATAGACGCTTCCCTCGCCGAGGTCGAGTGCGCCGTCGCTCCGAGCTCGCAGCCATTCGATCAATGCGTAACCGTGTTGCTCGGCCCGGGCAAGCGCGGCGAGCAGGAGCAGTTCGAGGTGCCCGCGAAGCGCATCGCCTTCCATACATCGACAGCCTATGCCTCGACAGGCACAGCTGTCAAGGCTAGGCCGCCGGCTGAGCCGGCGCCGGCTCGGTCCGCGCCTCGAGCAGCACTGCACCGAGCACGATCGCTCCGCCGACGAGCGTCGAGGCCGACGGCCGCTCGCTCAGGAAGACCCACACCCAGAGCGGGCCCAGCACGATCTCGAGCAGCGTGATCAACGCCACCTCCCCGGCCGGGATCAGGCGGCCGCCGATCGTCAGGAACACGAAGCCGAGTCCGATCTGGGTGATCCCGAGGGCGGCGAGCAGCGCAACGTCGAGCGTCCCGATCGCGGCCGGTGCGGTGAACGGCGCCGCCACCGCCAGCACCAGCAGCTGCGAGAGGCAGGTCGCGGGCGCCATCGACACGTCGCGGCGGTGCCGGGTGATGACCAGCGTGGCCGCGAACGAGACGGCGACGACGAGGGACAGTCCCTGGCCGAGAACGCTCGGCCTGCCCGGCCCGCCGACCATGACGCCGACGCCCGCCACCGCGATTCCCATCGCGATCCACGTGCGGCGGCTGACGGGGTCGCCGAGCACGAGCCCCATCGCCGCGGCCAGGATCGGCGCGAGCGCCTGGAAGAACAGCACGTTCGCGACTGACGCGTGGTTCAGCGCGACGAGGAACGAGCCGGATGCGAGGGCGACCAGCACCACGATCGCGATCCCGCCACGGCCGATCGCGCGGAATGCGCGGGCGACGCCGCCGCGCTCTGTGAGCGCGACGTAGCCGAGCAGCCCGACGCCTGCGAAGACCCCGCGGCCCGCGACCTGCGTCGCCGTCGACACCGACAGCTCCCGCTGGAACAACCCTGCCGACGACCACGCCACGGCAGCGAGCGCGACGAACAAGCGGCCACGTTGTGCGGTGTTCATGTAGGAAAATCAACCACGTGGTGCCGGAGCGGAGCGAGGTTGTCGTGATCGGGGGTGGGGTGATGGGCGCAGCGGCGCTCCACTACCTCGTCGAGCTCGGCTGCAGGCAGCCGGTTCTCGTCGAGCGCGACACGCTCGCCTCCGGGTCGACGGGCCGCTGCGCCGGGGGCGTGCGGACGCTCTTCTCGGACGACCTGAACCGCCGAGTCTGCGACGAGTCGATCCGCCGGCTCGAACGCTTCCACGACGAAGTCGGGCAAGAGCTCGACCTACGGCTGTGGGGATATCTCTTCCTGCTCGCGACCGCTGACGACGCGGCGCGGTTCGCCGCAGACGGCGCGCGCATGCTCGCGCCGGACGGGGCGCGCGAGCTCGTTCCCCAACTCGACGTCGGCGGGCTCGTCGCTGCAGCGTTCGACGACCGGGCGGGTTACGTCACGCCGGATCTCGTCGTGCAGGGGTACGCGAGGCGCGCCGCTGCACGCGGCGCGCTCGTCGAGCAGTCATGCTCCGCAACGCGTGTCGTCACCGACCGCGGTCGCGTCACCGGCGTCGAAACGACCCGAGGAACGATCGCGACCGAGCGCGTGATCCTCACGGCGGGCGTCTGGTCGAGCGAGCTCTACGACCTGCCGCTCGAGCGCGAGCGGCGGCACATGTTCTTCACCGAGGACGCGCCGTCGTTCCCAGCCGAGCTGCCGCTGACGATCGACTTCGCGACCGGCTTCTACTTCCATCGCGAAGGAGCCGCGCTCGCGCTCGGCGGACGCGAGCAGACGCTCGAGGGCCTCGCGCCGATCGCCGCGCGGAGACTCCCGTCACTCGAAGACCTCGGGATCCGCTCGACCTGGTGGGGCTACTACGAGATGAGCCCCGACCACAACGCCCTGATCGGCGCGGCGGCCGACCCCGAGGGGCTGTTCTACGCGACCGGGTTCTCGGGGCACGGCTTCCAGCAGGGGCCGGTCGTCGGCGAGCACCTCGCGCAGCTCGCGCTCGGGCTCGAGCCGACGTTCGACCTCTCGCAGTTCGCGGTCGAGCGATTCGAGACCGGCGCAGTCCGGCGCGAGCAGAACGTCATCTGAGCGTTGCGACCAGCCGCAGCCGGCCGACGCGTGCGGGGAGTGTCACCGTCATCGTCCGCCGGTCGACGTGCAGCCGTCTGGATCCGATCCGAACGCGCAGGAGCTGTGTGCCCGCGGGAAGCCGAAGCCGGAGTCGAGCAGGCTCCGGCGCCTTCGGGTTCGATACATCGATGCGGATCGTCCTGCCGGTTCGCTGCATCGAGAACGAGAGCGGCCCGAAGCTCGTGCGCACTCGCCTCACGTCGATCGTCGCGCCGTCCAGGAGCCACGCGCGCGGCGTCGAGAATGCGAGGTCGAGTCCGCGCGGAGCTCCGCGCGGCCCGCGGCGCTCGTGCACGAGCAGTAGCTTCAACGTCTCCAGGAAGCTGCTGTTCGCACCGAGGTTCGGCGGCATGTACATCGTGCGGTAGTACGAAGTCCCGACCGGAAGCAGCGACACCGCTTCGCCCGAGACGTACGTGTCGCGCGTCATCCCCGCTGCGAGCATGCCGTACAGCGTCAGCGTGAGCTGGTCGGGTTGGTCGTTGTCGGCGAGGAAGCGCGACTGGTTCAGTACGTACACCTCGCCGAGCCCGTCGCCGACGATGTAGCGGCCGTAGGCGATGTGCGCGTCGGCGCGCGTCACGCCGGCGAAACGCGAGCCGTGCAGCGACAGGTATCTCAGGATCCCCTTCGCCTCGCCTCCGCCCGGCGCGAAGAACCCGGACGCGAATGCGTAGGGCATGACGAGGTTCCAGTACGAGCCGTCGCGCGTCGACGTGATCCGCGGATACGGCCGCGACGGATCGGTGAGCGTCGCCGGGAGGAACAGCGACCGGTCGGGCATGCGCACTTCGACCTTGCGCACTGCGGGCCGTAGCGCTCGCTCGAGCCGGAGCGCGATCGTGCCCGCGCGCGCCGCGAGCTCCGGATGGCCGGTCACCGACCACACCCGGCTGATCGCGGCGAGCCCTTGCCACGCGACGACCTGCGCGGGCACGCCGTCGACGGCGCCCGGGACGTCGGACGAGAGCGGCTCGGGCTGGAGGCGGCCGGCGGCATCGCCGTCCGTCAGTTGGCGGCCGGCGAGCGTCGCCACCGTCGTCGCGAGGTCCGGCGTCTCGCGGGTCAGCGCCTTGCGGTCGCGGTAGAGGTCGTAGTTCACCGCTGCTGCGAGCAGCAGCTCGCCCGCGCGCCAGCTCGAGAAACGCTTCGGCAGCCGGTCGAGCGCGATGCGCAGGATCCCGTCGGCCGTCGTTGGATAGCCGTACTCCGCCATCACCTGTGCGGTGTCGAGCGCCTCGGCGAACGAAAGCTCCTCGTACGGGTTGCCGACGCTGTACCGCCAGGTCTGCACGAGCTGCTGCATGAGGATGGCGCGCTCCGCGTCCATCACGCGTTGCTCCGGTACGACGATCTGCGCGCCACGGGCGAGCCGCTCGTTCCAGTAGTCGACGATGCCGGCGCGGGCGCGATCGTAGGTGCGGTCGTTCACCTGCACGGGTTGGAGGAGAGGCAGCTGGTTCACCCAGCCGGTGTAGAGGTCGGCCGTCTCGCCGCGCGCGACGTGCACCGGTGCGCGGTCGGCGACGAGTAGCCGCTTGGGATCGGATGCCGCGAAACGGACGACCGCGCCGGTCTTGGCCTCGGTCGTGTCGACGGTCAGGTGGACGAAGCTGACGATCGACCGTGCGCCGGCAACCCGTCCCGCGAACGACTCCTGGGTGTAGTCGACGCCGTTCGCGTCCGTGTAGGCGGTCTCGATGATCGGGAGGTACCCGTCCGCCAGGGTCGCGAGCGTCGTGCGTGCGAGACATGAGCCGTACCGCTCGCGGCCGGTGCGGCCGACGAAGATCGTCAGGTTCGGCCCGTCGTTGCGTCGCGTGATGATCTGGCTCCCGTCGGCAACGTGAAGCGCGAACGTCGTGGGCGCATACACGTCGGTCGGATATGCGAGCGGCAGGTAATAGACACCGCTGCGGGTGAGCGGCCGCCGGCCGCGCTGCGTCGCGTACACGAGCGGCGCGAGCAGCTTGGCCGCAGCGGCATATGTCGGGCCGTTGCGTGCTGCGAGCAGCTTGTCGCCCCACGCGTCGCGCTTGCTTCGCGTCGCCGCACCGACGCCGCGCGCGTAGGCCCACGAGGCGCCCGGTGTGCAGCGGACCGCTGCGCCGGCCGGTCTCGTCGTCGTTCCGCCGACGAAGGCGATCACGGCGGCGCCGGCTCCTAGCGCTACCGCGCGAAGTGCCGTAGCGCTAGGCAATCGTGTGCGCGGTGCGCAGGCGGCGCGCGAGCTCCTCTGCGATCGCGACCGCGATCGACGGCTCGGCGCGAAGAAGCTTCCGGAAGCTCGCCCGTCCGATGCTCAGCGCGACCACCGGTCCGTCGGCGATCACCGTCGCGGTTCGCGGCCCGTCGTCGAGCAATGCGAGCTCGCCGACGAAGGCGCCCATCTCGAGACCGACCGAGCCACCGCGCGGAACCCGCACCGTCGCGCGGCCATCGAGCAAGACGTACATGGCGTCGCCCGCATCGCCCGCGCGTATCAGTACCGCGCCGTCGTGGAACCGGCGGATCTTCGCGAGCCCCGCGACGTGTCGTAGGTGGCGCGCGTTGAGGCATGCGAAGAGCGGTACCTCGGCGAGCACGTTCGTCCATTCCTTCGGATCGGTCGTCTGCGTGATCGCGTTCGCCGAATGCGGGACGTGCGGGACCGGCCTTGGCACTGCGCCTCCTCGTCGGGGTTTCGCCGACCTTATCGCCGGAGCCCGGTAGCGGCGCGGCGGAGAGCCTCTCCGTCGAACAGGAACGGCGTTGCGTTCGGGACGTCGTGGAACGGCCGGTCCGGATCGGGTGACCCGCCCGCGGCATTGATCGCGTAGCGGACAGGGATCTCGTGGCAGATGCAGAGGATGGTGTCGTCGGTTCGCGCGGCGAGCCGGGCGAACGCTGCGGCGTACCGCGCAGCTGCTTCGTCGAGGCTCTCGCCGCCCGGGAAACGGTCCGCACGCGTGTGCGCCTGCTTCCACAGCCGGTAGTCCGCGAGCGTCTTGCCCTCGAGGTCGCCGATGCGGATGTCGTCGAGGTCGGGGTCGATCTCGTGCGGCACGTCCGCCACGCGGCTCCCGAGTGCGAGCCGCGCGGTCTCCTGCGCGCGGGGGAACCGGGAGGTAACGCAGAGGTCGATCGGGACCGCCGCCAGTTCCACGCCGAGCCCGGCCGCGGCCGCGCGGCCGGCGTCCGAGAGGCCGTGATCGAGCGCCGGATCGCCGTTGACCACGCCCGAGACGTTGAAGAGGGACTGGCCGTGGCGTGCGAGCAGCAACAGGCGCATCGGGCGGACGCTACCTGCCCTCATGGTTCGTGGCATTTGCGCCGATATGTGGCTCGTGCAGCGGGAAGTCCCGTACCAGTCGGTCGTTTCTCCCGGCCGTGCCGCGCTGGGCTTCGCCTGCGTCGCCCTCGCGACAACGGGGCTTCGCTCCGCGCACACGCACTGGCTCTTCCTCGGCCTCGCGGTCTTCGCTGCCCTTGTCCTGGTCGCGGCTGCGTTCTCGCTGCAGCGGCGGCTGCCCGTCAATGCGCTGCTCCTCCTGCCGCTCCTCTGCGACGCGCTCGTCGCGCTCCTCCGCGAGGCGCAGGGTGGTGCGCAATCGGGGTATGCGGCATTGCTCGTGCTGCCCGTCGTGTGGGTGGCGTTCGTCGGCAGCCGGCGCAGCGTCCTTCTGGTCGTCGCCGCGCTGGCCGCGACGCTCGCGACCCCGATCGTCGTCGTCGGCGCTCCCTCCTACCCGAGCACCGGTTGGCGCGGTGCGCTGCTGCTGACTCTCGTGTCTGCGATCGTCGGTCTCGTCACCGAGCACGGCGTGCGCACGACGCGACGCCACGGCGAGAACGAGGCACAGCGGGCCCGCATGCTGGATCGGCTGGTGCGAACGCACACCGCGATCGCCATGAGCGACTCCGGCTTCGAGGACCTCCTCAGGACGGTCGTCGAGGAAGCGCTCGCCCTCACCGGCGCCGACGCCGCGGTCGTCGAGCTGCCCGAGGGTCGCGACATGGTCTATCGCGCGGTCGCGGGAACGGCCGGGCCGTTCTACGGCCTGCGGCTGCCGCAGGATGGATCCGCGTCGGGGTACTGCCTGGCGACGGTCGAGCCGCTCGTCGTGCCCGACGCGTACAGCGACGATCGGGTGGACCAGGAGGCATGCAGGGAGGTCGGCGCGCGTTCGCTGGTGGTCGTGCCGCTGATCCATGCCGGCCGTCCCGCCGGTGTCCTGAAGATCTATTCGGCCGCGCCCGGAGCAGTCGGGGTGAACGAGGCTCGCGTTCTCGGCCTGCTCGGGAACGTCATCGGCACCGGGCTGGCCCGCGCCGAGCTTCTCTCGACGATGACCGAGCACGCGAGCACCGACGCCCTCACCGGGCTCGCGAACCGCCGCAGCTGGGACGACCAGTTGACGCGCGCGATCGCTCACGCCGAGCGCACGCACGAGACATTGAGCGTCGCGGTCTGCGACGTCGACGGCTTGAAGGAGATCAACGACCGCCGCGGTCACGCCGCCGGCGACGAGCTCCTGCGCGGCATCGCCGACCGCTGGCGTGCCGATGCGCGTGCGGCCGACCTGATCGCGCGCATCGGCGGCGACGAGTTCGCGGTGCTGCTTCCCGGCGCCGACGAAGCCGGCGCGCACGACGTCGTCGACCGCTTGATCGGCGTACTTCCCGACGGCACGTTGGTCTCGTTCGGGATCGCCGAATGGGACCTGCGTGAAGATGGCGTCAGCCTGATGGCGCGTGCCGATCTGCGCATGTACGACGAGAAGCGCCGCAGCAAGTCGCGCTCGTCGTCACGCTCATTCCGGTAGATCGAGCCGGCTTTGCCGGCGATTCACTCTTCCTCGCCGAGCTCCTCGCATTCCAGACAGGCCCAGTCCCCCTCGCGGCCTTCGTCTGCGCTCAGCGCGATGGGCACCATCGTCACACCGCAGCGGGGGCAGATCGGCGGCCGGTCATCCATTCACGGCTATCAGTATCGAAGCGGCGGCGGTTGGGGCGACCGTTGCAGGCGCCAGACCACCGGGACCCTCCGCTCCTTCTCGTTCGTATCCTGAGTCGATGAGGTTGCTCGCCTCGGTCGCGGCGGTTCTGGCGTTCACGGCGACTCCCTCCGGGAGAAGCCCCACGACGATTCGATCCCTCGGCGTTTCGCTCGCTGTGCCCGCTGCATGGCATCGAGTTCCGTCCGCGGGCGACGGCCCGGTGACTGATCCGCGCACCTTGTTGGTTGTTGGGACGGCTGGTGCGCGGCCCAAGCCGACGCAGTGCCAGATCGCGGCATACCGGGTCCCCGCGCATGGAGCCGTGGTCGTGGTTGTGGGCTGGAAGACGGCGACGAGCGGAGGTGGCCGGATGAAGCCTGGTCGGTGGCCGCTTGAAAAGCTGACCTCTGTGAGACGTCCCAGCTTTGAGTGCTTCGGCGGGCGAGGAGCTGCCGCCTCTCTGACGCTCGGCGGGAAGGCGTACCAGGTCAACGTCATGGTTGGCAGCGCAACATCGCGTCACCTCGTCGCCGAAGCTCTCAGCGTCGCCCGTTCGTTTCGGCTCGTCCACTAGCGCGCGAGCGTCCTCTCATCTCACCAACCTGGAGCCGAAACCCCTGAGCTCCCGACGTGGCCGCGGGGGCTCCTGGCAAGACCGATGAGTTTCGACAGCGACACCAGTCTGAGAGACTGAACCCGTCGTCTGCCGGAGGTGAAGCAAGGTGTCACGCACGGTTTTGCTCGTTGGGACCCGCAAGGGGCTGTTCGTGCTCGAAAGCGACGCCGATCGCCAGAAATGGTCGATGCGCGGCGCGTACTGCGAGGGCTGGCCCATCTACCACGCCGTCTTCGCGAAGGACTCGGGTGCCATCTACGCCGCCGCGGCGAGCGAGTGGCACGGCTCGTCGATCTGGCGCAGCTCCGACCTCGGCGAGACCTGGACGCAGTCGAGCGAAGGGCTCGCCTACGAGGACGGGCGGCGGATGTCGAAGGTCTCGAGCCTCTCGGCTGCGCACGGCCGCGTGCTCGTCGGCGTCGAGGCGCCCGGGATCTTCCAGAGCCGCGACGACGGAGCGACGTGGTCGCCCTACTCCATGCTCGACGGGCAGCCCGGCAAGGAAGGCTGGGACGATCCGGCCAACCAGCCGCCCGGCCACCTCGGCATCTCCGCGATCACCGCCGACGAGGACGATCCGAATCGCGTGTGGGCGATCGTGCAGGGCAACAGCCTCTTCGAGACGACCGACGACGGCACAACGTGGACACCGCGCAACCGCGGGCTGCGCGCCGACTGGCCGCGCGAGCACGAGGAGGTCGGATTCTGTGTCCACAAGGTCGTGTGGTCGCGTACCGATCCGCAGCGGATGTACCAGCAGAACCACGTCGGGATGCACCGCTCGGACGACGCGGGTGGGACCTGGACGGAGATCACCGAAGGGCTGCCGACCGAGTTCGGGTTCGCCGCGGCGGCGCACCCGCACGACCGAGACACGTTCCACGTCATCCCCCTCGACCCGGGCCACGGCCGCACGATGCCCGACGGGCAGGCCGCGGTCTGGCGGACCAAGGACGCGGGCTCGAGCTGGGAGCGGCTCGCGAACGGCCTGCCGCAGGAGAACGCGCACCTCGGCGTGCTGCGCCACGGAATGACCGGCGACACCTACGACACGCCCGGCTACTACTTCGGCACGAGCACGGGCCAGGTCTACGCGAGCGCCGACGACGGCGAGAGCTGGAGCGAGATCGCGAGCTACCTGCCGGCGATCTCGTCGGTCGAGGTCGCGATCCTGAACTAACGATGGCCGACGTCCACTTGCCGACGACGCTGATGCCGCTGTTCGCCGGGCTGCCGCGCCGCCTCGATCTCGAGGCGGCGACGGTCGACGACGCGATCGGACGGCTCGACGCGCAGTGGCCCGGCCTGCGGGACCGCCTGTGCGACCCGAGCCGGGGCGTCATCCGGCAGCACATCCACGTCTACGTCGATCGTGAGCGGGCGGGGCTCGACACGCCGCTCGAGCCTCGCTCGCGGGTCGACGTGATCGCCGCTATCTCAGGCGGTTAGGGCTGAACGCTCAGTGTCGGTGAGGGGCCGCGAGCGGCCCTCGCCGTCGCGCGCGACGAGCACCGCCCTCGCCTCTGCGGCGACGTCGCCCGCGCGCGTGCGGACGGACTCGGTCGTCGTCACGCTCTTCGTCCCGATGCGCTCGAGCGCGCACGTGGCGACGACCACGTCGTCGGCCAGGGTGAGCTCGCGACGGTAGTCGATCTCGACCCGCGCGACGACGTACCCCCACACGAGGTCCGGGTCGCCGAGCGACCGGCCGAGCCACTCGTCGCGTACCTCTTCTAGGTACGTAAGGAACACGACGTGGTTGACGTGCTCGAACGCATCCAGGTCGCGCCAGCGGATCTCGATCTCCTTCTCGTGGATCACGGCAGTGGGATCTGTGAGAGGACCGCGTAGCCGAGCCGCTCGACGAGCAGCGCAGCGTCGTGTGACGACTCCGCCGCGGCGTCGATTGCCGCTTTCGCGACGGCCAGGGCGGCCGGCGGCAGCTCGGCGAGGCGGCGCGCGAGCTCGAGCGCGCGCGCCGGTGCATCGGCTGCCACCTCGGTCACGAGGCCGACCGCGAACGCCTCGTCCGCAGAGACGCGATCGCCGAGCAGGATCAGGCTCTTCGCCCGTGCCGCGCCGAGGAGGCGCGTCGCGCGCGCGGTCCCTCCCGAGCTCGGGAGGATGCCGATGCCGACCTCTGGGAAGCCGAGCACGGCGCTCGCGTCGGCAATTCGGAAGTCGGCGGCGAGCGCGAGCTCGAGCCCGCCGCCGAGGCAGTAGCCATGGATCGCGGCGAGCGTCGGCTGCGGGAGCGACGCGAGCTCCTCGTAGACATTTCCCGTCTCGCGGTAATAGCGGAGGATCGACTCGGGATCGCGACCGGCGAGCTCGGTGATGTCGGCACCGGCGGAGAATGCGCGTCCTGTGCCTGCGATCACGACTGCGCGGCTCGCGCGCACTTCGTCGGAGGCGAGCGCGGCACTGAGCTCGCGCTCCATCGCGGAGGAGATCGCGTTCAGCTTCTCGTCGCGGTCGAGCCTGATGATCGCGACCGCGCCGTCGCGCTCGACGGCTATGAGGCTCACCGAAGCACGTCCTTGATCTCCGCGGCGGCCGCGAGCGCACGCTCGCCGACCTCGTCGAGCCGCTCGCGCGGCAGCCGGTGCTCCGTGCCCCACACGCTGACGATCGCGACCGGACGCCCCTGCTCGGAGAGCACGGGCGCCGACGCGCCGAAGAGCGACTCCTCGAGCTCGCCGACGCACGTCGCGTAGCCGGCGCGGCGGACTTCGGCGAGCTCTGTGTCGAGCGCCTTGCGATCGGTGACGGTCGTCGCCGTGAACCGCTCGAGCCGTGCAGGGAGCGCCGTCTGCCGCTCTTCCGGCGTCATGAACGCGAGATACGCCTTGCCCGTCGAGGTCGCATGCAGCGGCACGTCGCGGCCGAACCAGTTCGGCGCCATGATCTGCGGCGGGTCGACCTGGTCGACGTACACGAGCCGGAACCGCTTCACGACGGCGAGATTCGTCGTCTCGCCGGTCGCGCTCGCGAGCCGCTCCAGCACCGGCCGCGCCTGACGCACGAGCGGGTCGGGCTCCGCCCCCGCCGCGATGCGCAGGAAGGCGTAGCCGAGGCTGTAGCGCTGGCTCACCGGGTCGCGCTCGATCAGCCCGTGCGCGTCGAGCGTCGCGAGCAGGCGCCAGGCGGTGCTGCGGTTCAACCCGCACTCGGCCGCGAGCTCGACCACCGTCGGCGGCTGTCGGCTGTCGGCGATCGCCTTGATCAGCATCGCCGCGCGGTCGACCGACTGGATCGTCTGCCTGCCGCCCTGCCGCTCGGTGTCGTCGCCGTTCATCAGCTGCGTCATCGTGACACGCTTCCCCCGAGATGGATGACGACGACGCCGACGACCACGAGCGCGATCCCGGCGGCCGTCGTGAAGGAGATCAGCTCGTGGTAGACAGCCCGACCGATGAACGCGATCGCAAGCGTGCCGACGCCGGACCAGATCGCGTACGTCGTGCCGAGTGACAGGTGCTTCAGCGTGAGCGCGAGCAGCGCGAACGAGGCGATGAAGGCGACGGCGCTGACCCCGGTCGGCACCGCGCGAGTCAACCCGTTCGACGCACGCAACGCCGTGGTGCCGGCCACCTCCGCGGCGATCGCGAACGCGAGCAGAGCCCACCCGGTCATGCAAGCCTCACCACCTCGCGCCTGTACGGCAGGTCGTCGCCGCGCGGCGGCGTGTCGAGCTCTTCCGCGTAGCGACGACCGTCCCAGACCGCGCTCGCGATCGTTCCGGGCGCGAGCGCGTCGCCGACCGCGGTCACGCCGAGCTCGCGCGCGAGCGCGTCGCGCGGCAGGCGCGCCGTCACGAGGACGAGCGAATCGAGAGGGATCGCGCTCTCCCCGCGCGTGAACGTGTCGACGAGCCGCGCCTCGCCGCCACCCGCGCCGGCGAGATCATGCGCCGTCAGCAGCTCGACGCCCGCCTCGACGAGCCGCTTGTGGATGCGCGGCTGCTCCATCGTGTTCACGGTCCATTCGGAGACGAGCACGGCCGGCGTCACGAGCGTCACCCGCTTGCCCTCGCCGGCGAGCAGCTCCGCGAGCGCTCCGCCGAGGTAGTAGTGGTCGTCGTCGTAGAGCACGACCCGGTCGCCCGCGGGGCGTGTGCCGGCGAACAGGTCGTCGGGTGTCAGGACATCGACGAGGTCGATCGGGATCGGCCGCGTGTGCTGCCGCCCGATGCCGTCAGCGCGCCAGCGCGAGCCGGTCGCGACCGCGACATGGTCGAAGCCGTACTCGCGCACCTCGTCGGCGGTCACCTCGCTCTCGAGCGCGATCTCGACGTTCGGGAGCTTGCCGAGCTGGCCGCGCCGGTAGTCGACGACGCGGATCCAGGCCGCCAAGCCCGGTAGCCGTGCCTCGTGGAGCACGCGTCCGCCGAGCTCGCGCGTCGCCTCGGCGAGCATCACGTCGTAGCCGCGCTTCCCGAGCGCCATCGCCGCCTCCATCCCGGCAGGCCCGCCGCCGACGACGAGCACCTTCGACTCCGAGCCGCGCGGGCGGAAGCGCTCCGGGTGCCAGTCGCGTCGCCACTCCTCGCCCATCGACGGGTTCTGGGTGCAGCGGATCGGCGTCATCGTCCAGTCGCCCGTCACGCAGACGTTGCAGCCGATGCACTCGCGGATGTCCTCGAGCCGCCCTTCCTCGACCTTCACCGGCAGGAACGGGTCGGCGATCGACGGACGGGCCGCGCCGATCAGGTCGAGCACACCGCTCTGCACGAGCCGCACCATCGTGTCGGGCGATGTGAGCCAGCCGATGCCGACGACGGGCTTCGATGTCAGCTGCTTGATCCCGCGGAAATGCTCCTCGGTCCACGCCTCGTAGCCGAACCGCGACGGAAGCGAGTCGTCCTCCCAGACGCCGACCATCACGTCCCACACGTCCGGGATCTCGCCGATCAGCTCGAACAGTGCGTCCATGTCGCCGCGCTGGATCCCGTCGGCGCCGTGCAGCTCGTCGACGACGATCCGGCAGGCAACTGCGGCTCGGCCTTCGCACTCTTCACGTGTGTCCTCGAGCACCTCGCGCAGCAATCGCGCTCGGTTCGTGAGCGTGCCGCCGTAGTCGTCGTCGCGCAGGTTCGACCACGGCGACAGGAAGTGCTGGAACGTCGACAGGTTGTGCGCCGCGTAGACGTAGACGAGGTCGTAGCCCGCTGTGAGGGCGCGACGAACCGCAGCGCGATGGCGGCGGCGAAGGTCGGCGATGTCCTGATGCGTCATCGCACGCGCTTGGATCGGCGCGTACTCCTTCACGGGCAGGTGCGACGGCCCCGCAGGCGGGACGCGGCCGTAGAGGTTCGCGGATGCCATCCCGTTGTGGACGAACTCGATTCCGGCGAGCGAGTTGTGTGCGTGCACCTGGTCGACGAGGCGTTCGTGCATCGGAATGTCGACGTCGTCCCACAGGCGCCCCTCGACGTACCCGCCGGTGTCGGAGTCGGGATGGAAGTCGACCTCCTCCGTGCACACGACCGCCCAGCCGCCCTCGGCCTTGACGCCGCGCATCACCGCATGCGCCGTCGGGTCGCGGTGGCCCATGCCGTTGCAGTGCGGCACCTGGAAGAAGCGGTTGCGTGCGACGACCGGCCCGAGCTGCACGGGTTCGAAGAGCACGTCGTAGCGCGGGTCTCTCATGACCTCGGAAACAGGCTCCGCGCGACGATCAGCCGCATGATGTCGCTCGTCCCGTCCCAGATCTCGTCGAGCTTCGCGTCGCGCAGCCACTTCTGCACGGGCGAGTCGCGGACGTAGCCGGCGCCGCCGAGCGTCTGCATCGCCGCCCACGTCGAGAACCACGACGCCTCCGACGCGGCGAGCTTGGCCATCGCCGCTTCCGTGGAGAACGGCTCTCCGGCATCCGCCAGGTCGGCGGCGTGGTGCGTGAGGAGCCGCGCCTCCAACAGCTTCAGCTTCGCATCGGCGAGCCGGAAGGAGACGGCCTGGAACTCGTGGATCGGCTTCCCGAACGCCTCGCGCTCTCGTGCGTACGCGACCGCGTGCTCGAGCGCGGCACGGCCGACGCCGAGAGCCGATGCCGCGAGCTGCACGCGCGCGACGTCGAACACGTGCATCAGGCCGCTGAAGCCCTCTCCCTCCGCGCCGAGCCGGCGGTCGTCCGGGACGAAGCACTCCTCGAACCGGAGCTCGCCCGCGGGGAAGCAGCGGCTGCCCATCTTCGGGAGCCGCGCACCGTGGACGAAGCCCTCGTCGCCGCGCTCGACGACGAAGGCGGTGATGCCCTTCGACCGTGCGCCGGGGTCGACGGTCGCGAACACGACGCAGACGTCGGCGATCGGTGCGTTGCCGATGAACTTCTTGTGGCCGTCGAGCACGTAGCCGCCCTCGACGCGGCGCGCGGTCGTCTCGATCGCGGCCGAGTCGGAGCCGTGCCCGGGCTCGGTGATCGCAACCGAGCACGCCGGCGGCTCGGGGCCGCACAGCGGCGGCAGCCACCGCTCCTTCTGCTCGGGGCGCCCGAGCGCGAGGATCGGGCCGGCGAAGAAGCCGCCCTGCGCGATCACCCAGAAGATCGGGGAGTCGCCCCACGAGAGCTCCTCGATCACGGCGCAACGGTCGCGCAGCCGCGTGACCCCGCCCCCGCCGTACTCCGCCGGCAAGTCGTAACAGGTGAGCCCCAGCCCGGCCGCCTTGTGCAGCAGCTCCAGCGGGTACTCCTCGGTCTCGTCGTACTGCAGCGCGACCGGCCGCAGCTCCTCACGCGCGAAAGTGGCGGCCGTTTCCAGAGGCGTGTGCATAGTGCGAACCTCCTGCGAGCATCGCGCACCCTGCGTGGATCGTCAAGGCGGCTTGACACTATGTGCATTGCAGGTTCACCATCTGGACAGTGAACTGGGAGGTCTTCGTCACGTGCGCGGTCACGGGCGCCGGCGACACCGCCGGCCGGAGCGAGCACGTCCCCGTCGCCCCGGAGCAGATCGCAGACGCGGCGATCGAGGCCGCCCGCGCGGGCGCGGCGATCGCGCACATCCATGTCCGCGATCCGGACACGGGCCAGGGCGCCCGCGACCCGGCGCTCTACCGGGCGGTCGTCGAGCGGATCCGCGCCTCCGACGTCGACGTCGTCCTCAACCTGACCGCGGGCATGGGCGGCGACCTCGTGCTCGGCGGCGACGAGTCGCCCCTCCCGCCGGACGAGGCCGGCACCGACATGGCAGGCGCCGCCGAGCGGCTCACGCACGTCGAAGAGTTGCTGCCGGAGATCTGCACACTCGACTGCGGGACGATGAATTTCGCCGCCGGCGGCGACTACGTGATGGTGAACACGCCCGGGATGCTGCGCGCGATGGCGGCGCGTGTCCGCGAGCTCGGTGTGCGGCCGGAGCTCGAGGTGTTCGACACCGGCCACCTCGTCTTCGTCCACGAGCTGATCCGCGACGGCCTGATCGACGACCCCCCGATGATCCAGCTCTGCACCGGCATCCCGTACGGCGCACCCGACGACCTCGGGACACTGCTCGCCCTGGTCAACCGCCTGCCGGCAAACGCGATTTTCTCCGCGTTCTCGATCGGGCGGATGCAGTTTCCGTTCGTCGCGCTGGCCGCGCTGGCCGGCGGCAATGCGCGGGTCGGGCTCGAGGACAACCTCTATCTCTCGCGCGGCAGGCTCGCGACGAACGCGGAGCTCGTCGAGCGCGCCGTTCACATCCTCGAGTCGATGAACGTCCGCGTGCTCGGCCCGGAGGAGGTGCGGGCGAAGCTCGCGCTGCACGTCAATGCGTAAGCCGCGTTCAGTCGGGCTTCTCGGCGGCGGCGTGATCGGCGCCGGCTGGGCGGCGCGGTTCCTGCTGAACGGCGTCGATGTCCGGCTCTACGACCCGGTGTCGTCCTCGGTCGACGAGGTGCTCGCCAACGCGCGGCGTGCCTACGCCCGCCTGACGCTCGCGCCGCTTCCGGTCGAAGGGTCGCTTGTCAGGTGTGCGTCGGTGGAGGACGCGGTGGCGGGTGTCGAGCTCGTGCAGGAGTCCGCGCCGGAGGACCTCGCGCTCAAGCGCGCACTGCTCGCCGAGGCCGACCGCTACGCGGACGAGGACGCGATCGTGTGCTCGTCGACGTCGGGGTTGCGGCCGACCGAGCTGCAGTCCGCGATGGCTCGGCCTGATCGCTTCGTCGTCGGGCATCCGTTCAATCCCGTCTACCTGCTGCCGCTCGTCGAGGTGTGCGGCGGCGAGGCGACGTCGGCGGAGACGATCGACCGCGGCGTCGCGGCGTATCGCTCCGTCGGCATGCAGCCGCTGCACGTGCGGACGGAGATCGACGGCTTCGTCGCCGATCGCTTGCTCGAGGCGTTGTGGCGCGAGGCGCTGTGGCTCGTCAACGACGGCGTCGCGACCGTCGAGGAGATCGACGACGCGATCCGCTACGGCGCGGGGCTGCGCTGGGCGTTCATGGGCACGTTCCTCACCTACCGGATCGCCGGCGGTGACGCCGGGATGCGTCACTTCATGGCGCAGTTCGGACCGGCGCTCGCGTGGCCGTGGACAAAGCTCATGGACGTGCCGGAGCTGACGGACGACTTGCTCGACCGGCTCGTCGCCCAGTCCGACGCGCAGGCGGGCGGCCGCTCGATCCGTGAGCTCGAGCGCGCGCGCGACGACGCGCTCGTCGCGATCCTGCAAGGGCTTCGCGGGGTCGAGACGGGTGCGGGGGAGACGCTGCTCGCATGGGAGCGGGGGTTGCTCGGCTCGGCGCCGAAAGGCGCGAGGCACGTGCCCGCCTCGTGGGTCGACTACAACGGCCACGTGCACGAGAGCCGGTATCTGCAAGCATTCTCCGATGCGACCGACGCCTTGCTCGGGACGCTCGGGCTCGATCCGTCGGT
>DATINO010000085.1:0-5480 GCA_035474195.1 Gaiellaceae bacterium
CAGCGACTCGACCTGACCCACGAGCGGGATCGAGACGAGCGCGTCACACGTTCGCCGCACGAGCGGACGCAGGCCCTTCCCTTCCGCGCCGAGCACGATCGCGGCGCCGCCGGAGAGATCCGTCTCCCACATCGGCGTCGCGGACGAGTCACCCGTCGCGCCGTACACCCACAGGTCACCGCCCTTCACCTCTTCGAGGTAGCGGGCGAGGTTCGTCACGACGGCGATCGGCAGATGCTCGATCGCGCCCGCCGACGCGCGCGCGACCGCGGGCGTCACCACGGCCGAGCCGTGCGCCGGGACGACGACGCCGGTCGCCCCCGCCCCCTCTGCGCTCCGGCATACGGCGCCGAGGTTGCGCGGATCGGTGACCCGGTCGAGCACCGCGAGAAGCGGCCGCTCCGCGGCGGCGAGCTCGTAGGCGTCGGCGTAGCGGTACGGCTCGACGAGGGCCAAAACGCCCTGGTGATCCCGGTTTTCGGCCCGCTCGGAGAGCTCCCGGTCGAGCTTCAGACGGACTTGCGCCTCGGCCAGCCAGGGCTCCGCCTTGACCGCCCGCTCGGTCGCCCAGAGCTCGACGACCTCCCGCCGGCCGCGCAGCACCTCACGCACGGATCGCCGCCCATAGACGAGGTCAGGCGTCACAGCTTGACGAGCGTGTACCCGCCGCCGGGCTCGTCGCGCATCTGCCAGCCGAGCGCCTCCAGCTCGTCGCGGAGGCGATCCGAGGTCTCGAAGTCACGCTCGGCCCGCGCTCGCGAACGACGCTCGGCGAGCTCGACGACCTCGGGCGGCGCTGCCTCGCGCACCGCGAGCGAGGCGAGCCCGAACACGTCGAGCCCTCGCTCGAGCAACTCGAGCTGGCGCGCGGCGGCCCACTCGTGCAGCACCGCGAGCGCGGCCGGCGTGTCGAAGTCGTCGTCGAGCGCAGCGACGAACGTCGCCCACCGCTCCTCTTCCACCGGCGCCGCGTCGAGCGTGAAGGCGTTGCGCAGCGTGTCGCGCCGCGCCGCCGCCTGTGCCATCAGTTCCTCCGAGAAGTCGATCGGCTTGCGCCACGACGCTGTGAGGAAATAGACGAGGACCGCCTCGCGGCCCCAGTCGTCGACCACCTCGCGGATCGTCTTGAAGTTGCCGAGCGACTTCGACATCTTCGCGCCGCCGACCGGGCTGAGCATTCCGTTGTGCGCCCAGATCGACGCGAACGGGTGCCCGAGCGCGCGCGACTGCGCGACCTCGTTCTCGTGGTGCGGGAACACGAGGTCGAGCCCGCCGCCGTGGATCTCGAACGCCGGCCCGTAGATCTCCTCGGCCATGACCGAGCACTCGATGTGCCAGCCCGGCCGGCCGCGCCCCCACGGTGATTCCCACCACGTGTCCTCGGTCGCCGGCTTGTTTGTCTTCCAGAGGGCGAAGTCGCGCGGGTCCCGCTTGAGCGAGCTCGGCTCCTCTCCCTGCTCGACCTGGTCGGGCTTCTGGCGCGAGAGCTGCCCGTACCCCGGAAAGCTGTCGACGCTGAAGTAGACGTCGCCGCTGCTCTCGTACGCGTTGCCGCGGGCGACCAGCTCCTCGATGAAGGCGACGATCTGAGGCACGGACTCGGTCGCCTTCGGCGTGTAGTCCGGCTGGCCGAGCCCGAGGTCGCCGGTGTCCTCGAGATACCACCCGGTCGCGTCGGCGGCAAGCTGCGCGCTCGCGCCGGGCGCGGCGTCGTAGATCTTGTCGTTGATGTCGGTGATGTTGTGGACGAGCTGCGCGTCGTACCCACGCGAGCGCAGCCACGATCGCAGCCACATGCCGACGACGAACGGACGGGCATTGCCGATGTGGGCGCGCGCGTACACCGTCGGCCCGCAGAAGTACATCCGGATGGGGCCCGGCGGGGGCGGCAGCTCGACGAGCGACCGCGAGAACGTGTCGTAGAGACGCACGCTTATGAGGGTAGTGCGCGGCGCAAGGACTCGTCGCGCGGCAGCGCGCGCAGCACGGCCCACAGCTCCGGGCCGCGCTCGGCTCCTGTGAGCGCGACGCGGAGCGCCTTCAGGTTCCCGCCCACCGCCTTCAGCTCGCGGATCACCGCTTTCGCCTCGTCCTTCGAGAGCGTCTGCGGCAGCGGGTCGCGAAGCTCGGCGAACCGTATGAACGTTTCGGAAGCGTCCCGGGGACCGTCCCCAGGGGCGTCCAGGACGGACAGGGCGAGCCGCCGCGCCTCGACCAGGTCGTGGGCGCCGCGCATCAGCGGCGCGGCCTCGACCGGAACTCCGGCGCGGGCGGCCAGTGCGTCGTCGCTCAGCTCGGCGAGCACGTCGACCGACAGCGACCGGATGCGCTCCAGGTCGAGGTGCACGTCGTGACGCGGCAGCTCGAGCTCCTCCAGGTACGCGCGCACCGCTTCGGACGGGTAGCCCGCGTCGCGCAGCGACCCGACCGTGGCGCCGTCGGCGCGCTTCGACAGCTTCTTCCCGTCGGCGCCGACCAGCAGGCCGTGATGGATCACCTGCGGCGGCTCCGTACCGAGCGCCCGGTGCAGCGCCGCGTGCAGCTCCTCGTTCGGACGATGATCCGAGCCGCGGATCACGTGCGTGATCTCGAAGTCGATGTCGTCGACGACGGTCGCAAGATGAAACGTCGGCGACCCGTCGTCCCGCCACAACATCACGCCGTCGAACCGCTGCGGCAACCCTGCCGCCTGCGCAGCGGCGATGTGGCGCTCGGCGCGCTCGCTCTGGCGCACAGGACCGTCGTCCCACGCGATCCCGAGCCAGCGCAGGTCCTCGACGATCGCCTCCTCCCCGCCCGGGACGTTCCGCGCCGCGTCCGTGTCGTCGAGGCGCAGCAGCAGCCAGTCGCCGATGCGCCGGTTAGCGACCGCGCTCAGGGCATTGCCGACGTGCAGCGTGCCCGTCGGGCTCGGCGCGAACCTGACACGCGACGTCACTCCGTCGCCGCAGCTTCCTCGAAGTGGTCGACGTACTGCGTCGAATGGCGTCCGGGCACGAGGAGCGCCGCCGCCGCGCACACGACGAGGAAGCACGTCGAGAGCACGAACGAATCCGTGAATCCCGTCACTGTCGGATACCCGCCACGGACGTGATCGGCGAGGAACGTCGCCGTCAACTGACCGCCGAGCGCACCGCCGACCGTGCGCATCACCGTGTTCATCCCGCTGGCCACGCCTGTCTGATGATCATCAACCGCCTGCACGACGATGTTGCCGAGCGCCGCGAACGCGAGCCCGATCCCGATACCGAGCAGCGTAGAGCTCAAGAGCATGTCGTACACATGATCGTGCTGCGCCGCGAGGTATCCGAATGAGACGGCGGTGAAGATAGAGCCGGCGACCAGAGCCGCCTTGGACCCGAAGCGCGCGGCAATCGGACCCGCGGCGAAGCCGACGACGAACATGCCGACGGTGGAAGGCAAGAGGTAGAGCGCCGAGCCGACGACCGACGCGCCGAACCCGAAGCCGGTGCTTTTCGGCAGCTGCGCGAACTGCGGGAAGACCACGAACGACGCGTACATCCCGGCACCGAGCAGGAACGCCGCCAGATTCGCGGTCCACACGGCACGCACGCGCATCAGTGTCATGTCGATCAGGGGCTGGGAGCTCCGGAGCTCGACGACGACCCATGCCACGCACAGCACGGCACCGACAACAAGGAGCCCGACGGTCTTCGTTCCGCCCCACCCCCAGGTCGTCGTCTCGCTGACCGCGATCAGGACGAGTGTCATGCCGCCGCTCATCAGGACCGCGGCCGGCCAGTTGATCCGGCCAGGAACGCGTACGGGCGACTCGGGCACGAACCGCCACGTGCAGACCGCGGCAGCGACGATCAGCACGAGCGGCAGCCAGAACAGCCAGTGCCAGCTCAGGTGCTCGACGATCGCCGCGCCGGCCAGGATGCCGACGCCGCCGCCGATCCCGAGCAGCGCCGACATGAGACCGATGCTGCCGGCGACGCGCTCGCGCGGGAACTCGTCGCGGATGATCCCGAACGCGAGCGGGAAGATCCCGCCGCCCACGCCCTGGATCGTGCGGGCGACGATCAGCAGCGCGAGCGAGCCGGAGACGCCTGCCAGCAGCGTGCCGGCGCTGAGGACGACGAGCGTCCAGACGAGGAGATGCTCCTTGCCGTACATGTCGCCCAGGCGGCCGATGATTGCCGTCCCAACCGAGGCGGAGAGCAGGTACGCCGTCAGCAGCCATGCCACCCCGTTCTCGGAGGTGTGGAGGTCGTGCTGGATCGTCGGGAGCGCCGGCACGACGGCGGAACTGAGCATCGCGTAGGCAAGACCGGCGATCGAGAGGACCGCCAGTGTTACGTTCGGGTGGCTGCGCTCCCCCTCGTGCATGTCGGCAGGTTAACGATCGTTCGGTCCTAGTTACGTGACGCAAACACCAATCCTCGACCGTTTCCGCGCGAGCGTCGCCTTTTTCCGCGGTCACCCTCGCCTCACGAAAGCGCTCGAGGCCGTGCTCGTGGCGATCACGCTGGGACTCTGCGCGTGGGCGGTCGTCGATCAGTGGCACAAGGCCGGCCCACGCCTCGCGCACGCGAAGCTTGGATACGTCGCTGCAGCGTTCGTGATGATCGCCGTCTACTACCTCGTCTTCATCCTCGGCTGGATCCGGATGCTGGCCGCCTGGCGTATCAACGTCCCGTACCAGGCTGCGCTGCAGGCCGAGATGGTCTCGATGCTCGCGAAGTACCTGCCCGGCGGCGTTTGGACGCCGGCCGCGCGCACGGTTGCGCTGCGCAAGTCCGCAGGCGTGACGGACACGCCGACGGTGCTCGCCTCGATCCTCGTCGAGGCAGGGCTGTCGGCCATCTCGGGCGTGATTGTCTTCGTCGTCAGCCTCGCCTGGGTGCGAGACGTCGACGCGCCGCTGTGGGCGCTGATCCCGTTCGCGGTCCTGCTCGCCTCGCTGCTCCACCCGAAAGTCTTCCGGCCGCTCTCGGAGAAGCTCCTGAAGCCGTTCGGCGCTGAGACGATCGAGCCGCTGCCGTTCCCGCTCACGGTGCTGCTTCTCGTCTTCTACTGCGGCACGTGGCTGATCGGCGGCATCGCCGTCTACTTCTTCTTGCGCAGCCTCGGCAGCGATCCCGGTATCTCGGCGATCCCGTTCCTCGGCGGCGTCTCCGCCGTCGGCGCGACCGTCGCGGTGCTGGCCGTGTTCCTGCCCGGCGGCCTCGGTGCGCGCGAAGGTGCGATGTACGGGCTCCTGCTCGCCGTGTCCTCGAGCGGGCCGGCGCTGGGCGTGACGCTGCTGAACCGTCTCGCGATCACCCTCGTCGAGGTCGCGCTGTTCGCGACCGGCGTGGTGAGTTGGCCGGGTCGAAAGGGAGGCGCCCGCGAGGGGCGCCTCCCGTCGACCGAGAGCGACTAGCCGACCGCGAGAGCGTTCAGGTACGGCGAGCCGAAGTACGAGCTGTAGATCCAGTTCTTCGTCCGAGAAGAGACGAAGTACCGGTTCGTCG
>DATINO010000086.1:0-4326 GCA_035474195.1 Gaiellaceae bacterium
TTCGCGGACGACGAGGAGCTCGGCGTTCTGTTCGATCGCAAGGCGCATGGTGTCCGCCAGTGGGTCACTCGTCGTGAACGCGGCGCTGCGCACGCCGGGGATCACGCGCGGCTCGACCAGGCCGGTTGCGAGCTCGACGACCACGAGGTCGCGACCGAGTACGCCGAGCAGCTGCACGGGTGCCACGCCGACGCAGACGACAACCTCCCGCGGCTCGTCGACGCGGACGGCGAGCGAAGGGTCCTGATGGAGGATCGCGCGTTCGAGCTCCTGCAGCTCCGGGCCGGGCTCGATTCCGAGCTCCGAGACGAGCAGCGCGCGACCATCGCGGTACACCGCGAGTGCCTCCGCCTGCCGGCCCGCGCGGTAGAGCGCGCGCATGAGTTGCGCACGCGACCGCTCGCGCAGCGGCTCTCTCTGCACGAGGCCGTGGAGCTCGGGAACGAGGCTCCCGCCTTCGCCGAGGTCGAGGTCGGCATCGACGCGGCGGGACAGCGCCTCTAGCCGCAGTTCGGTCAGGCGAGCCGCCGCGCGCGGGGCGAACGGCTCACGGATCTCCGCCAGCGGCTCACCCCGCCAGAGAGCGAGCGCGTCGCGAAGGAGGCGGGCTCGTGCGGCCACGTCAGTCTCGTTGCGCGCACGTCCCGCGAGGTCCTCGAAGACACGGAGGTCGGTCTCCAGGCGCAACGCGTACCCGCCGCCGCGCGTCTCGATCGCGCTCCGGCCGAGCGCCTTGCGCAGTGCAGAGACGTGTGCCTGGAGCACCTTCGACGCGCTCGGCGGCGGAACCGCGCCCCAGATGTCCTCCACCAGCGCATGCGCCGGCACTGCCATGCCGCTGTCCAGTGCGAGGCGCGCGAGGACCGCGCGCGGCTTGCCTTCACCGACGTCGGCCGGAGCCTCGAACGGCCCGAGGATCTTGATCACGCTGGGATGATCCCAGCGTGCGGATCGGCAAGTACGAGGTGGTCGAGCGCGTCGGCGAGGGCGCGACGGGCGTGGTGTACCGCGCCGAGGGCGACGTCGCCGTGAAGGTCCTCCGGAACACGGACCCGGTGGTTGCGAAGCGGTTCGTCCGCGAGGCGCGACTCGCAGCGACGATCGAGTCGCGCCACCTGGTTCGCATCCTCGATGTCGGCGACGGCTTCTTCGTCATGCCGTACTACCCGCGCGGGTCGCTCGCGGAGGCGGTGCCGCTGCGCGTCGACGAGCTGGTTCGGGTTGCCGCCGAGATCGCACAGGCTCTCGACGCCCTGCACGGTGCCGGCATCGTGCACCGCGACGTCAAGCCGTCGAACGTGCTGCTCGGCGACGACGGTGCAGTGCTCGCCGACTTCGGGCTCGCGCGCGGTGTCGACTCGACGCAGCTGACCCACGACGGGCAGCTCATCGGCACGACGCACTACCTGGCGCCGGAACTGATCGAAGGCTCCGTTGCGGCGCCGGCGTCGGACATCTACGCGTTCGCGTGCCTCCTCTACGAGGCGGCGACCGGGACGCCGCCGTTCGCCGGCCGCAACGAGGCGGAGATCGGCTACGCACACCTCGTCGAACAACCGCCGCGCCCCAACCTGCCGGGAGAGCTTCCGGACGCGCTGCTGCTCGGGCTCGCCAAGGATCCGCGCGACCGGCCGACGAGCGCTACGGCGCTCCACCGGATGCTCCGGGCTGCGAGCAGGCCTTCGCCTGCGTGATCACCGGCCGGATGAGATGCGACTGCGACGTCGCCTCGATCTTGAGCGCATGGCGAAGCAGTGGGAGTGCTTCCTTGCATTGTCCGACCTTCAGCAGCGCGAGGCCGTAGTTGAACGTCGCATAGCCGTAGGTAACCGTGCTCTTGTCCGCGTACTCGACCGCGCGCCGCGCAAACGGAATCGCCCGCGCGTATTCCTTCGCCGTGATCAGGAAGAACGCCGCGTCGTTCAGCGTGCGGCCGTCGGTGCTCTTCAGGACGAGCGTGTCGAGTGCGACCGGGGACTGCGAGACACGCTGCCGCTCGACGACGGTCGTGACCCGCGGAGCGGGATCGTGGCGCAGGCCGACCACCAGCACTGTCGCGATCGCCGCGCCTGCGAGAGCCGCGCCGGCAAGTAGTGCCAGCGAGACGACCAGCCGCCGCGCGTGCACGCGCGGCTCGGACACCGCGGCTCGAAGCGCCGTCACGAGCTCTCCACATGTCCCGTACCGGTCGAGCGGCGACTTGGCGAGCGCTTTCGCGAGGACTGGTTCGAGCGCGGGCGGGAGGTCCGGCGCTGCCTTCGAGAAGCGTGGCGGCGGCGCGTGCAGGTGCGCGTTGAGCGTCGCGACGTCGGACGACCGCCGGAACGGCGACGTGCCGACGATGCACTCGTAGAACACGCACGCGAGCGCGTAGACATCGGCGCGCTGATCGACGTCCCGACCCTCGATCTGCTCCGGCGAGCAGTAGTCGATCGTTCCGACGAAGCCGCCGGTACGTGTGCGCCCGGAGGACGCGAGCTCCTTGACGACACCGAAGTCGGAGAGAAACGCGCGGTCGTTCTCGCCGACGAGGATGTTCGCCGGCTTCACGTCTCGATGGACGAGTCCGCGCGCGTGCGCGGCATCGAGTGCGGAGGCAATCTGCGAGACGATGCGCAGCGCGCGCCGCACGGGAAGCCGGCCCTCGGCGACGAGCAGCGCCTTCAGGTCGCTGCCGTCGATGTGCTGCATCGCGATGTACAGCACGTCGTCCGCCTCGCCGGCGTCGTAGACGGGGACGATGCTCGGGTGGTCGAGCGACGCGGCGAGACGCGACTCGCGCAGGAACCGCTCGCGGAAGTCGGCCTCGCCGAGCGTGGGGGTGAGCAGCTTGAGGGCGGCGGCGCGTCCGAGCCGCACGTGCTCGGCGCGGTAGACGACGCTCGTCCCACCCTCGCCGATCGGCTCGACGAGCCTGTACCCGCCGACCTCCGTGTCGATCCGCCGGTCCCGCATCGGGACGAGTTGTACAACCACTACGAGCCGACTGCGAAGGTCGCCGTGACGACCGCCGTGACGTCCTTCAAGCGAGACGAGGTGTCGTTCACCCCGTAGTCGCTGATCTCGGTCGAGTTGCGCGGCGTGATCTGGTAGACGCCGAGCGAGCTTGCCCGCATCCGGCCGAGGTGCCCGCCGAGGCCCTTGACGAGGATCTCGGCACGCTGCCGGGTTTCCGCGGTGGCTGCGGCGAGGGCGTCGAGCTTCGCGGCCTGGAGGTTCGTCGAGATGAACGCGAGCGGCTGGGCCGAGACGTCGATGTCATCCTCGAGCAGCGTCCCGAGCCGGGTGGCGGCGGCCTGGACGACGTCGATCTGCCTGCTCGAGACGCTGTAGCCCTGCGAGACGACGTACGTCGTCCGGATGTGCTTCTTGTCGATCCGCGTCGTGATGATGTCGGACTGGACGACCTCGGGCGCGATGTCGCCGGGCGCGATCCCGGCCTTGCGGAGGAACGTGACGAGTGAGCTGCCTGCCGTCCGTGCCTGGTAGGCGGCGGCGACCTCCGTCGCGGCTTCGCCCTTGACCTCCAGCTCCCACTGTACGAGGTCGGAGCCGATCGGCTTCCGCGCCGAGCCGGTGATCGTGATCGTGTCGTGCGCATGCTTCGCGTCGTGGATCGTCGTTGCGAAGATGTGGCCGATCCACACGGCCGCCACGGCGAGCGACAGAAGGCCGAGGAAGAGCTCGGGGACGGCACGGATGCGCACGGCGCCGACTGTGACGCGTGGCGGTTCAGGATCGGTTCAGGTGCGGTTTTACCTTGCGCCCCGAAGGGGTGTCAGACACCTTCGCGTGTCTGACACCCTGCGCGTCGAGCCAGTCGGCGAGTCGCTCGAAGCTCGTACACCGAACGTCCGGCATTCGGCACGCGCGCAGGAGGAACCGCGTCAGCGCATGGTCGTACGCCCAGCTGTCCCACGTCTCGAAGTGGTTGCCGAGCGTGAGCGGTGCGCGGTTCCCGCGGTAGCTGACGAGGAACGCGTTCCAGAGCGTCCGGTAGGTCTCCGATTCGACCTGCGCCGGCGGCTCGCCCGTCTGGTTCGCCATGAAGTTGTAATCCATGCTCACGACGCGGAACGTGTGCCCGATGAACGGCAGCTCGAGGAGCGGGAAGCTCCAGATGCCGTCGCGCTTCGCAGGCCACGTGCCGAGACGGGCCTGGCCGCTTGCGTCGTAGCGAAAGCCGCGGCGCGCAAGGACCGGGTAGAGGACAGAGAGGTTCCCTTCGAGGCACGGCGTTCGCCCGCCGACGATCTCGGTCGGGCCGAACCCGAGCGACGAGCCGTGGAACAGCAGGGAATCGAACTGCGTCAGCTCCTTCTCCCA
>DATINO010000087.1:0-58297 GCA_035474195.1 Gaiellaceae bacterium
ACCCTGGCGAATCGCTGATCACCGACAGCCTGGCCGCCGTGCGCGACGGACGCCGTGTGGACGCCCGGTCGCTCGACCAGGAGATTATCGCGCGCACGCCGGCCGGCGCCGCTCGCTGACTCGGCTACTGTCGACCGCCGAAGCCGCGCGCGACCCGGTGCTTGGTGTCGATCACCGCCAGGTCGCCGGCAACGTCGATCGTGTGGATCCCGGCGGCGCCGAGGTCGTGTGCTGTGAGCGTCAAGACGGGCCGTTCACGGTACTCGGTCGGAGTCAGCGCGAGGATCTCATTCACGACGATCGCCCGCCCGTACTCGCCGCTTCCGTCCTGGGCAGGGCGTAGCAGTCGACCCCTGTCGCGCACGATGCGGCCGCCGGGGCGCGCCCCGACGACGTTCGAGACCACCGGGTTTGCAGGGTGTGGCGTGAATGGTCCGCGGAGCGTCGGCGCGAACCAGACGTGAAGCTCGTCGTCGACGGAGCCGCTGCCGGTTCCCATTGCACAGAAGAGCCACCACAAGTCGCCGTCCCAGAAAGGCGTTGGGTCGTAAGCGCGGATGCCGTCGAGCAGAACGGTGTCCGTGACCCAGCGATCCGGGAGCTGCTCGCATCTGAGGAGCACGACGCGGCCGCTCTCGGCCTGCTCCGGCAGCATGTACCACGTCCCGTCGACCTCGAAGACGATCGGGTAGGAGAGGTGGTGCTCTGCGGTCACAGCGCGTCTCGCTTGGCCGGTCGACAGGTCGATAACCGAGATCGCCGCACGGCCGAGGCGCAGGTCGAAGTCCTCGACGAAGAGAAACGTCCCGTCGGTCGTCCTGGCCAAGAACGGATCGGCATAGAACCTCCCGGGCGGTGCCGGCACGTGGCGCAGGTCGTGCGGGATCGCGAACGGCCGATCGGAAGGTGCAGTCCCGTACGCGACGCGCCAGTCAACCCTGGTGAGCCTCAACACGGCCGCAGCCCCGGCCGCCCCTGCAACCAGACGCGCCACTGCCGGAGACGCTGCCCGCTCGATCGTCGGCGGAGCGGAGGGCTCGGCGTCCGCCCACCCGTCGCGTGAGCCGAAGTCATCGAGGGCGCGGACGGTCAACGCCGCTGCTCGTTCGCGGATTCGCTCGGCGCTCCGCCGCGCGGAGTACCGCGTCAACGCGACAGTGCTCGCCGCAGCGCAGCGCTCGCCGGCTGCGGTCTTGACGCGGACCTCGATCTGGAAGACCTGCCGGCCTGCCGCCAACGCCGCGAGCATCGCGTCTTCGTCCAGCCCGCGCGGGTGCAGGAACATGGTGGGTGCCGCTGCCGCTTCTGGCGCAGCGCCGGCAGCGGTGAGGTCGAGGACGACCTCGGGGCCGGCCGAGGCCGCGGTCTCGTCCCCTGCCCGGTCGACCGACGACGGCCACCGGTCGAGCCTCGCGTACGCCCGCACCGCAAGGCTTCGACGTTGCCGCCTTGACCACATCGCAGAGATCGTGATCGGCAGACCTGAACGCTCGAGCGCTTCGAGCACCGTGCGCTGCCACGGAAGAAGAGGGTCGTCCACGACGACCGCGGTGAGACTTGGCCGTGTTGAGTCGTTCATGCGAGCGACCCGATCAAAGTGGCCAAGCGGCGCATCTCGTCGACGCGCGAGGGGAGGCTCTCGGCGTACGCACGTGCGGACTCGCCGCGTGCGATGCGCTCCGCTGTCGTCACGGTCGCGAGCGCCGCGACGATCGCGGCTGCGTCACCGGGCGGGACGACGACACCCGCGGCGGCGCGCTCCACGAGCTCCGCCGCCGACCCCTCGCCGGCGTAGACGATGAACCGCCCTGCAGCCATGTACTCCTGAAGCTTCGACGGCGCGGCGGTGATGCGGTGAAGCTCGCTGCGCTGGAGCTGGGCGAAGAGGACATCAGCCGTGTGATAGAGATCGACGAGCCGGGCCGGGCTGACGTAGCCGGCGAAGGTGACGTTCGGAAGCTCCATCGCGGCTTCCTCGAGCCGTCGCCGAGCTGGTCCGTCGCCCGCGACGGTGATGTCGATCTGCGGTGCCCGGCGCGCGACGTCGAGGAGGACATCGAGTTGCTGCGCGTGACCCACGAGCCCGGCGTACAGGACTCTCAGCCGGTCGGACGGCGGAGCCGGCGCCGGCGCGAGGGCTGCAAGGAGCGCGGCATCGATTCCGTTCGGGACGACCTCGATCCGCCGGCCGCCCCGAATACGCTCGCGAAGCGGGACGGCAAGCCCGTCGGTCGCGCAGGTCACGATGTCGACACGAGCGGCCACCCACCACATGACGCGCGCGACGAGCCCGATCGCGGCGCGCGCAAAGGCGCCCGTCACCACATCGTCCTCCTTGCCGTACTCCCAGGTGAGATCGCGGACATCCCAGACGACGCGAGCGCGCCGTCGACGCCCGGCGGCCAGCGCAGCGGGACCGAGGAACATGCTCGGCGACGAGGCCACGACGACGTCGGGTCGGACATGCACGGCGACTCGTGCAAGCCGGACCGCAAGTCCGAGCTCGGATGCGGCGCGCGCAAGCCACGACCCGCTCCGCCGCGCCGGCGGGCGCACGCGGGTCAGGGTCGCCCCCGGGGGGAGGACGGGCGGAGGCAGTCCGACGAACGCAGAGGCATCCGGATAGCTGGGCTCCGGAGCCACGACATGGAGCTCTGACACCTCCGCCAAGGCTGCGGCCATGGCGGCCACGCGGTTTGCGCCGGCGAACGTCTCGGGAGGGAAGAACTGCGTCAGGAGACAGACCTTCACGCGGAGACCGCCTCGGCCATCATCCCCCGGAGCATTTCCGCAACCCGCTCGGCATCGAATGCTTCCGCGACACGAGCTCGCGCAGCTGCCCCGATCCGTGCGCGAAGCTCGGGATCCGAGCCCAGGTGGCGTAGGGCTTCCGCAAGCGCCTCGCGGTCGCTCGGAGGCACCAAGAGCCCCGCACCGTCGGTGATGAGCTCACGCGTGGCTCCGCTGTCGGTCGCCACGACGGGAACGCCTGCGGCCATCGCTTCCATCAGCGAGACGGGGATGCCCTCGTGCTCGGTTCCCCTCGAGGAGCTCGCAAGGACGATTGCGTCCCAGTCCCCCGCCCGCAGCCGAGCAAGCAGCTGATCGTGATCGACGAGACCTGCGAAGGTGACGCGGTCCGCGACGCCGAGCTCGTCTGCCACCGCTCGCAGCGACGCTTCGAGAGGCCCATCGCCGATGAGCTCCAGCGTCGCCACGCTCCCTCCGCCGGCCGCAAACGCGTGCAACAACGTCACGTGGTCTTTCACCGGAATCAGCGAAGCGACACAGACGAACCGACAACGATCCTTGTCGAGGTCACGCACCGACCACTCACGTGGCATCCGCACGCCCATGTGCACGACACGTGGCTCGGCACGCGGAGCGATGGCTCTTACGTCATCTACCGCGCGCTCGCTGATCACCCGGGTGAACGCGGCGGACCCGATCTTCTCCTCGAGAAGATTGTTCTCGAAGATGTCCCATCGGTGGAGTGACAGGCTCCACGGAAGGTCGGTGGCACGAGATGCCGCCATCGCGAGCGTTGAGCTCGCGCCTCCCCAGTGGGCGTGAATATGCCGCGCGTCGTGCGATCGAACGATCCGGATGATCGCTCCGAGCCTCCACAGGACCACCGCGTTCTTGAGCCGGATCCGGGTCGGCTGCGGACGCGACAGCATCGAGAGCCAGGCCCGGCGTGCCGCCGAGGCGCCGAGAACGAACCGCACGAAATCCCGGGCGACGGCGGCCCGTGACGGAACCGCAGTTCGCGCGACGACCGCACTGGCGTCGGAGTGTGTGAGCCTGCCCTTCCGAATCGCCGGAAAGACGACGACCTCCCAACCCGAGTCCGTGTGCGCGACGATCTCCGGCCCGAGGAACGCCTCGCCGGGACCAAACGGGTAGCGCGACGTTACGTAGACGATGTTCAGGACGCCGCGCTCACGATCGATCGGCCAGGCGCGGCACCAGGCCGCGGAACGTCGGCATACGAACGATGAACGCGACGTACAGAATCGTGGCCAGTACGACGGCGATCGCGAGCACCGCGGCAGCGTCGGTCGCGATGTCGACCACGGACAGACCAGCCGCGACGAGAGCTGCCGGCAAGACGAACGGGCGGATGTCTGTAAAGAGGTGCCCGAACGTGTATCCGAAGTGGCGGCGGCAGACGAGCAGCGTCCCCCCGACGAAGACGGCGATTCCAATGTCGGTCCCGATCGCAGCGCCCACGATGCCGATCGTCGGAATGAGGGCGACGTCGATCACCGTGTTGGCCAGCGCGGCTGCAACCGCGAACGGGAGGCGCTCGCGCCCGGCTCCCATGTAATCGAGAGCTTTCGAGGCAACGGGAGCGACTCCGGACAACAGGACCCACGGCGCGAGGGCTCTCGTCACGAGCGGAGCGTCGGAGTAGTTCGCGCCGGCCACGAGCTGGACGATGCTCGCGCCGGCCGTGACGACGATCACAGCGCAGAGGAGCTGGAACGCGAGGAGGAGCTGGAGCGAGAGACGGAACCGAGCAAGCGACGTCGCACTCGAGTCGATACTGATCCGCGGTCCGATGGCCGTCGCGACTGCGAGAGCAGGGTACGAGACCAGGGTCAGGACCCGGGCCGGCGCCTGGAAGAACCCGGCGTGGCGTGAGTCGAGAAACGCCGCGATGAGAAGCACGTCGATCTGGACGAACAGTGCCCACGCGGCATCGACGAATGCGAGCGTGACGCCGTAACGCCCGACCAGGCGGAGGGTGGAACGCGTCGGACGCGACACTCGACGCCGCAGGCGGAACCGGCGATCGAGCAGGACGAGCCCGACGAACGCGGCCGCGCAGAAGGCAGCGAGGCGCCCGACGAGCGCCCCGACGACGCCTGCGCCGCCGAGTACGAGGCCGAGCGCGATCGCAGCCTCGGCGACACTCTCGAGTGCGCCGACCACGAGCCCACGCGACGCGATGCGAACGGCGTTGAAGCTCCCGATCACGAACCCGAGAAGGGACTGGCCGAACACAACGCCCGCCAGGAGACGGATCGGCCACACCAGCCGGCCGTCGCCGTACGCGCGCGCGATGAACGGCGCTGCGACGACGAGCGCCACGGCGGCAACGAGTCCCGCCGCGAGCTTGAGCACGAGACCGGATGCGAGCATCTGAGCCATCCGGGCGCGCTTCGTCTCCTGTGCGACGTAACGACCGGTGGAGCCCGTGAGGCCGGCATCGATCGGCATGAGCACGATGCCCCCGATCGCCAACGTGATCGCGTAGCGGCCGAAGTCGAGCGGGCCGAGCAGGCGGATCAGGGCGAGGGTCAGCGCCCCGGTCACCACGACGCTGAAGATCTGAAGACCGAATGCGGAGCTGGCGTTCTGAGCGAATCCCTGGCCCGCGAGCGACCGCGGCGTTCTCGTCATCGCGGAAGATGGGGCCGGCGACCCAAGCCCTCGCTGGACACCGGCAAATCGCGCTCCGCCGCGGCGGTGCCGCCCGCAGCGAGAAGCAACGCGATGACGAGCCACAGTTGCTTTTGGTATTGCGCGGTCAGGAAGACGAAAGCGACGAGCATTCCGAAGCACCCGACGAAGAGCGCCCGACTGATCGCAGACACGTCCGCGCGCCGCGTTTCGCGCATCGCGCGCCGGCACGCCCGGAACGCGATCCCGAGGGTGACGAGGAAGAGCCCGAGGCCGATCGCACCCAGCTCGCTCGCCACGTGTAGATACGTGTTGTGAACCTGCTCGTGCGCCTGGACGACCAGGTCCGCGCGGGGAAGGTTGCGGTTGAGATCGACCGCGTACCTCTGCTCCACGACGGTGAAGTTCCCGGCCCCCACGCCGAAGAACGGATGGTGCTCGAAGGTCGTTGCAGCGACCGCCCAGAGGTCCGTGCGCCCGGTGCCGCCGTTCGCTGTGAACGACGTGATACGGCTGAACGACTGTGGCGGCGCCACAAGAACGAGATAGAACGACGCGAACGCCGCCATCACGAGCAGGACGACGACGATCTGGCGTCGGAAGCGCCCCGCGATCGCAATCGCGCCGATCGCAGCAACGGCCAGCGCGATCACCCCACCTCGCGACTGCGTCAGGAACAGGCCCACTGTCGAGATCACACCCGCAAGCCCGACGAGCACCTTCGACCGTGTCGACTCGAGCGTGAGCGCGAGGAACAACGAGAGAATGATCCCGGGAACGAGGACTGCAGCGAGATAGTTCGGATCGGCGACACCGCCGCTCAGACGTCCGGTCGATGCGAGCGTCTGGTCGGGGTGCGTGAGCCCGCCCATTCCGGCAGCCGCACTGACAGCGGCGCCGATCACGAACGCGAGGCAGACGGTCATGAGGGCCCTGGGCGTCCGAACGATCGATGCGACGACGACGACGAGCAACGGGCCTTGCGCCAGGCGGAACGTGGCTGACAGCGCCGTGTGCGGGTCTGACGCCCACAGCGCCGACATGATCCCGAAGATCACGAACGCACCCGCGACGAGGGAAAACATGCGGACCGACGCCCGAGCGGTGAAGCGACGCTCTCCGATGCCTTCGTGATAGAGCCAGGCGAGGACGAGCGCGGCACCGGCCCCCTTGGCGACCGAGACACTTGCGCCGACACCGGAGATCTGACTCATGAACGTGAGCGCCACGAATGCTGTGAGCGCGGCAACCGGCGCAACGAGCGCGACGAGAAGAAATGCGATCCCGCAGACGGCACCGGCGGCGAGGAGCGGATTCGGAAGCGCGCCGGCAACCAGGCCGAACGCCACACAAGCGGCCCCGAGCACGATCAGCGACAGCCGGGGCGAAGGCGCGGGAGCGCCCGCGATCATTTCGTCCGCTTGATGGGCGTCGCGCCGGAACTCCGCGACCGCTCGCTCGCCTGACGCGGGGCGACCGGTCTCAGCTCGACCGGTACCGGCATCGTCGATCCATGAACCGTCAACTCGGGCGGTTGCCGCGTGGTCACGACGAGACCGGCCGCTGCAACGCCGTACTGGCCCAGTGACTCGCGGAGCGCATCGAGCCGGCTCCTCCGCGTGTAGCCGATGCGGACCGCGATGATCGTGAGATCTGCAGCCGACGCGAGGAGGAGAGCATCCGAGACCTCGGTCGCCGGCGCCGAGTCGACGACGATGACGTCGGCCTTCGCACGCAGCGACGCGAAGAGCCGCTCAACCCTCTCGGTGTCGAGCTGATCGATTTCCGCCATGTGCGAGAGCGACGGCAGGAGGACGCGCAGGTTTTCGTAGCCTGGGACGGCCGCAATCGCAGCGTCAGGATTGCCACGGACGAATGCAGAGCCGAAGCCGTCCTTGGGCGGCGGCACTCGGAAGATGCCCGCGATCATCGGCCGGCGGAAGTCACCGTCGACCAGCAGAACCTGCATGTCTTGCGCTGCGAGTGTCACCGCGAGGTTGACCGCGGTCAGGGTCTTTCCTTCGCCCGTCATGGCGCTCGTGACGAGCACGACGGGCGTCTCGGTCGTGTGCGGTGAGCGAAGGATGTTCGTGCGCAACGTCCGGTATGCCTCCCAGGCGCTCGGTGGAAGGTTCGAACGACCATCGAAGTAGGCGCGCAAGGTTGCGTCCGACATGCGCGGCACGCGCGCGAGGACCGGGAGCCGGTCGCGGACGAGCAGCTCGTCTTCACGACGCAGCTTGCCGCCGACGCTGTCGACGAACAGAGCAGCACCGAAGCCCAGGAGAAGCCCGGCGAGCGCAGTGGCGATCACGACCAAGCTCGCCGCTGGTTTGGCGGGCGCAGTCGGCGTCTGGGCTCGGTTGAGTACGGACACGGTCGGGTCGGGAAGGCCGAGGAGTGAACGCAGGGCTGCGAGCCGCGACTGGAGAGGCGCCAGGCTCCCCGTTAGCTTGGGATTGCTCTGTGCGATCTGCTGTTGGAGTCGCGCGATCACCGTCTTGACGTCGGCCTGAACCTCCTGCGTTCGACGCGCGACGGTGGCATCGACGAACGCATCCGCCATGTCGCGCGCGAGCTTCGGAGTCGACGCCGACGCCTCGACCGAGACGATGTTGGTCTGGGAGAGCGGCTGAACGCTGATCGAGTTCAGGAGCGCGTTCGGTGATTCCGAGACCTTGAGTCGCCGCTTCGCGATTGCGGCGGTCTCCGGCGTCTTCAGGTACCGGGCAAGCGTCAACACGTTCGACGTCGGGTCCGAGGAGACGCTGCGGAAGACGTTGACGCCGACGTACGTGTTGTCTGCGATGTCGATCGGCGAGATGAGGAGGTCTGCCTCCGCGCGATAGGTCGTCGGAACCAGGTTGCGGCCGATCAGGCCGCCGCCGACGCACAACAGGAAAAAGAGGGCGACCACGAACCACTGCTCGCGAAGGATTCGAAGGTAGTTCGTCGACAGCGCGGCAGTCGACGGCGTGTTCGGGACGGTCTCAGTGCGCGGTTCGCTCATGGACGACGTATCGGTCGAGGCTCGGAGACCTTGAGGGTATTCGGTCCGGCTGACGTGGTGCCGGACGGGACCTCGAGCTTTGGGCGCGGGACGCGGAGCCGGAAGGCCACCTTCCGCACGAACGCTGCGATTCTCAACGTCGCACGCTGCTCGTAGGAGACGAAATGCTCTGCGACCGTCGCGAAGACCGGGTCACCGTAGAGCGACGCGAGGGCCTCGAGTTGGGTGATGTGGAGGCGATGGTAGAACGAGCTCGCGATATTCACCGGAGGCTTCGGATACAAGTCGTACCGCGACCACGTTCCGAGGTCGAACCGCGGCAGCGTACTCACGAGCCCGTCGAAGAGATCGTCGTGGAGGCGGCGCACGGACGTGTCCTGCAGTGTCTCGGCGACGTCTCGCACGCCCCAGAGTGCGAACACTGCACCGTTCAGCACATGCGACGCCGGGGTCGTCGGATACTCCTCGGCGAACAGGCTCGAGCCGATGACGGATGTCACGCCCCCCTGCTCAACCCGGCGGTCGAACGGACGCATCGCGAGCAGCGCCGAATCTGCGAGCTCCTCGCGCCCCGTCTCGAGGTACACGCGGAGCAGAAGACTTGCGGCCTGGCCCTGCGCCATCGCAGAGAGCCAGGGCGGAGCGAGCTGCGCGCGATGCACATAGGGGAATCCGTGGTACCAGCCTCCCTCGTCTGCACTGCCTGGCGGCTGCTGCGTTGCGACGAAGAACGCCGCGGCGGAGTCGGCGAAGTGAAGCGCATCGGCGTCCCCGGTCGACACGTATCTCTCGAAATGACCGAGCGCAACCTGTGCGAGCTTGACGTAGCCGTACCCGGCCTGAAGCCATGTCGGCGGCCACGTTGCGTCACTCAGAGTCTTCGGGTGGAAGTCGATGTAGTAGCCTCGAAGGCGCGACCGATCGACTTGACGGCCCGGCAGAAGGCGCAGGCGCTTGGCGCTGCTGAAGAAGCCGGCATCCACGACGAAGCCTCGACAGTAGCAGCCTCCGATTTGCGACTCATCCTGTGAACGCACCCGTGCGAGCGACGAGTGCCTAGGGTTCGCGTCGTCACGCTCGTCGACCGCGTGATCGGAGGCGGCGGAGGCGAGCGCGTCGCTGCAGCCTTGACCGCAGCTCTCGATCCCGAGCGTTTCGACCGCGCGTTGTGCGTGACTCGCCCTTCGCCGCGCGATCAGCTCGACGAGCTCCGGGCCGCGGGAGTGACGGTGATCGAGCTCGACCGGCGACGCCGGCTGCAACCGCTTGCCTGGGTTCCGCTCATTCGCCACGCACGTCGCCACGGCGTCGACGTCCTGCACTGCCACAAGTTCGGCTCGAACGCGTGGGGTGCTGTGACCGCCCCACTGATCCGCGCGCCGGTCCTCGTGACGCACGAGCATTCGTGGTCGTTCACCGGCGACCGTCGGCGCATGCTCGTCGACCGGCACGTGATCGCCCCGCGAGCAGCTGCGATGGTCGCGGTGTCTTCACTCGACGCGCGCCGCATGGTCGAGATCGAGCGCCTTCCGCGCGACAAGGTGCGAGTCATCCCGAACGGGATCGTCACTCCGCGCGTCGCCGACCCACTGACGCTGCGCCGCGAGCTCGCGATCGACCCGGCGGTGCCGGTGGTCGGCTTCGTCGGCCGCCTCCGCCCGGAGAAGCGAGTTGACCTGATACTCACTGCCGCGGCGACACTGCTCGGCGAGCGAAAGCTCCATATCGTCCTCATAGGCGCAGGGCCGGAAGAGGCCGCGCTCCGCGACCAGGTGCGTGAAGCGGCAATTGGCGACGCGGTCACGTTTCTCGGTTTCCGCTCGGATGCCACGACGCTCGCTGGCGGCTTCGATGTCGCGGTGCTCGCATCCGACCGGGAAGGAGCCCCCCTCACCCTTCTCGAGTACATGGCCCTCGGACGTCCGGTCGTCACGACGAGGGTGGGTGGAATCCCGGAGATCGTCGAGGACGGACGCCAGGCCGTGCTCGTGCCGCCGGGTGATGCTGCGGCGCTCGCGAGTGCCATCGGTCGTCTGCTCGATGACCCGGACGAACGGCTTCGGCTCGGATCGGAGGCGGCCGCGCGGCAGGCGGCGCAGTTCAGCTTCGACGAGATGACCCGTCGCGTGGAGAGCCTCTACCTCGAGCTCCTCGGACGCACCGAGAAGCTCGAGGGAGGCTGATCCAGTCCCTACGAGACGTCGACGTAGACCTGACCGTCGCGGCCGTCCCACGCCTGGGAAGCCGAGATGCCAGACTCGGTTCTCGAGAGGTAGGGGTTCTGGTTCGTGTTCGTGGCGCGACCGTAGTCCGCGTGAATGCCCGCCATCGAGACACCGCTGTAGATCCCCTCTCCGTCGCTCGCGCGACCCGCGAGGTCGTTCGCTTCCAGGTACGGCACGCGCATCCCGATCGGGACTGCACCCCACTCCTGCAGCGCGTTGCCTGCGACCTGTGATTGCGCCCTCATAGTCAGATTGACCGCCTTCAGATAGAGCGTGACGCCGCTGATCCGACCGCCGGAGTTCGGCGCCCCGATCTGAACGCCCGCCCCCGACGGTCCGTCGTGGACGTACAGGGCGATCCGTGTGTTGGTCACGATCCCCGTCCCTGCGTCGGCGATGTTGGCACCGTGGTACCCGGTCCCCTTCTCGGCGTGCGGGTCATCCGCGATGTAGCCGCCCCAGTGATCGATCTCGCCCTGGAAGTCGCAGCCGTCGATGGCGCCACCGACCGGGAAGAGGTCGAGCCCGTCATGCGCCACGTTGTGGACGTGGAACCCCCACCAGCGGATGTTCGACGCGTGGTAGACGGCGATCCCACCGTTTCCGGGCTGGCCGGCCGCGGGGCCGTGAACGTCGCCCCCGTAGAGCCAGATGTTCGACGCGTCGTGGATCCAGACGGACGGCAGAGCCGACGAGCCTGTGTACGCCATCGTCACGCCCGACAGCTCGACGACGGCCGGGCACGACGGATCCTGGTCGATCACCAATTCGGATGAGACGGTGAACGAAGCGGTCGCCTTGACGAGGTCGCCACACTTGACGCCCGCCAGCGCGGACGACAGCTCGGACGAGGACGTCACGTTCACCGTGCGCAGCGCGGTGAACGCCGGCCGCGTCTGCGTGTAGGAGATCGCCGCCGCGTACGAGGTCGATGACGGGGTGGGTGTCGTCGCTGTGGTCGTCGTGGTGGGAGTCGACGTGGTCGTCGGAGCGGTCGTAGTCGTCGGGGTCGTCGTCGACGTCACCGAGGTCGTCGTCGTGGTCGTGGTGGTCGTGGTCGTGGTGGTCGTGGGCGTAGTGGCCGTTGTCGTGGTGGTCGTCGTGGGGGTGGTGTGCGGGCCGTTCGGGTGGTGCGGGCGCCGTGGCCGACGCCGGCCGTCGGCGAGGACCCGGCTCGACAGCTTCATCGACCCGACGAGGAATTCCGCACGCTGAGGTTCACGGCCACCGATCAGCACCACGATCGACGATGTCCGCGCCGTCGTCGCAAACGTGAGGTGATACGGAGTCCAGCGGGTGGCGCTCGGACGGAACTGCAGTCCTGTTCCGCGCACAGGCGCAAAGCCGATCGCGTGCCCGGTCTCGTTGTGAAGGCCGACACGGATCTCCAAGGCACCGGCGCCCTTGACCCATGCCGTCAGCGAGTAGCGGGTCGAGGGCGTGACACGGAGGCCTCCTGCGCCCGCGTCGAACGCCGCCCCACCGCTGTTCGTCTGCGGCGTGATCCGGGCCTTCACCGCCTTGACACCGAGCTGTGTCTTCCTCGTCTGCACGATCTCCGTGCCAGAGCCGTACGCGTACCACCCCCGCGCGAGCGCGGTGACGTGATTTGCGACGACGACGCGCGCGACCCCTTGCGGGGCGGCGTCATGGTTCGAAGTTGCTGCGATGGTCGCCCCGGCGAATCCTGCGAGCGCGACGCCGAGCCCGGCGATGGTCGCAATCGCCGAGGAACCCAGATGGCGGAGCTCGAATTCGTGGAAGAGGCGGCGGACTGAGATGCGGCGGCGGGGTGTCATGCCTTTCAAATCGGAAGGCACTCCACCCCCGTAACCCCCAAAAGAGGGATAAGCCGCTTGGTCGCGGGGTCCGGCGGCTGCACGCGCTCTTCGTCTCCGACACCCCCGGTAGTCGGGACCGACGCTGGTCGATCGGTGGTTTTGGAAGGCCCGACTGACGAGATATCGTTCGGCAATGATCTCGCGGGGGAGGACGGCGCCGCCGCATGGCCGCGCCTGGGGGCTGCTCACGGTTGCAGCGCTTTTCGCGCTCGTCCTGGTCGCAAGCGCAGCGTCGGCATCGCGCCACCCGAAGAGCGTCGCGCCACATCGAAACGACAGGGTGCTCGTGGGCTACAAACGTGGGCTCACTGTGAGCGCGCGGACCGCGCTGAAGCGCCGCGTCGGGGCCTGGACGATCAGGACCTACATCAACGGCAGCGAGCTGCTCCGCGTCCGTCCGGGCCGCGTCGAGGCCGTCATCAAAGCCTTACGCGCGAGCGGGAAGGTTCGCTATGCGGAGCCCGACTACATCGAGCACGTCAGCGCGGTGACCGTGCCGAACGACCCGTCGTTCACGCAGCAGTGGGCGTTTCGCAATACAGGGCAATCGGTCGGCGGCAGCACCGGGACGCCCGGCGCCGACGAAAGCGCGACCGCGGCGTGGAGCGTCACGACGGGGAGCCGCTCGATCGTCGTCGCGGAGGTCGACACGGGGGTCGACTACAACCATCCCGACCTCGCCGCCAACATCTGGACGAACCCGGGCGGGATCAACGGGTGCGCGGCCGGGACCCACGGCTACAGCGTCCTGACGGGGGCCTGCGACCCCATGGACGACGACACCGTGTACGGGGGCCACGGGACGCACGTCGCCGGCATCATCGGCGCGGTCGGGAGCAACGGCGTCGGCGTGACCGGGGTGAACTGGCAGACGACGATCCTCCCCGTCAAGTGGGTCAACGCGTCGGGGAGCGGATCGACGAGCAACCTGCTCGCTGCCCTCGACTGGGTGCTGAAGGCCCAGGCGGCCGGCGTGAACATCCGCGTCGTCAACGACTCGCAGACATGGGTTGGAACCTCGATCTCCCAGGCGCTGTCGGACGAGATCGACCTCCTCGGCCAGCACAACATCCTCATGGTCACCGCCGCCGGGAACACCGGTCAGAACAACGACGATCCTGCCGTTCGTCGCTACCCGTGCGGCTACGATCGCCCCACCGAGATCTGCGTGACGGCGAGCGACCAGAACGACGCGCTTCCGTCGTGGGCGAACTACGGCGCGACGACAGTCGACCTCGCGGCGCCCGGAAACCACATCTACTCGACGTTGCGGAACGGCGGGTACGGCTTCATCGACGGCGGCTCGATGGCCGCGCCGCAGGTCTCCGGCGCGGCGGCGTTGATCCTCTCCACCGGCTCGTACACCGCGGCGCAGCTGAAGGCGCAGATCCTGAACAACGTCGACCCGCTGCCGTCTCTGACGGGCAAGGTGCGAACGGGCGGCCGCCTCGACATCTGCAAGGCGATCCCGGGCTGCTCGACGGCCGTCGCGGCTCCCGTGAACACGGCGGTGCCGGTGATCAGCGGGACGGCGCAGTCGGGGCAGACGCTGGCGTCGTCCACCGGCACGTGGCAGAACAGCCCGACGGGCTACGCCTACCAGTGGGCGCGCTGCAACACGTCCTGCACGACGATCGGCGGCGCCACCTCCGCGAGCTACCAGGCGACCGATTCCGACGTGGGCGCGAAGCTGCAGGTCACCGTGACCGCGAGCAACTCCGGCGGTTCGACCCCGGCCACCTCCGCACAAACCGCCACGGTGCAGTCGGCAGCCACCGGAGGCGGGACGTTCGGCACGACGAGCGTCGGGCCGAGCACAGACCAGCTCACGGCCAACGCAAAGCGAGCCAATCGCTACCAGCTTCCGGTGGCAGCGACTGTCAGCAAGCTGAGTGCCTACCTGCAACCGACCGGCACCAGCGGCAGCCAGCTGCTCGAAGGAATCGTCTACGCCGATACGCGAGGGGCTCCGGGCGCCCGGCTCGGTGTGTCCCAGCCGATCACGTTCAAGTCGACTCAACAAGCCGGCTGGTATGACCTCGTCTTCCAGACTCCGATCAAGCTGGCGGCCGGGAACTACTGGATCGGAATGATCGCCGGCACGACCTCCAAGATCGCAGCGTTCCGGTACACGAGCGTCACCGGCAGCCGCGCCTACAACAACGACAACTACGCAAACGGCGCGAACAACCCCTTCGGCTCGGCGACGGTCGACAGCGAACAGATGTCCGTCTATGCGACGTACGGCACGTCGGCACCGCCGCCGCCGCCTCCTGCTCCGGTCAACGCCGGCCTGCCGGTGATCAGCGGAACTGCACAATCCGGCCAAATGCTTTCCGCGTCGACGGGGACCTGGCAGAACTCGCCGACCGGCTACGGCTACCAGTGGTCACGCTGCACCTCGATCTGCGCCACCGTCAGTGGGGCGACCGGCTCGACTTACAGCGTGAGTGGCGCCGACGTCGGCGCCAAGCTCCAGGTCACCGTTACGGCGTCCAATGCCGGCGGCTCCACCGTCGCAACCTCCAGCCAGACCGCAGCCGTGCAACCGGCACCCAGCGGCAGCGGAACCTTCGGGACCACGAGCATCGGCCCTAGCTCGGACCAGATCCTCGCGGCCCGTAAGCGCGTCAATCGCTATCAGCTTCCGGTGGCCGGAGCAGTCAGCAAGCTGACCGTTTATCTGCAACCAACGGGCACGAGCGGCAGCCAGACGTTCAAGGGAGTCATCTATGCCGATAACAACGGTGCGCCCGGCGCCCTGCTCGGCACGACTACCGAGATCAGCTTCCAGTCCGCGCAACAGGCGGGCTGGTATGACCTTGTCTTCCAGACGCCGGTGAACCTCGTGGCCGGGAGCTACTGGATCGGACTGTTCTCCGGCGCGACGTCGTATGTTGCCGCCTTCCGCTATCAGACACAGTCAAACAGCCGCGTCTACAACGCAGACAGCTATGGCGACGGTCCGGCGAACCCCTTCGGCACCCCCAACTTCGACAGCGAGCTCATGTCGGTCTACGCCACGTACAGCTCGCCGTAGGGGCGGCGGGCGCCGCGCGTCGTCTCGCTCTTCTCGCCGCCGCCGGCGCAGTCGCGCTCGGCGTAATCGGCTCGACGCTCTCGGCGGGTGCAGCCGACGGGACGCAGCACCTCGAGTACGTCGTCGCGGACGGGGCGATCTCCATCTACGACATCGACCACGGGCAGTCGTTCGTCCGGCGGCTGTCCCTCCCGTGGGCGGTCGGCGTCCGTGGGGTTGCGGCCTCGACGCGGAGCTCGACGCTCTACCTGAGCTACGGCGGGGACGGCGGCAACGCAGGCAACGGCTCGCTCGCTGCCTACGATCTGCGCGGAGACCGCGTTCTCTGGAAACGCAGCTACGGGACGGGCGTCGACAGCTTCGCGTTGACCCCGAACGGCCGCACGATCTACCTACCGACAGGAGAGCTGTCGTCCGGGAACGAGTGGCTCGTGATCGATGCGCGCACGGGCGATCGCACTGCGACGATCCACGGCGGGCGAGGCCCGCACAACACCGTCATCAGTCTCGATGGAGCGTTCGCGTACCTCGGCGGACGCACCGACCGGTATCTCTATGTCGCCCGAACGCGGGACAACCGCGTCGTGCAACGTGTCGGCCCACTGAAGCCCGACGTCCGGCCGTTCACGATCAACGGCCGCCACGCGCTCGCGTTCACGACCGCCTCCGGGTTCCTCGGGTTCCAGATGAGCGACCTCACGACCGGAAAGGTCTTGTACACGGTCGGAGTCCCCGGCTTCCGTGTCGGTTCGTCCTTCTCGCTCAGCACACCAAGCCACGGGATCAGCCTGTCGCCCGACGAGCGCGACGTGTATCTCGTCGACGCCGCGAACAGTTTCGTGCACGTCTTCGACGTCCATCGTGGCGCACGAACGCGTCCGAAGCTCGTTGCGAGCATCAAGCTGGATCATCCGTTGACCGGAAACGAGTCGCCGTGCACGAACTACTGCGCGCGAGACGGCTGGCTCCAGCACGACCGCAGCGGTAGGTACGTGTACGTCGGCGACTCGGGCGACGTGATCGACACTGGGATGCGAAAGATCGTCGCCTTTCTCCCCACGCTGCGCGAGACAAGGATGATGCTCGAGATCGATTGGCGCGGCGGGCGCGTGGTCGCGACGACGTCGCGCTCGGGCGTCGGCTACGTGCGCGGGCCGTAGCCTCGACAGCCGTTTCCCGACCTGGTCAGCACGCCGTCCGTGACCTGGAAGTCAGGTTGCTCCGTGACGTTGGCCGAGCCGACCTTGAAGCCGACTGCGGGCGCGATCCCGCTGTTCTCGTCGTACTGCGGTTTCGAGTTGCTCGCCCACAGGCAGTTGGCCGTGACCACGTTGCCGGTGCCGACCGGCGTGCCGTTCGGATACCAGCTCTCGACGTTCCAACGTTTGCGGGAGTTGCTGATGATGTTCCCGACGACCGTGATGTTGCGCGAGGTGAGTGACCCCACTCCGCTGAAGATGACACCGGAGCCGTTGCCGTCGATCGCGTTGTGGCTGATCAAGACGTTTTTCGCCGCCGGGTACAGCTGAATCCCGCGATCGCCGTTTCGGTAGATCCAGTTGTCGCGAACGATCGTGAGCCCGGTCGTGGCCGTGACGTAGATCCCGTGGTTGTGGTTGTCGGAGACACCGCAGTCGTGGATGCGGCTGCCCTCGATCGTCGTGTCGCCGGCGTAGCCGTACCGTTTCGTCTGGCCGAGCGAGAAGCAGATCCCACCGCCGCTCCTGCCTGCTCCCGCGTGGTGGTTCGTCACGTCGAGCCGGCGCCAGATCGAGTGGTCGCCGTTCACGATCGGGCTGGGCAGGTCCCAGCGGTTTCGGCCGTCGAGATGGAGATCCTCGAACGTCCAATAGTTGGCGGAATTCGCGAGATAGACCACGCCGTGGACCGTCGCGGGCCGCCTCGGGTTTGCACTGCGGAGCGTGATGCGCGCTCCGGAGGCGCCCGTAACTCGGATCGGAAGGCGGTTCACGTCGTAGTCGCCCGCCAGCAGGCAGATCGTGTCGCCCGGCTTGGCCGCCTTGACCGTCCGCTCGAGGCCTTCTCCTGGGCGAAGGACGACGGAACAGGTGCCCACGACCGCGCGCGAGCTCACGCTCGACGCGCATGCAAGTGTCACGACGACTGCCGCACACCCGAGAGCCAGCAAGGCTGCGTACCGCAGCATCTCCCCATGCCGCATGACCCGGCGATCGTACCCGACTCAGCTCAACGGTCGGTCACTGAGCGACCGCGCGCCGCTCCAGCAGCAGGCGGACGGGGAACCGCGTCTTCTGCAGTTGCCTGCGGCTGTCGTCGCTGCGCCAGAGCCCTGTTCGCGGCAGACGGAACAAGTCGGTCTTGAGAGACGAGCCCGGGGCTGCAAACGCAGCCGCGTATCCCGCGGACTCTGCCGCGCGGCGGACGCGCTCGCCCTCTTCGCCGAACGGATACGCGAGGTAGCGCGCCGGACGTCCGAGGTGATCCTCGATCGCCTGCTTCGATTCGACGAGCTCGGTCCGCAGCTCAGCGTCCGACAGCTTCGGCAGATGAGCATGGGTCTTCGTGTGTGAACCGATCTCGATCAGCTCGTCGACCACCAGCTCACGCAACTCGTCCCAGTCGAACGTCCGCAGCTCGTCGCGCTGGTCCACGCGGTCGAGCTCGGAGATCTCCAACGGTGCGCCGGTCTCAGCAAGGTCGGTGCACACGAAGATCGTCGCCGGGATCCGCAGCCGATGGAGTGTCGGGAGCGCGTTCTGAACGGAGGCGAACGCGTCGTCGAACGTCACGTGGAGGAGCCTCGAGTCACCGGGTCGCGCAGCCACTTCGGCAGCGGTCGCACCGCGCCGGCGCCCGCGGACGAGCCGAGTGAGCAGCTCGTCGAACGAGCCGATCGGCACCGCCAGGCTGTCCTCCCAGGCGTCTGAGACGGCGTGGTACATCAGCGTCAGGGATCTGACCATCAAGCAATCATGCCGAGGAGCCGACAAGAACCGGCGTGGCTATCATCGCCGGAGAGGTGGCGTCTACGCAAGCTTTCCTGTCCGCACTCGGTGTGCGGGAATTGGCGGCGCTCACCTCGCCGTTCGATCCGGGGTATGCCCCGAGCGAGATCGAGAGCCACCTCGCGCAGAGCGGCCACCTGATGGCGACGCTGAAGTTGTCGATGGCGTGCTGGCAGATCGCGAACGAGTCCGCCTCGCGGGCGAAGGTCGCCGCCGCCCACGCAGCAGGAGTCGAGGTGACGACAGGAGGAGGGCCGTTCGAGGTCGCCGTCGCACGTGGGCTCCTCGACGAGTACCTCGAGCTCTGCGCCGACATGGGGTTCGACCGCATCGAGTGCGGTGAGGGTTTCACGACGCTGCGCGACGACCCGAAGACGATCGTCGCGCGCGCACGCGCCGCCGGGCTGCGAGTGCAGTACGAACTCGGCCCGAAGCACGAAGGCCCCATCACGCCCGAGACGATCAAAGAGCTCGTCGCGGTCGGTACCCGGTGGCTCGAAGCGGGCGCCGTCCAGCTCGTCGTGGAGGCGCGCGAGAGCGCGGCGGACGTCGGGTTATTCGACGCCGAGGGTCGCCTGTCATCCGAGCTCGCCGAGGTGCTCGTCGACCGGTTCGGGCTCGACACGCTCACGTTCGAAGCGCCGAATAAGGCGAGCCAGTTCGCGTTCATGAGCCTCTTGGGCCCCGACGTCAGGCTGTCGAACGTCCGCATCGAAGAATTGCTGCGCGTCGAGATCTATCGCCGCGGTCTTCACTCAGACGCTTTCCAGCAGGCGAACCTCACGCCGCCGGACGGCGTTCCGACCGCCTGATGCCTCAACTCGAGGTCGTCCCGGCGCGGGAGTCGACGCCGTACGAGACCGTGCTCGCCGACGACCCGGTCGTCATCGTGAGCGACGTCATCCGCGCGACGACGACGGGGACGACGGCGGTCGCCCGCGGCAATCGCTGCATCCCCGTCTTGACAGTCGAGGCCGCGTGGGCCGCGGCCGCGACCCAGAACGGGGCGACTCTGCTGGCAGGCGAACAGGGCGGCGATCCGATTCCGAACTTCGACCTCAACAACAGCCCGGCGGCGATAGACCGCGTGGAGGGCAAGACCATCATCCTTCTCTCGACGTCCGGGACTCGCGTGATCCACGGTGCGCTGATCGCATCGGACCTCTACGTGGGCTGCCTTCGCAATGCCGCCGCCACCGCGAAAGCGGTCGTGGCAACAGGGCGCGATGTCGTCTTCCTCGCGGCTTGTACGCGCGGCGAGTTTCGTGACGAGGATCAGCTGTTCGCCGGCTGGATCGCGCGCGATCTGTCGCGCGCCGGGTACGAGCTTCGCGGCGAGGTGACCCGCGAGATGCTCGAGCGATGGGCTGATGCTCCACCGGACGCGATGCTCGGCAGCGCGAGCGTCGCGTTCCTGCGCAAGGCTGGGCACGAGGACGACCTCGAGTTCGTCCTCACACGGATCAACGATCTCGACTTCGCGGTGCGAATGGTCGGCGGAGAGTTCGTCCGCAGCTAATGGCTCGCGCGAAGGTCTTCGTCTTCAAAGGCGTTCCGAGCCGCTTCCACCACGGCGCGCTCGGCGTCGCGCGGACACTTGGACGTCTCGGCGTCCCGGCTGCGGCGAACGACGAGCTCAAGAGGACGGCCGCGTCACGGTCGCGCTACCGCAGCGAGTCGATCGTGTGGGAGCCGTGGCCGACGACGAGCAGCGACATCGTCGAGAAGCTCGTTGCCTGGGGACGGGCGCAAGACGAGCCGGCGCTCCTGATGCCGGTCGACGACGCAGCGACGATGGTTGTCGAAGAACACGCTGCAGACCTCGCGCCGGCTTTTCGATTCGCTCGGCAACCCGACGGTCTCGTTCGCAAGCTCTCGAGCAAGTGGACGATGGCGGAACTCGCACTCGAGCACGGGATCGCAACCGCCCGCGTCGCCAAGGTCGGCGACATTGCGGATCTGGACGATCTTCTCGCAGAGTTCGGCCTCCCCGTCGTGATCAAGCGCATCGAGGGCTGGGCGCCGGACTCACGCTCCGTCCCGAGCGTGTCGGTTGCGCGGTCGCGCGAACAGGCGCGGGAGATCATCTCGCAGCAGCCGGAGAACTTTATGCTGCAGGAGTACATCCCGGGCGCGAGCGACACGAGCTGGATGTTCAACGGGTATTTCGACGGCGGGAGTCGCTGCCTGTTCGGGGCGACCGGTTACAAGATTCGCCAGTACCCGCTGAGCGGAGGCTTCACGACGCTCGGCCAGCTCACGGTGCACCACGAGATCCAGACGGAGATCGTCCGGTTCCTCAGCGCAGTCGGGTACCGCGGCATCGTCGATCTCGGCCTTCGGTTCGACGCACGAGACGGGAGCTACAAGCTGCTCGATGTCAACCCGCGCGTCGGCTCGACGTTCCGTCTCTTCGTCGACTCGGCCGGCGACGATGTCGTGAGGGTCTGTTACGCCGATCTCGTCGAAGGCAACTCCGAGATCAGGACGTCACCCGTGGTCGACCGCCGCTGGAGCGCCGAGCTGCACGACTTCCGCGCCGGTATCGGCCTCGTTCGAGCCAGGGAGCTTCGCGTCTTCCAGCTCGTGCGGAGCACGATGTCTGTGAACGAGCGGGCCTGGTGGGCGACAGACGATCCCCAGCCGTTCATATCCGCGTTGCTGGCGGAAACGAAGATCACGGCCCGCGCCGGGCTGACGAGCCTGCGGGCGCTCACGTGACCGACACGCCGGACGAAGATCCGGTTCGCGCGCACTTCCGCCGCGACGCGGACTACTGGCGATCGATCTACGAGGACGACGGCGATCGCGCCGGCGCCGTCTACCACGAGCGGCTCGAGCAGGTGCTCGCGGGCGTCGATGCTCTCGGGCTCACCACGCCCGTGCATGCGATCGACGTCGGGGCCGGCGCAGGGCTCGCGTCGGTCGCGCTCGCCGAGCGTGGCTACGACGTGCTGGCGGTCGACTCGACTTCGCGGATGCTCGAGCTGACGGAGGCCCGAGCCGCGGCTGCCGGGCAGGTCGTCCGCGTCGTCGAGGCCGATGCGTCGAGTCTCCCGGTCGACGCCGCGAGTGTCGACTTGGTCGTCGCAGTCGGCCTCATCCCGTGGCTGGTGGACCCTCGTACGGTACTCGGCGAGTTTCGCCGCGTCCTCCGTCCTCAGGGCGGCCTCGTGGTCACGGCGGACAACCGCTGGCGCCTGACGGAGCTCGCGGACCCCTCGCTCAGCCCGCTGTTCTCGCCGGTGCGACGTTGGGTCGTGCGCCCGCTCAAGCGCCGCCGTGGCTGGTCCCCGGCGCCGTTCGAGCCGCGTCGCCACTCCCGCGCCGCGCTGGAGCATCTCCTGACCGACGCAGGCTTCGACGTCCTCGAGTCATCCACGGTCGGCTACGGACCGGTGTCGATCATGCGCCGCCCACTGCCGGGCGCGCTCTCGGCTGCGCTCGAGCGACGGGCATCACGGCACGCGGCAGCGCCGGTGCTCCGCTCAATCGGAGCCCACGTCGTCGCGACCGCGACTCTGCGCGAGCAGTCGAAGCTCCAGGACACGTGAGGCATCGAAGCCATCGATCCGCAGCACCGCGCCGGCAGCCGCGGCCACTGCGCCGGCGGGCATCAACCCGACGAGCTCTGAGCCGGCGACCTCCGCCCCACGCTCCCGTGCCTCTGCCGTGATGCGCGCGACGATGTCGTGCAGCGCCGCAGCCTCCCAGTCCTCGACGTTCATCGACACCTGCACGAGCCCCGCCCGCGGCAGGTCGAGCCCGAGCGCGCGCACCCCGGGAAAGCCACCTCCCCGCTCGCGCACGACCGCTGCGACGTCGCGTGCGACCGACAGCGGGCCGCGAAGGTTGATGTTGAACGCGATCAGCGGTGCGCGCGCCCCGAGGATCACGCCGCCGGCGGTGCCGTGCAGCTTCGCCGGACCGAACTCGGGTGCGAGCTCGCCTGCCTCGAGGCGCCGCTCGAGCTCAGCGCGGCCTCCGCGGCGGTAGAACGCCGGGCCACGCTCCGGAGGCGCATAGATGAAGACCGGCAGACCGAGCGCGCCGATCCGGGCCCCGATCGCCTGCGCCGCGCTCCGCGCACGGTCCAGATCCTCGGGCCGGAGCGGCACGATCGGCACGACGTCGGCGGCGCCGATGCACGGATGCGCGCCGTCGTGCGCCCGCAAATCGATCCGCTCGACCGCGGCTTGGATGCCGGCGACGAGCGCGTTCCCGAGCTCGTCCTCCGACCCGACGAGCGTGTAGACCGAGCGGTTGTGGTCTGCGTCCGAGTGGACGTCCAGCAGACGCGCGTGCGCCGCCAGCGCGTCGCCGATCGCGTCGATCGTCTCGTGGTCGCGCCCTTCGCTGAAGTTGGGAACCGACTCGAGCGGCAGCACGCCGCCTACTCTACGAGTCGGTGAAGGAGTACTACGACCTGCGCGCTCCGTACTACGACGACTGGTGGATCGGAGCGGCGCGCGACCGCGAGGGCTGGCAGGAGGAGCTCGGCGCTGCAATCGCGGCAGTCACGGCTCTGCCACCGGCCCGCACCCTCGACATCGCCTGCGGCACGGGCTATCTCACCCAACACCTCGGTGACGACGTCGTCGGGCTCGACCAGAGCGCGAGCATGCTCGACGAGGCTCGTCGTCGGATCCCGGACGGCGCGTTCGTCCAAGGCGACGCGCTGGCGCTGCCGTTCGAGGACCGCGCGTTCGAGCGCATCTTCACGAGCTACTTCTACTGCCACCTCGTCGAGGAGGAGCGTGTCCGCTTCCTCTCCGAGGCGCACCGTGTCGCTCCCGAGATCGTCGTGCTCGGGAGCCGGCCCGGAGGCGACGACGAAGCGAGGGAGCGGTGGGAGGACCGGCCGCTGAAGGACGGCTCGACGTGGCCGGTCTTCAAGCGCGTGTTCGATCCCGACGCGCTCGCCGCAGAGCTCGGCGGTGACGTGCTGCACGCGGGACGCTGGTTCGTCGTCGTGCGAGCCGTGTGACGCGGCACCGGTCGCTCGCCTCGCTGAAGCGGGCGGAGGGAACGTGCCGTGCGTGCGTCGAGGCCGGCTACCCGCTCGAGTCGCTGCCGGTGATCGCCCCGGGCGAGGGACAGCGCGCCTACCTGTTCGGACAGGCGCCCGGCATCGTCGAAGGCGAGGAGCGGCGACCGTGGCGCGGACGCGCGGGCAAGACGCTCCGCCGCTGGCTGGATCTCGACGAGGACGGGTTCTACGCCACGTTCTATTGCGCGTCGGTGACCCGGTGCTATCCGGGACGCGCGCGGTCGGGACGCGGCGACCGCACGCCTGCACCGGAAGAGCAGCGGCTCTGCGAGCGCTGGCGCGACGCCGAGCTCCGTCTCCTGCAGCCGGCGCTGATCGTGACGGTCGGCGGTCTCGCGGCGCGCCGGCTGCTCGGCGTGACGAGCGTCACCGACTCGGTCGGCAAGCGCTACGACCTGAACGGCACGCTCGCGATCCCGCTCCCCCATCCGTCCGGCGCCTCGAGCTGGCTCAACGTGCCCGCGAACCGCGAGCGGGTCGCGGAGGCGATCCGCGTCATCAAAGACGCACTCGATACCCTCGAGTGATGCCCGACGCACCACGCAACTCGAGAACATTCATCCGGTTGCTCGGGTTTCTCGGCTCGTATCGGCTCTCGCTGATCGTGTCGATCGTGCTGGCGATCGGCTACCAGGCGGCCGGTCTCGTCGCGACCTACCTGACGGGCTCCGTCGCCGCTGCGGTCAAGGCGAGCGAGCGCCACCGCCTGCCGCTTCTCGTCGGCGCGATCGTGCTGCTCGGCGTCGTGCGCGCGCTGCTCATGGCCGGCCGTCGGCTGATCTCGGGCTACCAGGCGCTCGGCGTCGAGATGGACATGCGCAATCGCATCTACGCGAAGCTTCTCCGCCTCTCGTTCGGCTTCTATGACCGCCATCAGACGGGCCAGCTGATGAGCCGCGCGACGGTCGACCTGCAGGGCGTCCGCTTCTTCCTCGGCTACGGCCTCATCTTCTTCTTCCAGAACGCGTTCACCGTGGTCGGCGTCGGGATCTTCGTCTTTCTCATCTCGTGGAAGCTCGCGCTGATCGCGATGGCGATCTCGCCGGTGCTGATCGCTGTCGCATATCGCTATAGCCGCGTATCGCACCCGCTCTTGCGCGACGTACAGCAGAAGATGGCCGACGTCGCGACGGTCGCCGAGGAGAACATCGTCGGCGTCCATGTCGTCAAGTCGTTTGCACAGGAGAACGCCGAGCAGGCGAAGTTCGAGCGGCGATCGGAGGAGGTCTTCGAGCTTTCCGTGCGCGCGAACCGGCAGCGCGCGTTCTACATCCCGCTGCTGAGCTTCCTGCCGCTCGTTTCCCAGGCGGCGATCCTGTTGATCGGCGGTCACATGGTCACGAACGGGACCTTGTCGATCGCGAGCTTCGTCCGCTTCAATCTCTATCTCGCGATGCTCGTGATGCCGCTGCGCGCGCTCGGCATGTGGATCGGCCAGGCGCAGCGTGCGACCGCGTCCGGCGAGCGCATCTTCCAGGTGCTCGACGAGACGGAGGACATCGGGGACGAGCCGGCGGCGCGCGAGCTCCCACCCGGAGACGGCCGCGTCGTCTTCGACGGCGTCACGTTCGGCTACGACGCGGAGCGGCCGGTGCTCGAGGACGTGTCCCTCGATCTCGCTGCCGGGCGCGTCGTCGCGCTGATCGGCCACACCGGGGCGGGCAAGACGACGCTGGCATCGCTCGTCCCCCGCTTCTACGACGTCCAGCGTGGGCGCGTGACGATCGACGATGCCGACGTCAGAGACCTTCAACTCACATCGTTGCGCCGAGCAATCGGCGTGATCGCGCAGGACCCGTTCCTCTTCTCGGCGACCGTGCGCGAGAACATCGCGTTCGGACGTGCGGAAGCGACCCACGAGGAGGTCGAGCGCGCGGCGCGCCTCGCACAGGCGCACGAGTTCGTGGAGGCGCTCCCCGAGGGCTACGACACCGTGATCGGCGAGCGCGGCATCACGCTCTCGGGCGGCCAGAGGCAGCGCATCGCGATCGCGCGCGCGCTCGTCGTCGACCCGCGGATCTTGATCCTCGACGACGCGACCGCATCGGTCGACGCGACGACGGAAGCGAAGATCCGCGAGGGGCTGCGCGAGGCGATGCGGGGCCGGACGACGATCATCATCGCCCACCGACTCTCGACGATCGCGCTCGCCGACGAGATCGTCGTGCTCGACGGCGGCCGCATCGTCTTCCACGGCTCGCAGGCCGACGCGCGCGACAACGACGTCTACCGCGAGATCGAGGACCACGGGATGCTCGAGCGGATCTTCGTCGAGGACGTGGCATGAGGGTTCATCAACCTGGCTCGCACCTGATGCGCAGCGGCCGCGCGGAGGTCGACGACTGGTCGTGGGCGCAGACGAAGCGCCGGCTTGGGACGCTCTACCGGCTCGCCCGCCCGTACAAAGTGAAGACGCTGCTCGCCGTCGGCTCGTTGCTCGGGGCGACGGTCGTCGCGCTCGCCCCGCCCTACCTCGTCGGGCGCACCGTCGACCACGTCAGCCACGGCGCGACGAGCGATCTCGGCTGGCTCGTCACGCTCTTCGTGATCGCGGGCGCGCTCTCGATCGCGTTCACGTACGGCCAGACCTACTTCACGGGCTGGACGGGCGAGCGCATGCTCGCCGACCTCCGCAACCACGTCTTCCGCCACCTGCAGCGGCTCTCGCTCGGCTTCTACGAACGCAACCGTGCCGGCGTGATCATCAGCCGCCTCACGAACGACGTCGAGGCGCTCGATCAGCTCGTCACCGACGGCGTGACGTCGCTCGTCCAGAACACGCTGACCCTCGCGCTCTCCGCGGTCATCCTCTTCTTCCTCGACTGGCGACTCGCGCTCGCGACGCTGACGATCGTGCCGCCGTTGGCGGTCGCGACGGCGTGGTTTCGGAAGCGCTCCGGCCGCGCCTACCGCGGCGTGCGCGAGACGCTCGGTGCGGTCACGGCGACGCTCGCCGAGGACATCGCGGGTATGCGAGTGCTCCAGTCGTTCACGCGCGAGCGCGCGGCGAGCGCGAACTTCACTGCCGTCGCCGACCGCTACCGCGAGGCGAACATGCAGACGGTCGTCCTGAACGGCGTCTACTTCCCCGCGGTCGACTTCCTCTCATCGGCGGCCACCGCGGTCGTCCTCGGGTACGGCGGCTGGCTTGCGTTCAACGGCGACGTCTCGATCGGCACGCTCGTCGCGTTCCTCGGCTATCTGTCGAACTTCTTCGACCCGGTCCAGCAGCTCTCGCAGCTCTACAACACGTTCCTCTCCGCGGTCGCGGCGCTCGACAAGATCACGGATCTGATGGACGAGGAGCCAGAGGTGATCGACCCGCCCGGCGCAGTCGCGCTGGACTCGGTGCGCGGCGACGTCGCGTTCGAATCGGTGCGGTTTGCCTACGGCCGCGGGCCTGAAGTGCTGCACGGGATCGACCTTCATGTCGACGCCGGCACCACCGTCGCGCTCGTCGGTCACACGGGCGCCGGCAAGTCGACGATCGCGAAGCTGCTCGCACGCTTCTACGACCCGACCGAAGGACAGATCACCCTCGACGGCGTCAGCCTGCGCGACGTGACGCAGGAGTCGCTCCGCCGCCAGCTCGGCATCGTCCCGCAAGAGGGCTTCCTCTTCGCGGGCACGCTTGCCGAGAACGTCGCGTTCGGCCGGCGCGAAGCACACCGCGAGGAGATCGCCGCCGCGATCCAGGCCGTCGGCGCGGACGAGTTCGTCGACGCGCTCGAGGACGGCTACGAGACGCAGCTCGGGGAGCGCGGCTCACGACTGTCGCTCGGCCAGCGCCAGCTCGTCGCCTTCGCGCGCGCGCTGCTCGCCGACCCGCGGATCCTGATCCTCGACGAGGCGACGAGCTCGGTCGACATCGGCACGGAGCGCAAGATCGAGCAAGCGCTGCGGCGCCTGCTGCACGGCCGGACCGCATTCATCATCGCGCACCGCCTGTCGACGATCCGCGACGCGGACCTGATCGTCGTGCTCGAGCACGGACGGATCGTCGAGCAGGGGACGCACGACGAGCTCCTGGCGAAGCGAGGACTCTACACGTCGCTCTACGGCGACTGGGCTGTCGACGCCGCGTGACCTAGACGCGGACGGGCAGCGAGCTGACGGCCTTGTCGTGCCAGGTCTGCTTGCGCTTGTCCCAGATCATCCAGAGGTACCCGAGCAAGAGCACGAGCGCAGAGACGATCGCAACCAGCGCGCGCCCGAACGCCCGGCCGTAGCCGATCACCTGCCCGTCGTCGATGTCGACGACGCGAATGCCGAGCGCCGCATCGCCCGGCGTCTGTCCCGTCCTGCCGTGGAAGTACGTGAAGTAGACGAAGGACGCGAGCGTGCCGAGCCCGGTCCCGGGCCCGACGCCGAGAAGCACGCGCAGGATCCCGTTGACGATGCCGAGCAGGAGCCCGTCGATCAACGCGGCAGCGAACCTCCGCCAAAAGCCTGCCGCTTCCCCGTTCATTCGGGCATATGGTGTCGTGGATGTCGGACAGCATCGAGCCGATCGAACCGGAGATCGCCCCCGAGGCCGAGCGCGAGACGCGCATGACGCCCAGGCAGGCGGTCGGCGAGATGCGCATCCGGGTCCCGGTTCGCGCAAACCGGACGCTCCGGACGGTGATCGACCGTGCGAACCGCGACGACCAGCTGAAGGGCTGGTGGCACGTCGCGAACGTGAACGCGGTCGCGCGGATGGAGATCAACGACCACTCATGGGTGCACATCCAGATCGTCACGAACATCGCACTCAAGCTGCTGCGCCAGCTGACGAAGCACGGCGTCGAGCCGAACGTCGTTCGCGACTACGGGTACACGCGCGACGACGCCGAGGTGATCGTCGTGCTGACAGCGCTGACGCATTGCGTCGGGATGTCGGTGCACCGCCAGGGCCACGAGGATTTCAGCCTGTTCCTTGCCGAGCCGAAGCTTCGCGAGCTGCTCACGGGGATCTACGAGGAGCCAGACCTGACCGTGATCGTGTCCGAGGTGCTGCAGGGGATCATCAGCCACCGTTCCGACGGCCAACCGCTGACCCTCGAGGCCGGCATCCTGCGCGTCGCCGACGCGCTCGACATGGAACAGGGACGGTCGCGGATCGCGTTCGAGCGCGGCCGCGTGGGCATCCATTCGCTATCCGCCGCGGCGATCGAAGAGGTCGAGATCACAGACGGCGAACAGAAGCCGATCCGGATCTCAATCAGGATGAACAACTCATCCGGCATCTACCAGGTCGACGGTCTGCTCCAGGCGAAGCTGCGCGGCTCCGGGCTCGAGCCGTACGTCGAGGTGCTCGCGCACATCGACACCGAGGCCGAGAAGCGCCTGGTTCCGCTCTATGAGCTGGACCTCTAGCGCCGGGGCGACCGGCCAAATGGGTGGGGCGACCCAACCTTGCCGTCGCACAATGTCCGTGTCATGGTGAGTGAAGTCACGCGGCAGGCCCGCGTCCCGGACGTTTCTCTATGACGCAGTCATCGTCTACCGCCGTGCGGAAGCTCGTTCCGCTCTATTTCGGCCCTCGAGACGGCCTCTTTGGGGTTCTCAACCCGGCGGACGGAATCACCGGCCGAGGCGTCCTCATCTGCTCCCCGCTCGGATACGAAAACGTGATCTACCACCGGCAGCTCGCCATCCTCGCGCGCCGGATCGCCGCAAAGGGGACACCGACACTCAGGTTCGACTGGCCGGGCTGTGGCGACAGCGCGGGCGACGATCTCGACCCCGGGCTCATTCCGCGCTCACTCGACTCCGTCCAGACGGCGGTCGAGACGCTTCGCGACCGGACGGGAGTCGAGCACGTCGACATCGTCGGCCTTCGGATCGGGGCCACCCTCGCCGCGTCGATCGTCGGCCAGACGGAGCATGCGGGCAGCTTGGCGCTCTGGGATCCGTTCCGCACCGGGACGGCGTATCTGCGGAACCTCCGCGCGTTCGAGCGCTTGGGGCGGAAAGCGAGAACTTGGACAAAAGACGACTCCTATGAGTCTGCCGCCGGATTCCGCCTCAGCCGCGAGACCGTCGCCGCTCTCGAGTCGCTCGACCTGCTGCAGTGCGACTTCGGCTCGCCACGGCGGGTCTTCCTCGGGTACAGAGATGGATTGGCGTCAACAGCGGTCGCCGAGCATCTCATTGGCCAGGGACACGACGTTACGACCGCCGAGTTGGAAGGGCTCCGCGAGGTTGCGCTCGGATGGGCCGAACGTCCGGTACCGGTCTCGTCGTTCGAGGCGATCGAGGATTGGCTCGAGCTTCCGGACCTCGCCGCAGGCGAGGACTTTCCCGCTCTCACCGGGGGTCCCGAGCGATTTACGGGCGTGCAGCTCGCGAACGGGGTGCACGAAGACCCGGTCCTGCTCTCCGACGGCAATCCGATGCTCGGGTTCGTATCTCTTCCGCCTGCCGAGAGCCCGAAGCGATCCTGGGTCCTCTTCGTCCCGAATCGCTACGCACGGCGAATCGGCCCGAACGGCCTCTACCGCCGCTGGGCTCGATCGTGGGCGGAGGCCGGTCTTCCCTCGTTCCGCGTCGACGTGAACGGCACCGGCGACGCCGGAGGGCCGGACGGAGAAACCGATTGGGACATGTACCAGCCGAACTGCGTCGACGACGTCGTCAGAGCCCTCGACTTCCTCCGCAACGAGTTCGACGGAGATCGCGCTGCGATCATCGGGCTCTGCTCAGGCGGATACCTGGGATTCCACGCAGCTCTTCGCGACGAGATGGTGAAAGACGTCTTCCTCCTGAATCCGCAGATGTTGCTGTGGACCGATGTGGAGACGAGCGTGACGATGGCGGCGAAGCTCCGCGGCCGCCTCGTGCGACCGCGGAGCTGGCTCCGCCTCCTCCGCAACCCCGGGTCGTCTAGGTTCGTTCTTCCGGTCGTTCGCCGTGTCCTCGTGGCCGATCTGCGCTGGCGCTTGAAGCTTCGAAAGGGCCGCACCGCGGACCCGGGCCGCAGCGCGCCGATCGATCAATGGATTCGCGAGTCGATTCGCACGCTCGGCGAGCGCGGCTGCCGGCTGCACTTCGTCTTCTCGGAGGACGATGCCGGGATCGGGTACCTCACGAGATATCTCGGCACCGAGATGCAGGGGCTGGCAGATCAGCCCAACGTGACCTTTCACGTGATCGAAGGTGCCGATCACACGTTCACCAGCTTCGATCGTCAAATCGCGCTGCACGATCTGATCGCGGGCACACTCGCATCGTCCGGCTATGGGTTGTCGACCGAGCTCCGTCCGCTCGTGACCACGAACTCTTGAGCACCGTATCGGCGGTGACGGCCCGACCAGCGCGGAGGCAGGATTCAGCCGATCCGCGGCTACAATGGCGGCCGTTGCGGGATCGTCTAATGGTAGGACGCCTGACTCTGGATCAGGTAGTCTAGGTTCGAGTCCTAGTCCCGCAGCTCGAGAAAAACGCTGCTCTCCGGGATGTTATTCGCAACTCACGTTTTCGTTGCGGACAACGCGGTAGCAGCGGGGAGGTTGTCCGGGACTCGGCGATTCCGGCAACGGGCAGCGCCGTCGGACCCCGGCGGATAGCGGGATGCGTGTAGCCGACCTCGCTGCCGCGAGACGGCTACACGCACCGAGGCTAGAGCCGGGCTGCGGCCGACTTCGCGACTGCCAAGAGCCCGGGCAGCACGTTCCGCGTCGCATCGACGACCGTCATCTGGCAGAGATAGCCGTCCTTCATGAACTTGATCGTCCCGCGGCCACCAGCCGTGCCCTTGTAGCCGGACAGTGCGTAGTAGCCCTTGACGCCTGCGGCGAGCTGCACCGGCCCGACGTACTTGAGGCGAATCGGGTTCAGTTTCGGGGACTTGCGAAAGTCGATCGCAACCGCCGGCGGGCCCACCTGTACGGTCATGAAGTGCTCGGGGCCGCCCGGAACGTTGCTCGTTCCCCAGTTCGCGACCCAGATGGTCGGATGGGTCAGTTGCAGGGACTTCATGCTCGACTGCACACACGGCGCCGGCGCGCCGGCAACCCGCTGCGCTGCGGACGTCACGAGCCCACACACCTTGCCGTCGAACTGCCCCGACCGGGCGTTCGAGGACGGCACGACGACCAGTGCCACGAGCCAGATGGCGGCAAGAAAAGCTCCGCGTGACTGCTTCATCGTTGACCGCTCCCTTCACCTCGTGTCAACAGACGATGCCTCGAAAGAGGGTACCCGCTTGCATCCGGACGGAAACACGAAATACTTCCCGCGCTTCGTATTTCTCTCACGACAGGCAGGCGGGGAGGATTCATGAGACGAGGTATTGCGGGCTTCCTGGGGCTACTCGCCCTGAGCGTTGCCATCGCGCTGACTCTTGTTGCCGCCAGCCCGGGCGGAAACGGCGGATCCGCCGTCCCGGGGACTTCGTCGGCGAAGGGCCAGGGTGAACGCGACTGCAACGGCTGGAGCCCTGAGTACAAGTCCGTCAAGCAGGCCATGATGGCGCTCTGCACCGATCCGATCACGATGAAGAACGGGAAAGGTTCGAGATTCACCGACAACGGGTGGTATGTCGGTCATGACGAGCCGTCGGTGAAGTTCATCTCGTCGGCCAAGGGCAGCGGCAACCACATGACGTACTACGCCCAGCTGCCGGTCGATCCAAAGGCCGCCCCGACGCTGGACGGCTCGGTCACCGACTACGCGGAGTTGAGCCCTGCGCCGTGGTTCGGCATCCCGATCTGCGATCCGAACTCGTTCCCGCAGAATCCGTGCAAGCCGGACAGCGACTCCAACACCGGCCTGGGAGCACCGACGGACGCGGGCTCCGCTTTCGAAGAGATGCAGTTGTATCCACCGGGATATCAGCCGTTCATCGACGGGCCGAGTTGCGACGCCACGCACTGGTGTGCCGCGTTGACGATCGACAGCCTCGAGTGCGACGCCACCGGCGCGTGCAACAACAACTGCATCGAGCCGCAGAACTTCGCCTACATCCAGCGCGACGGCGTCCCGGCTGGTCCTCCAGGCCCGCCCGATGTCAACGCGCAAAGCCTCACCCCGAACGCGAAGACGTTGATGATGAACCAGGGCGACTCGATCAAGATCACCCTCAAGGACACCGACGACGGGTTCAAGGTGGTGGTCCGAGACTTCACCACAGGCCAATCGGGGTTCATGGTGGCGAGCGCCGCGAACGGGTTCGAGAACACGAATATCTCCGACTGCAGCGTGCAGAAGTTCAGCTTCCATCCCGAGTACAGCACCGCGAAACAGCAGAACCAGGTTCCGTGGGCCGCGCTCGAGGGCGGCGTGCTGATGGAGGACGAGCTCGGTCACTTCGAGACGTGCGCAGGCGTGTCGAATGCGCTCGTCGACTCCACGGGTGCTGCATTGCTCCCGTTCGACCCGTACACGTTCCAGACGTGCAACGGCTCGAGCGAGGGCAACACCGTCGGCGAGGGGCCGTGCGACTTCAACACAGGCGACTGCCAGAACTCGACGACCTCTGGGGGTGCTGCATGTCCAGCACCCAACTTCACGGGGAACGCGCTCTGTGAGTTCGAGGACGCGATCTGCGTCCCCGCCGGCTTCCGGCCGGTCGACCCGAGCGTGATGTTCAACGGGGCGACCACGTCGACGTGGCCTATTGCAGGCTGCCAGGACAACCTGGTCGAGAATGGCGACCTGGACTTCGACGGGACCTCGTACCAGGCCGTCTGGCCGGATGGGACGAGCAACCACCCGACAACGTTCGCTTACGCAGGCCCGTTCGACGCCAAGGGCGATCCGTATCCGCAGATTCAGCTGGAGACGAACTCTGCGGGCTCGGACGCAGCGTGCGACACCACGACCGGCAACGGGTGCCAGGCCAAGCCGCACGGCGCGAACTTCTATCCGTTCTGGTCGATCGGCAAGATGTCGGCTCCGACCGGCTTCCCGAGCTCGGAGACGTCGTCTCCGGATGCCCAGACCGACTCCACGACGGCGGCCCCCCAGGGCCACAAGTCAGGCCACGGCCTCTGTGTGTGGAACTTCGGCAACGACATCCAGGGAGTCACCACGGACGACTTCGGCAAGGACGCCCAGTACGGCGTTCCTAATGTCGCCCGGTACGCCGGGACGCTCACGAGCCCGGTCATGTCGAACCCGCAGCTCAACTCGAGCTGCAAGGCGAGCAGGCACTGACCAACGCGGGAGCGGCGGCCGGGAAACCCGGCCGCCGCTCCCCGGATCGAAGCGCAGATCGAGCGGTTCGCGTGGCGCGAGGCCCGCGCGAGTTTGAACCGGAGAATCCGCACCTCGTCGGCCGCAGCTAGGAACAGGCCGGCCCGCCTGCTCGATCAGGGGACGATCACGTCGAGCGAGCCTACGAGGTTCAGTGCATTCAGTTGAACCAGCCCCGCGGCGCACGGCGCCATCCGCACGGTTTTCCACCGCCCAGGTTCCAGATCGAACCCGTCGTCCTCCGGCGCAGCTCCCACTGCGACGAGACGCACGCATCGAACGACACGGGTCGCGACGAGGCGCACGTCGACCGCACCACCATCACGCTGCGCTTCGGCCCGCAACCCAAGTTCCTCGGCGGTGCCGCGACCGCGCCCCTCGATCCCCGCAGGCGTGAAGAACGCCGTCGAGAGATCGAGGCCGTCGCCGATCAGGGTCGCGACGACCGTGTCATGCTGCGGCTCTCCGAACCGGTAGGTGTAACCGATGTCGACGAATCTCCCGAGGATGGTCTCGACGTCGTCTTCCCGGATGCTGTGGGACTCGAGCTGTACCGACGTCTCGACCTCGTCGACGAGAAGCTCCTCGTTTCGGTACAGCGAGAGCCGCAACGTCGCCGCGATGCGACGCGGAGTGTCATTTGCCATGTGCAGCACGAGCCCGTTGAGCCCCTCGTCGACGAACCAGACGGCGATCGGTGCGACTGCACGGCGCAGGTGGTGCCAGGCGAGCTTCGGCAGACCATCGCTCGAGAGCAGCCCCCACCCGGAGCCGGGCACGAGATCACGCAACCACAGGACGATGCCGCCGGTGCACGGCGACGACTCACGTCGCCACTCGCCGAAGACCGCTGCCATCAGCTCCCCGGTGACGTGGCGTGCCTGGTCCCAGTAGTCGCTGTCCTCCACTGTCACACCGTGAATCTCACGGAGATAGTGGTCGCGCACGTCGGCGAAGTCCCAGTCGGCACCGACGTCCCGCATGACGCCGGCTCGACGGTCCGGCGGCGCTTCGTTCGGGACGTTGGCGAAAGCGAGGCACTCGGATGCGAACCTGACCGACGCGCGTCGAACGTCGTCGAGTGGACGAAGGTATGCACCCACGCCGAAGTAATTCGCAACGCCTGCATCGGTCCGGAACGGGCGCGCTCCGCCGGTTGGCGCCGACGGAATGTATGCGGCGTCGATTCCAGCCGCACGGACGAGTCCAGGAAGCGCCTCGCCGAAGAACTCGCCGCGGCCCATCTCCGGAGCAAGGCCGAGCATCGCGACCTGTTGCTCGACCTCACTGTTCCCGCATACGACCGCGAGGCTCGGCCGGCCGGACACGCGCGCGAGAGCCTGGCGCACCTCCTCGTCGACGAGCGCACGAAACGCGGGCTCCTCGAACGGGTAGTCGAGGTTCGCGAACATCAGGTCCTGCCACACGAGGATCCCGAGCTCGTCGCACGCATCGTGGAACGCCGCGCCTTCGTAGACCATCGTCCCGACCACGCGCACCATGTTGAGGCCGCCGTCGCGGGCGCGTTCGAGCGTCGCGCGCTCCTCACCAAGCGGAGTCGGAGTCCAGACCGCCCCGCGCACGAACACCGGTTGTCCGTTCACGTGCAGATCGAGGCCGTCGCGCCCCACGTCGGCGGCGTACCCGAGTTCCCTGAAGCCGATCCGCCGATGCGCCTCCCCCGCCTCGACGCGGACGTGCAGGTCGTGGAGGTGCGGCTCGCCGTGTGTGTGCGGCCACCACAACTCGGGACTCGGAACGCGGATCGTCCCGCCTCCCGCCGCCAGCCGTTCGGTAGCACCTGCAACGTTCACCTCCAGCTCTCCGGCCTCGTCCGCGCAGCGCACCGCGACCAGCCCGTCGTTCCCGTCGAGCGCCGTGCGAACCTCGATCTCCGGGGTCGACGCACCGACGAGCTCGACCGGACGCCACGGGCCGACGAGTGGAGGCGCCGGAGCGAAGCCCGGCGCTCGGCCGAGGAGCGAGGTGCGGAACCAGCGGAGATTGCCGTCGACCGGCACTCGCGACCGCCAGCGCGCCCGCGGCTTTCGCTGAATGCCGAGCAGCGGCGTCAGAGCGCGTGAGCACACGACGAGCTCGTGCTCGCCCGCGGAGACCTGAACGTCATGGCGAACGAACATCGAGTCGCTCGTCACCAGGCGCGCTCCGTCGACGAAGACCTCGCAGACCGTCGCGAGGCCGCCGAAACGGAGGGTCATCGCGGTCGTCAACGCGATCGTCGTCCGGAACCAGTGGTCTTCGTCGTCACTCCCGCGCGCCGGCAGCGACACCGCGCGCCACTCGACCTGGTCTTTGCGGGGCGGGTCGTCGAACGTCCCCGCCGGGACCGACGCCGATTCCCAGTTCATGCCGCGAGCGCGGCGATCGACTCGATCGCCTCGTCCCACGCTCTGCCGAGCTGCATGACGAGCGGCTCCACGTCGAACGGCTTGCGGCGCGCAAACTTGAACGACAGCGCCTTCGAACCGGCAACGATCGCGTTGCAGCGCTCACGCGCGACCGCCGCCTGGTCTCCGAACAGCCAGTCGACGTACGAGCCGCAGAGCTCGAAGGCAGAGCCGGCCATGCGCACCGTGGCGAATGCGTACGCGTGGTACTCCTCATGGCTCTGCTCAAGCAGCCTCGGCAGAGCGGTCTCGAGCGACGCGGCGAAACGCACGAACGGGTTCGACCGAGGTGCAAGGCGAAGGTGTGCGCGAAGCAGGCGTCGGCTTTCTTCCTTCAGCTCCGCGCCCGAGAGGCGCGCACCAGCGTCGAACCGGACGAGTTCCGTGTACGGCGGGAGGTGATCGTCCCCAGTCGGCAGGTGAAGACGAAGCGCCGCATCGAAGTCCTCACCCTCGAGTGCGTACAGCCCCCGGTTGTGGAAGTAGTGGAGCTGCTTTGCGTCGGTGTCGATCGCAGCCATCACGGCCGAGCTCTTGACATGCTCGCGCCGGTAGGCCGTCGCGTGCGTATCGGGGAGATACCAGGAGTCGAGCTCGATGATCAGCGTCCGGCCGTCCGCTATCTGCTCGGCGATCTGCTCCGGAAGAGGACGGTACGGCTGCACTTCGTGGATGTCGAGCCCGAAGAGGGCTTCGAGGTCGTGCGGATCGGGCTTGAAGAACGTCCACTGGTCGCCTTCGAAATCGGTGCGAACTGCGCGTCCGATCGCCGCGGTTGGCTCGTCGCCGCGGGCATGCAGCAGCTCGATGACGATATCGGCGTAGCAGTTCGTCTCGGCGAACGCCCGCTCGTCGGCGTGGAGCGGGTGCGACCGATACCCGTCAGGGTCGACGTCGAACAGCCTCACCATCATGCGCTCGGGCCGGCCCCCAGCTCCGCGGTTACGTCGCTCGGCCAACTCGCCACATCGAGGCCGTGCCTGCTGAGCAGCGCCAGCGTGATGCGCTCGAGGCCGAAGCCGACGCACGCCGTGTGTGCCTGCTCCCCGTTCGGCTGCCTGAGATCGAACACCGACGAGAAGTGCTCGCGATGGGCGTTGAAGGACGCGACCGCGGTCGGCTCGTCCGCAGTGATCGAGACGAGCACCTCGAGCTTCAGCGCCTGAGACCGCTGGCTTCGCGCGAGCATCTTGCCGCTGCGGCCGAAGAACGGGTCCGACGCGAGATCCGCCTTGGCGTCGAGGCCGAGCGCGCCGAGGATCTCGACCGCCTGCCGCGACCATGCGTCACGCCACTCGAGCACCTGGTCGGGCTCGCCCAAGCGCACCATCTCCCGTTGGTGGAACATCTGCAGACGGGCCGGATCGTTCGACGGCTCGTTGCGAAAGACGTACGAGCCTCCCAAGTCGACGGTGACGCCCTCGGCCGGCAGCGGGCCGCGCGCGGCGACTGCGGGGTACACCGGGTAGCACGCAGCCGGGATCAGGGCGAGGGCCGTCTGGCTCTGCAGGCTGCTCCAGTCCTCTCCCTCGGTGACCCGGCGCTCGAGCTCGAGCGCCTCCGACTCGTCGCCTTCGAACGAGAAAATCGTCCCCGCGAGGTGCGGGAACGACGAGAGGTAGCCGATCCGCTCGAGCTGCTCTTTCGGCAGAAGCGGCGGGAACGCCATCCGTTCCGGATCGACGTTGATCGAGCGGCGCGTGATCAGCGCCTCGACCGACGTTCGAATCTCTTCGAACCGTCCACCGCGCCCGTAGACGCCGTCGACGCCGCTCGGGACGAAGAGCCCGGCCGCAATGAGTTCCGCAAGAAAGGCGGAGCGATCCCGCCCTGACGCGACCGCAGACACGACCTAGATCTCTTTTGCGACGAGAAGCAGAGACGCGTTGGTCTGGTGGATCCGCTCGTTCGCGATCATCAGCGCCCCAGACATCGTGTCTCTGAGATGGCGACCCACGCTGTAGGGCGTGTTGTTCAGGAACCCGACGATCCCGCACACGTTCATCGCGCCCTGGCAGACGCGCGGCGCCTGCTCGGAGGAGGCGATCTTCAGGTTGTTGAAGCGCAGCGCGGACGCCATCGTTGCGAGCCGTTCGCGATTCGGCGTCGCGTCGGCCGCCAGGAACTCCTGCAAGGCAGATTCGACTTCGCCGCGGAGGAGCGACAGCTGCGTCATGAGATGTGAGAGCCGAGTGGCCGCAGGCACGGGCTCGCCCGGAGCCCGCTTCGCCGACGCGCGAACGAACGCCCGTGCACGGTCGAAGGCGTCGGTCGCGATGCCGAGCCAGACATGCGACCACAGCAGATGTGAGACGGGCACCATCGTCTCCGACCCGATCGTCGAGAACGGCTGAGGCAAGATCTGCTCGTTGGCGAACGACGCGCGTACGACGAATCCCGGCGAGCACGTCCCGCGCATCCCGAACGGGTCCCACGTGCCCTTCGGCTCCAGCTCGACCTGCTCCTTCGAGGTCAGAACTGCCACCTGCTCCCCGCCATCGGCGTCGGGCGAGCGCCGAAGCGTCGTCAGCAGGTCGTCCGCGTGGGCGCCGTAGCTGACGGTCGGGGCCTGCTTCTCGAACGTCAACGTCGTCGCGTCCGTCGGAGTGACCGCCGCGATCGAGCGTCCGGTGTCCCCGCCGGTCCCTACCTCGGACGTCACCGACGCGATCAAGCGCTGCTCGCGGACCAGCGAACGCAGATACTCCTCGAACCATTGCGAGTCGTCGAAGTGGCGCACGAGACACGCGACCTGGATCTGGTGCATCGCGAACACGAGGCCGCTCGCACCGCACCGGCGTCCGAGCTCGAATGACGCAGCCGCCGCGTCGGCAATCCCAAGACCGCCGCCGCCCAAATGCTCCGGCACGAGCGCCGAGAGGGCGCCTGCGCCCTTGAGGGCGTCGAACGTCTCGGTCGGGAAGCGCGCTTCCTTGTCGACGCTGTCGGCGTGAGCCGCTGCGACCTCGTCGGCGATGCGGCTGATCTCCTCTGCGAACGTCGCGCCTGCGTCGACCGTGGCCATCACTCGACCCCCAGAGTCGCAAGCGCGCCCGAGATCGAGTTGATGCTCTCGAACGCGCTCCGTGTCAACATCTCGTCGGGAAATTCGACGTCGAATTCCTCTTCGAGCGCCAGCATGACGTTCACACTCGCGTGCGAGGTCATCCCGGCTGAGTAGAGGTTCGCGTCATCGGGAAGCCCGTCCGCGGCCACCGGCAGCCGGCCGTGCGTCGCGAGCACCTTCCGGATCCGCTCGCCCTTCATCTGGTCGCCACCACCACGGCTGCGGCGTAGGTGGGCTCGTGCGTCAGGCTCACCGCGAGTCGCCGAACGCCAAGCGACTGCGCGATCCGGGCGGCGGGAGCATTGAGCCGCAGAGACGGCTGTCCATGACGGCCGCGGACGACTTCGACCGAGCGCCAGTCCAGCTGCATGGCCGCATCACCGAGCGCCTTCCAGGCGGCTTCCTTGGCGGCAAAACGGGCCGCAAGCCTTCCGGCATCGACTCCGCCGTCCTGCGTTGCGCAGTCGCGCCGCTCGGCCTCCGAATAGACCATTTCCAAGTACCTGTCGGCACGGGGCGACGCGAGTGCCGCGGAGACGTCTGCAACCTCGACCACGTCGATGCCGACACCGACGGCACAGCTGCGGCGTAGGCGGGAAATCACTGTTTGGACCATGTCAGGGGTGCTTATCGGACAGGAGGCTCAGAATCTGAACCCAACGTTAGCGGCGGCCTGCGACGACCCGGCGTGCCGGTCGGCATTCACGGCGTGATCGCGTCGGAACGGCCGAGCGGGTGGCCCGCCGCGTCGAGCGCGCGCACCGCCACCGCCCTCGGCGGCGTCTCGAGCCCGATCGTCGTCTCGAGCCCACCCCACGGCCGGGACGCGACAACAGCGAGGTGGTCGGCGTCGGGCCCGGCGAGGACCTGCCAGCGCGCGACACCGCGCTTCCCGTTCCAGCTCGCGTAGACGCGGTCGCCGTCGACCACGACGAGCGGCTTGCCGCCTGGTTCGCCCGTCCACGCCAGCCGGTAGCCGCGATACGTGTCGCCGTAGGGCAGCGTCATCTGGAACCGCACCTTTCCGGACGGCGAGAACTCGGTCAGCTTGCGGATGCCGCCCCAGCCGACGAACGCGCCGCCACCGGGAAACAGCTCGAGGTTCCCCTCGAACGGCGAGCTGAGCTTCTTCGGGTGCACGAACGTCTTCATGATCTTCGCGGTCATCGTCGCCGGGTCGATCTTCAGGACGAGCGGACGCGTGAAAGGCTCCTCCTTCGGGATCGCGCCGTTGTCGAACAGCGAGATCGTCGTCGAGCCGTGGAAGCGTGCGTTGTGCTGATAGCGGAACTTGACCGCTGCCGCCGGGCCGAAGTCGCTGCGCTTCCCGCCGAGCCGCCAGACGATCGAGCCGTCGCGGCGGATGAGGTAGAGCGCGCTCGTGTTGCGGCCCGAGATGAGGATCGTCCCGCCGGGGCCGTCGGCGATCGAGTTGACGTGGAAGTAGTCGAGCGGGCGCTTCTTCGTCGCATGCAGTGCCGGCTCGCGGTGCGCCTGGATCGACTCCGTCAGCGGCACGTGGTCGAGGCTGTGCCACTCGAAGACGGCCTCGCCGGTCTGGATGTCGATCTCCTGGACGACACTGTCCTCGGCATACCCGTCCTTCGGCCCGCCGACCGAACGCAGGTCGACGGGGACCTCGTGGTAGATCGTGATGTACGCGGTGCCGCGGGGCGTCAACTGGAACTCGTGCAGGTCGCCGTCGAGCCCGTGCGCCGCCTTCACGGTCGCGATCTCATGGTACGAGGCGTCGTACACCTCGTACGACCCCCGCCCGATGCCGGCCTTCGAGATGATCCCCTGCCACCAGGTGAGCACCGGCTTGCCGCGGTAGGTCTGCGCGCGGAAGTCGGTCGCCTCGAGCCCCTTTGGCACCTCGTGGTACCAGACGATCCTGCCCCGGTTGTCGGCGATCACGGCGCCGCTCGGCCGGTTCTTGCCGCCCTTCTGAGCGAACATCACATAGCCGGGGGCCGTGCCGGTCGCCGGGTCGTCGATGCGAAGGAGCGGCGGGTGCAGATCTGGAAGCGTGTGGAGCGTCGCGGTGATCGCGGTCGTCGACGCCGTCGCCTTCTTCTCGACCCCGCAGCCGACGAGCAGGAGCAAGCACGGGAGGAGAAGCAGGCCGACGCGCACGCCCGCGCGATGGTACTCAGTTGGCGGTTTTGGCGTCTTTGCTTATGCTCTTGCGGATTCCCCTGACCCCCCAGACAGGAGGACGAGTGAAGAAGCACATCTACGTGGGCGCCGGTGCCTCCGCGCTGATCGCAATCGTCGCACTTGCGACGATGGTGAGCGGTGCGATTGCACGGAGCGGCGCCACGCCGCTGCCTGCGTCATCGTGCTCGGCGATCCAGAACAGCGGCGGCAAGATCCTGATTGCGTCCGACCTGCCTCTCGAGGGCTCGGGCCGGTCACAGACGTCACAGATGACGCGGGCGATCAGCTTCGTCTTCAAGCGGCACAACTGGCAGGCGGGCAAGTACACGCTCGCTTACCAGAGCTGCGACGACGCGACCGCGCAAGCCGGCAAGTGGGACTCGGGCAAGGTGTCCGCGAACGCGAATGCCTACGCCCAGAACTCCAGCGTCGGCGGCGTGATCGGGACCTTCAACTCGGGTGCCGCCGAGATCCTGGTGCCGATCCTGAACCGTGCCGCGAACGGCCCGATCGCGGTGGTCAGCCCTGCGAACACCTACGTCGGCCTGACCCACCCGGGCCCGGGCACGGTCGCCGGTGAGCCGGGCAAGTACTACCCGACCGGCAAGCGCAACTACGTGCGTGTCGTGGCGGCCGACGACTACCAGGGTGCGGCGGATGCCGTGCTCACGAAGACGTTGGGCGTGAAGAAGGTCTTCATCCTCAACGACAAGGAGGCGTACGGACTCGGCGTCGCGATCAACTTCCGGAACGCGGCGAAGAAGCTCGGCCTCAAGGTCGTCGGCTTCACGGCGTGGGACGGCAAGGCGTCCTCGTACGAGGCGCTCGCGGTCAAGATCAAGGCATCCGGGGCAACAGGTGTGTTCCTCGGCGGCCTGATCTGCGAGAACGGCGGCAAGCTGATCAAGGACATCCGCGCCGGTCTTCCGGCGAGCACGAAGATCATGGCGCCCGACGGCTTCACGCCGGTCTCGGCGGTCGTCCAGGGTGCGGGCACCGCGGCGGAGGGCGCCTACGTCTCGGTCGCCGGTCTGCCGAACTCCCAGCTGAAGGGCGCAGGCACAGCGTTCGTCAAGTCGTTCGGCAGGGCCGATCACCGACCACCTGACCCGTACGCGGTGTACGCGGCGCAGGCGGCCGAGGTCATGGTCCAGGCGATCTCGCAGTCGAACGGCACGCGTGCCGACATCGCGAAGCAGCTCTTCAAGGTTCATCTGAAGGGCTCGATCCTCGGCAACGTCTCGTTCAACGCGAACGGCGACGTGACCTCGAACCCGGTCACGATCTACAAGGTCAAGGGTGGCAAGTCGACGACCTACAAGGTCATCGTTCCTCCGAAGGCCCTGGTCAAGGCCGCGTAAAGCCGGGACCCCAGAACGGCAGGTTGCGAAGGGAGGGCGAGAGCCCTCCCTTCGTCGTTCCGGACCTGAGAGGATCGTGCAGCCGGCTCCGGCGCCCGATGCGGCGGGGCGTGTGAGGGAGCAGGGCGAAACGGCGAGACCCACCTCCCGCCGGCCGAGGCCGGCAGGTCTCGCCGCGCCGCTCGATTTCGGGTGCGCTCTACTGGATCGCGAGATGGATCCTGCTCGCGGCGACCAGCGCCTCGCAGGGATCCCACCCACGCTCGCTCAGCTTGCGCATGCGCCTGAGGAGAAGACCGACGATCTCGTCCTCGTTCAGCGCCTCGAACTCCGCCTGGGCCCACGCACGCTCGGGCGGAGTCGTATCTGTGCTCGCCTGGGCGAGCTCCGTTGCCGCATTCATAGGCTCGCGTTATCGGCCGGCGGGGGCTCGGGCTGTAGAGCGAGTTCGCCCGACCGCCGGATGGGACGTTCGGCCAATTGAACGCACATGCGCCGGGGAAATCCGTAACGTTCGCGGGAGCGGTGCTTGCGGCCAGACCCCCCGCAAGCTCCGCTCCTGCGAGGCGGCCCTATGCGCCGCAGCCTGGGCCGCCTCGCAACTTTCCCTGGAGTCGACCATGATGAGAACGTGTCGAACGAACTGCGGCAGCTGACACGCCTGCGCACGACCCTCGAGGTCGCCTCCGCAACCGCGCTTCAACCAGGGCCTTCCGGCCTGCTGGTCTACGCGAACGCCCGCAACTCGGTGCGAGCGGCGCTCGAGGGCTCGCCGACGGCGAAGGAGTTCGAGCTCCTGTTCCCGCGCGCCGACGCGAGCTTCTCGCTCTCGCCGGAGTATCCGATCGTGCTACTTGGCCAGCTGATCGTGTGGCTGCGCGAGCTGGAGCAGGCGGCAGCCGACTCGGTTGTCTCGCCGGAGTTGATGCTCGTCGATCCCGAGCTGCGACGGCTCGCGTCGCTGGCGGCCGAGCCGCCGCCGGAACCTGAGCGGGAGCCGGAACGCCTGGCGGTCGATGCGGAAGGGGCGACGAGGCTCGACGCTGACGGAGGGCAGGATGAGCGGCGCGGCTTCCCTGCGACTGCCGGCGCCTATGTGCTGCGCGCGTCGATCCGGACGGCTGCGATCGATCTCGCGTTCTTCGTCCTGCTCGCCTGCATCGTCCTCCTGATCAGCATTCGCTGACCAGGAGGACGCGCGAGAGTCCCTGCGGAGCGGCTAGGCCGCGCCGACGGCGGGGAGGCCGCGCCGGTGCTCCCGGCGGGCCATCGCTCCGAGGGCGACTGCAACTGCGATCAGCACGACCGCAATGACCCACTCGGCAGAGCCGTTGTGGTGGTCGGGATCCCAGCCCGTCACCTCGAGCCAGTCGTGCCAGAAGAACGTGAGGACACCAAGAACGCCGCTGATGGCTGCGAGGGTCGTCTCGATCTTGTAGAGACGGCTTCCGTCTTTCAGCACCACTCCCCCTTGTTCGGACTGCAGGAATCGTCTGCGGACAGGAGGATAGGCGAACCTCTATGAGTTTGCCACCGCTACTGACCCGGATCGAGGCTGCCCGGAGGCGGCTGCCGGCGAACGTCCGCAAGCTCGGGTGGATCTCCCTGGCGAACGACGCCGCCAGCGAGCTCGCCTACCCGATCGTCCCGCTGTTCCTGACGGTGACGCTCGGGGCGCCCGTCGCGATCGTGGGGCTGATCGAGGGGATCGCCGAGGCGATGGCGACCGGTGTCCGCCTGCTTTCGGGCTGGGTGTCCGATCGAATGGGCGACCGGCGGAAGCCGTGGATCATCGGCGGCTACGGCGCGTCTACCGCCGCTCGGGCGATGCTGGCGGCCGCTCCCGGCTGGGGGCTCGTGCTGGCCGGGCGGATCGTCGACCGGCTCGGCAAGGGCGCGCGGAGCACGCCGCGCGACGCGTTGATCAGCGACTCGACACCGGCGGAGCTCCGAGGCTCGAGCTTCGGCTACCACCGGGCGATGGACACCGCCGGCGCGGTCCTCGGCCCGCTGCTCGCCGTGATCCTCCTCGAGAATGGTGTGGCGCTCCGCGGCATCCTTTGGGTCGCGGCCGGGCTCGGCGTGGTCACTCTCATCGTGCTGCGCGGCGTGCGCGAGGCGCCTGGCCACGATCCGGCGCGCGCCGCGGCAGCCGTCGCCGAGCGCGACGCGCTGCCGCCAGTGTTCTGGGGAGCGATCGCCGTCTGGGTGCTGTTCTCGCTCGGCAATTCGAGCGACGCGTTCCTGGTGCTACGGGCCCGTGATCTCGGGCTCGGAGTGGTCGTGGTCGTGCTCGCGTACGCGGTCTACAACGTCATCTACTGCTCGCTCTCGTGGCCGTTCGGTGCGCTCTCCGATCGTGTCCCCCGTTCCCTGCTGCTCGGCGGTGGGCTCGCGATGTTCGCGCTCGTCTACTTCGGCTTCGCGATCACATCGCACGGCTGGACGGTGTGGCCGCTGTTTGCGGTCTACGGCGTGTACATCGCGGCGACCGAAGGCGTCGCGCGTGCGTGGATCGCGGACACGCTGCCGAATCGTGCGGCAGTCGGCACCGCGTACGGCATCTTCTTCCTCGCCACCGCTGCCGCGTCGCTCGTTGCGAGCGTCGTCGCCGGTGTGCTGTGGACGTACGTGAGCCCGCGCGCGCCGTTCGTCGTCGGCGCGGCGGCGGCCGTCCTGGCGCTCGTGGTCCTCGTCGGGCTCGAATTCGGCTGGCAGGCGCGGGCGCGCACGATCAAACTCGGGCTGCTCGGTGCCGGCGCGGTCGTGCTTGCCGGATCCGCCCTCGCAGTCACGTTCGAACATCACCGCCTCGCCGAAGCGTTCCGCACAGCTGAGGCGGAGCCGCTGCCGGCGGCCTTCGTCCGTCCGTGCGACGCGGCCCCAACTGCACGCGCGCAGGTCGCGTTCCCTGCCGCGGGGTCGACGTACACGCAGCGCTCACTCGAAGGACCCACGACGGTCGTGAGCGGCTTCCGCGCCGGGGTGCTGAAGGACGCGAATGCCGCGTTCCAAACTGCGCTCGCCGCGGCCGGCTACACGATCCTGCGCTCGGAGATCGACCCGGCCGACTCCGAGGTCGTCTTCCGCAACGCGACGACGGCGGGTCAGGTTGCGATGACGCAGGAGTGCCGGAGCCGGGTGCGGCTCCGCATCACGATCCGCCCTGCGTAAGGGCTAGCCGCGCGCGCGGATGAGCGACGCGAGGTGCGCGACGACGAGCACGACCACGATCGTCATCGGGATCCACTCGACGATCTGCCAGACCGGCCCCGCCCCGAACATCCAGGCGGCGACGAGCAAGAGCGCACACAAACCAGCGGTGCGCCACAGCAGGCGCCTCGTGAAGCGATGAAATGCGGTCATCGCCATTGCGGACCGCACACTATGCCCGGAGCCGGCAGCGTTCAGATAGTCGAACGCGACGCCGGTGACATGTATCGGCTGCTACGTAGCGACGAGCTGGAGCAGCTCGAAGGCAGAAGGAGAGAAGGCCTTACGGGACTGGCTCCTCCCTCCTGCAAACGAGGGTGTTTCTTGGCCTGGGGTATGCCGCCCGGTATATGCCAGGACGCCGTCTGGTTCCGGTCGAGGATCGATACGGGCGGTCTTCCAACCGTCGGCGACCTCTTTCAACGTCACGATCTGAACCGGGACAGGCGCCAGTAGGCGCACGTCAGGCACAGGCATCGCGGCGATCCCGCCCGCCACCCATGAACGACGGATCTCCTTCCGACAACAGGAGGGGTCGCCGGATTGCGCGCCATCAACGTTGATCGTAGGATCGCCCGATGCGCCAGGGCGGTGTCGGTCATCCCCGGTATGCCTCGGGTATCTGGGTCGCGTTGGCTCTCGTTGTCCTCGCTGCGATCTGGACGGCGCTCGCGATGCTGGTCGCGTTCCTCGTCGACTAGTGCCGGCCGGATACGTCGGCCGAAGGGGCAGTCTCTAAGCGGTCGACCTACCAGCTCGAAGTCTCCTCCCGCTCTTAACCGAACCCGCACCGGCGCTTACTGAGTCGGTCCGGGGGACTGCTATCAGAGCGGCGAAGCGCTCTCCCCGACGAATAGCTCCGCCCGCTCCGCCGATCCTCGGTATCGGCCTACCGGCAGCGATTCTTTACGCGGCCGACCTACGAGCCCGAACTCTCCCCGGTAAACGGGACTGTCAGGTCGGCCGCAGCACCGATACTCCCAGAGCGGCTCACGCGGCGAACCCGGCTTAACTGAGTCCGTACATTGCCGTTCGCAGGTAGCGAGAAAAGATGGCGGCGGAGGCCCAAGGGGAGAGATTTGGGCCGACCCGCCGCCAGTAACGGCCTTTCGCGTTTTCGGGTCAACGCCCTGCAAAGGACGGTCGCGCTCGCGCCCAACGACTGAGCCTTGGGGTTAGGCGAGCCTGAGCACGGCGAACAGCAGCAGATACCAGAGCCCCGCCGAAAGGGCGAGGCCGTGCAGAAGCGCCAAACCGAAGTTGCCGCTGACAGTCACCGCATCGCGCCGCACGCGGAGACAACTATCGGCGCTTGCCGCGCCCAGTTCAAGTCCCTCGAACGGTGCTGACCCGTTCCCCAAGGAGAACGCAGCGCCACGTTTCGCTCGCAACCCATTCCTTGCTCTCGGAGACAGGCCGAAAACCATCTGCCGTGTCACGCCTTCGCGGCGTAGCGTGATTGAAGAGTCCCTCGTTCGAGCCACAACCGAAGTGGCGTTGAGTCGGCCCGTCTGGTCAGTAGAAGAAGCCGCGGGCACGGCGCACGATGCCACTGGGATGGGCGAACAAAGGCAGTCTGTGAACGCGAGCGGCCGGGATCACCTAAGGAAGTCCGCGGCCATCCATTGCATCGAGTGCAGAATCTCGAGCGGCCTGTATTGGCGAGGATGGCGTGCCTTCCGCACCGACGATCCGGAGCTCGGTGAGCCGCCGGCGCTCGCGTTCTACTGCCCAGCCTGCGCCATCGTGAACTTCGGGCTGGCACTCCGTCGCCCACTGATCGACCGCCGGCAGCGTCCCCGCAACTAGGACAGGCGGAGAGGACGCCCGATGAGACCGATTGCTTCTGCGCCCGCATGCGAGAGATACCAGCGGCCAGGCGCAACACCCGCGCCGTAGATTCCATCCGGGCGCCCTCGCCCGATCTGCCAGAACACAACGAGTCCCAATCGTTCGAGATGACCGAAATCACGGCCGTCGCGCACGCGCTCAGGTTCGATCCCTGAGAGTCCGACCTGCTCAAGAAGTTTCAGGTGGTTGGCGGTGAGCTCGCTCACAGCCGGTGAACGAATGTGCCGCGAAGAACGATTCGGATGGGGAGGCGCACAGCCCGAAAAGCGCATCGTGGGAACGACGTTTCGATGTGAGCCATGCGTCAACAACGCAGCATCAGTTGGACGACCGGGTGGAGGCCGTAACCATCGAGCCCCGTTGTCCGTTGTACGGTCATGTCAACCACAATGACATTGCTCGTAAACGTGCTGCTGGCTCTGGGGCTGATTGGGGCGTTATTGCTGCTTCTCGCCTTGCCGGGCATTCATCGCGATAGACACCATCGGGCGAGGCTGTACCGCTGGCACCGTGATCGCGCGGCTCGCGGCGCGAAGCGGCCACGCCACGTCGCAGACCACTGAAACGACCGGCCTGAGAAACGACCGACGCCGCCGATGCGAGACGGGCGTCACATGCGTTCGGATCGATTTACCTCTAAGCAGGGAAAAAGCCGCTCTCGCGGCCTTTCCAAGCTTCTTCGTTTTGACCTATCCAGAGGCCCATACGGGATTCGAACCCGTGCCGCCGCCGTGAGAGGGCGGTGTCCTAGGCCACTAGACGAATGGGCCGAGCAGCGGGGCGCAGTGTAGCGAACGCCTCAAGCGCCGATTTCGTGCAGCAACGGCTTCGTGTCGAGTGGGTCGAAGCCGAGGCGCCCGGCGATCTCCTCGCTCGTCGGCTTCGTGCCCTCGCGGAAAAGATCGCGGAGCAGGTCGCCGGTCTTCGCGTTGCGCCACCAGTCGGTGCCGATCTCGCGGATCAGGTAGTCGCGCAGCTGCGCCGAGCGGATCCACGCGCGCAGGTAGTCCGCCGAGTAGAAGCCCGCGTCCATGTCCGCGAGGTAGTTGTCGCGCTTGTAGCGGACGCCGGTCGCCTCGGTGAGCAGCCGCTCGTACACCTCGGAGTCGCCGCCGTCGACGGTGAACCGCGACCAGAAGTCGAGCTCGTACCGTAGCTTCGCCTCGTAGCGGCGATAGAGCAGCGCCTCGAGGAACGTCGTCGCCTCCGCGTTCTCCTGGGCCTGATCGGGCGTCAGTCCGAAGTGCAGCTCGTGCCATTCGGGCTCGCGCGAGATCGCTTCGACGATGTACGAGTAGATCTCCGTCAGGGCGTGGTCGCGCGAGATGCGCCTGAACACGTACGGAAGCTGCGGATCGCAGCCGGCGTAGTGCAGCGCGTGGCCGGCCTCGTGCAGGAACGCCTGGTAGTCGTGCAGCCCGCCCTGTGCGCGCGTGATCAGGTGCACGACTTTCGGTGGGTCGCTCGCGATGACGCACGCACGCGGCGACTTCTGCGGCCGGTCGTCGAGGTCGAGCTTGATGTTCGGCTGCGCCGTCAGATCGAATCCGAGCTCCTCGAGCGTGCGCAGGCACACCTCGGTCGCGCGCTCGCGCGTGTACGTCGCCTCGAGCGTCGAGAGCCGGCGCATCCACGCGGTGTGGAAGCTGGACGGAATGTCGTCGCGATCGTCACCGAGGAGCCGTCCGAACCAGCGCTCCCGCAAGGCGGCGTAGCTGCTCGTCGCCTCGACGCTCGCCGCGTGCAGCGCACGCGAGAGCTCGTGCAGCGAGAGCGCCTTCTCCTCTTCGTTCCGTTCGATCGCGTCGGCGATGCCCGACAAGTCGGCGGCGAGCTCCTCGCTCGCCTGCATCAGCTCGAGCCGGTCGGGGTTGAAGCTCGCGCTCGCGTCCGCCTGGATCCGTCCGAGCTCCTCGCGGTCGGCATAGCTCGGCAGCACTGCGAGCTTCGCCTGCGCGTTGCGCAGCGGCATCTCCTCGCCCTGGAACGTGACGCGCTTCGCGAGGAAACGGTTCTCCAGCTCGTCCTCGCGCTCAGCGAGCTCCGCCGCCGCCAGTCCGCCTTCGCACGTCTTCCGCAAGCGGTAGATCCGCTCCGCGTCGTCACCGGCCGTGCCCTCGGCGTCGCGCAGCGCGTCGAGCTGCTCACGGCTGAACAGGTCGGCGTAGCGACGAACGATCTCCGCCTGCTCCGACACCTCTTTCTCGCCGACGCGCACCGCGCGCCACTCCTCCGAGCGCTCGTACAGGTATTTCTCGAGCTGCTCCTCGAAGTCGGTCGGCGAGAGAACTTGCGTCGAGCTCACACCTCCACCCTAGCGAGCCGTCTCGCGATCGCGACGAGGGCTTGGGGGACGAACGGCTTCGACAGCACGGCGTCGGCCGCGTCGCGGTACTCGTCGACGTCGACCGAGCCGGTGACGAGCGCAACCGGGACACCCTCGGCGCGCAGGCGCGCCAGCAGGCCGAGCGTCTCGCGCCCTTCGAGGTGGACGTCGAGGAGGACGACATCGGGCCGCGATCGCGCGAGCGCCGCCTCGGCCTCGTCGAGCGTTCGCGCCTCGTCGACGGCGAACCCCTCGAGCTCGAGATTCACGCGCACGAGCATACGAAGCGCCGCGTCATCCTCGACGACGAGCGCAGTGGGCATCTGCGCCTGCATTTCGGGGTCGCGATGCTACCAATGATCGACAATGTTCTAACCTCCAGCTGTGGCGCCGAACACGACGTCGCCGGATCGGTATGCCGAGGAGATGGGCGAGCTCTGGACGGAGCTCTCGCTCACGCTCGCGCGCCTCGACCGCTACGCCGCCACACCCGACCGCCTCGACGACGTGCGCGCCGAGGTGTCGCTCAACCGGCTTCGCTACGCGCTGCACCTCGCCAGCGAACACGCCTACGGCGTCGCGCCGCCGCCCGGCGCCGAGACCGCGCACGTCGAGCTCCGCTCCTCCCTCGATGCGGCGCGCGATGCGACCGCGGAGGTGGCAGAGGCCCTGACCGACGAGGGAGCGGAAGCAGTCCAGCCGCTGCTACCCGAATGGCGTGGAGCGCTGTTCCGCGTTCGGCTCGCGCGTCTTCGCCTCGCGACGCCCGTCGCACGCCGGGAGACGATCGGCGAGGTTCGCGACGAGAGCGTGACGCGGCCGCTCGTCGCGTTCCTGCTCGCCCTCGTCGGCGCGCTCGCGTTCGTCCTCGGCGCGACGCTCGGCCTCTGGCCGGTGTGGTCGACCGGCGCGCTGGCGGTGTGCGCGTCGGTCATTGCGTACCGTCCGTAACCGTGGCGACCGCCGCGGCGTTTGTAACTTAGAAATGGCACAGCGCGCCTCCAATCCACGGGCGCCGCGCCACGGGCTTCCGCTCCCTACACAGCAATTCCGCCTGAAGGCGTGGCAGACGTTCCAGCGGGCACTCGACCCGCTTGCACGCCCGAAGCCGCTCAGGCGGCCGCGGCCCTGAGCCGGCGCAGCGACTCGTCGCGGCCGAGCAGTTCGAGGCTCTCGAACAGGCCGGGCGAGATCTTCGATCCGGTGACTGCGAGCCGGATCGGCGCGAACGCGGTGCGCGGCTTCTCCCCGAGCTCCTCCACGAGGCCGCGCAGGTCGTCCTCGATCGCGGCGGCCTCCCACGTCGGCAGCTGCGCGAGCCGGTCGGCCGCCGCAGCGACGACCTTGCCGTCGACGCCGTCGGGCGGTGCGACGTCCTCGAAGAGGAAGCGGACGAAGTCGGGGTACTGCGAGAACTTCTCGATCTTCTCCTGCACGAGCGGCGCGGTCGCGAACACGCGCTGCTGCGGCCAGTCGATGTCGTGCTCGCGGAGCCAGCGTTCGAGGAAATGCGCGTACTCGTCGGGCTGCAGCGCGCGCAGGTACATGCCGTTCATCCAGTCGAGCTTCTTGTAGTCGAACGTCGCCGGGCTCGGCACGACGCGTTCGAGCGAGAAGCGCTCGATCAGCTCGTGACGCGACATGATCGTCGTCTTGTCGTCGTAGCTCCAGCCGAGCAGCGCGAGGAAGTTCATCAGTGCCGCCGGGAGGTACCCGGCGTCGCGGAACAGGTCGACCGACGCTGCGCCGTGGCGCTTCGAGAGCTTCTTCCCGTCGTCGCCGTTGATGTCCGGCACGTGCGCATACAGCGGCAGGTCGGCACCGAGCGCGCGCAGGATGTTGATCTGCGACGGCGTGTTCGATACGTGGCCTTCGGCGCGGATCACATGCGTGATCCCGTCGAGGATGTCGTCGACCGGGCTGACGAAGTTGTAGGTCGGGCGCCCGTCGGAGCGCACGATCACGAGGTCCGGGAGCAGCTCGTTCCTGAACTCGATCTCGCCGCGGACGGCGTCGACCCACGAGACCGTCCCCTCCTTCGGCTGGCGGAAGCGGATCGCCCCATCGTCCTCGTACGCGTGCCCGTTGGCGACGAGCTCGTGCGCGAGCTCGCGCGCGCGGTCGGCCGTGTCGAGCTGGAAGGTCACCGGGCCGTCCCAGTCGATGCCGACCCAGCGGAGCGACTCCTGGATCTGGTCGACCGCCTCGGCGACCTCGCGGCTCGTGTCGGTGTTCTCGATCCGGAGCAGGCACTCGCCGCCCTGCTGGCGCGCGAAGAGCCAGTTGAAGAGGAACGTCCGCACCCCGCCGATGTGGAGGAAGCCGGTCGGGCTCGGCGCCATACGGACTTTCGGGGACATCTCGCTCTCTATCGTAGGCAGCCGTGGAATTCGGGGCGCACGTCTCGTCGGCAGGCGGGATCGACACGGCAATCGACCGCATCGCCGCGATCGGCGGCGACTGCGTGCAGGTATTCACACAGAGCCCGCGGATGTGGCGCCCGACGAACCACTCGGCCGAGGCGATCGAGGCGTTCCGCGCGAAGCGCATCGAGCACGGGATCGGCGGCGTCGTCTGCCATGCGCTCTACCTCTGCAACCTGGCGGCGCCCGACCGGACGATCCACAAGAAGTCGATCGCCGCGCTCCAGGCGACCGTCGAGGCGGGGAACGCGATCGGCGCGGACGGCGTGATCTTCCACGTCGGCTCGCATCTCGGCGCCGGCTTCAAGTCTGGCCTCAGCCGTACGGTCCGGGCGCTGGGGCAGATCCTCGAACGCTGCGACGGCGACACGTGGCTTCTGATCGAGAACTCGGCCGGCACCGGCGGCACGATCGGCCGCTCGCTGGACGAGCTGCAGACGCTGCTCGACCGGCTCGAGGGGCATCCGCGACTCGGGCTCTGTCTCGATTCGTGCCACCTCTATGCCTCGGGGTACGAGGTCACGGATCCAGAGAAGGTCGACGAGCTCGTGCGCGAGGTCGACGAGCGCGTCGGCCTCGATCGCCTGCGCGCGCTGCACATCAACGACTCGGCGACGCCGCTCGGCTCGAACCGCGACCGCCACGCCGACCTGCTCGAGGGCGAGATGGGCGAGAACCTCGGCGCCTTCCTCGGCCATCCGAGGCTGCAGCACCTCTCGGCCTATCTCGAGACGCCGGGCCCGGATCGGCAGGGAGTGACCGCGGCTGACATCCGGACTTTGCGTGAGCTTCACGCGCGCTGGCTCTGAGCCGCGTCTGAGCCGCGTCTGCCGCAGCTCAGAGACGGCTCAGAGTTGAAGCTTCGTGACAATTCGTCCACCGGCGGCGTACAACACGACAGATGACGTTTCAGCAGGCCGCAGAGGCGCACCTCGACGATGTTTACGGCTACCTCGCCTGGTTCACCTCCGATCGGTTCGCCGCCGAGGACCTCACGGGCGTCACGTTCGAGCGCGCCCTGCGCCTCTGGCACCGCTTCGACCCAGACCGCGGCTCTGCGCGCACCTGGCTCTGCCAGGTCGCGCGGACGGTCGCGCTCGACCACTTCCGCTCCGAACGGCGCCGCACCCGGCGCGAGGAGCTGGCCGCCCCACGCGAAGCGGTCGACTTCCACTTCGCCGAGGGACTTTCACCCGACCTCGAGTCGGCCCTCGCGCGCCTGACCGCAGGCGAGCGCGAGGTCGTCGCGCTCCGGGTCCTGCTCGATCTCGACGCCGGCACGGCCGCCCGCGTCCTCGGCATCTCCCCCACCAACTGCACGACGCGCCTGAATCGGGCGTTGAAGAAACTCGAGGAGGCCCTCCATGTCGCAGCGTGACCTGGTCGCGGAGCTGCGCGCCGCGCATGTCGAAGCCCCACCCGAAGTCCGCGAGCGCGTCCGGCTGATCGCCGCCGCCGCGCCCGCGCCGCCACGCCGCATCACCTGGCGTCGCGCGCTTGTCGTCGCCGTCCCGATCGCAGCAGCGGTCGCAGCCACATTCGTGATCACTCGCCCATCGAGCGACAGGACGACCGTGGTCGAGCGGTCGTTGGGGCACTTGCCGGGCACCGTCAGGGGAGCACCGATCCCGGCTGCGCCGGGGAGCGACAGCGCCGCCAAGGCGCTCGCCGTCCCGTCACCGAAGAACCGGGTTCAGACCTACGACGCAACGCTGTCGCTTCGCGTCGAGCACGCCGGTGACGTCTCGGACGGCGTCAAGCGCGCGCTCCGGATCACGACGTCGTTCGGGGGCTACTCGTCGTCGGTGCACGCGGAGACGCACGGCAGCCGCGCGGTCGCCGACCTGAAGCTCCGCATCCCGCGTTCGCGCATCCAGGAGGCGATGGCGAAGCTGGCGCAGCTCGGGACGATCACCGACGAGAACGTGTCGACCGTCGATCAGACGGCGCTGCTCAACAACACCGATCGCGAGATCACCCGTCTCCAGAAGCAGCTCGCCGCGCTGCGCGCGCAGCCGAAGAGCGACGCGAACGCCCGGCGGATCGCATCACTCGTCACGCGCATCGAGAACCTCCAGCGTGGCGCGGCGACCACGCGACGGAACGCGCACTACGCCACCGTCTATCTGCACCTCGAGACACCACTGGTCGTCCTCGCCAAGCCGCACAAGCACGGGCCGCTGCACGGTGTCGTCGTCGCGCTGAAGTGGCTCGGGATCGGCGCGGTCTACGCGGTCGCGATCGGTGCGCCGGTCGGAGTGCTGCTCGCGCTCAGCTGGCTCGGCGTTCGCGTGGTACGCCGGCGGAGAGAGAACGCGCTGCTGGAGATCTGATCTAGGACGCGAGCCGTGCGAAGACGCGGAAGGTCGGAACGCCGACGGGGAGCTCGTCGAACTCGGGATTGATGCAGCCGAGCTCCTCGTCGAGGCGCGACTCGTACGTCCGCTCGACTTCCGCCTTGCACATCGGCAACGGGCGGCGCATCGCGCGGATCGCGCCGAAGCCGGGCTTGCGTGCTTCGGCCGCGCGCAGCATGTCGAGATCGATCTCGACCTCGTACACCTTCTGCATGCACCCGACGTACGTGTGCCCCCACGCTTCGTACGAGTAGACGAACGGGCAACCGCGTGCGAGGCAGGCGCCCGGGTGGACGACCTTGTCGCAGTGGACGCCGCAGCGGCGGCACTCCATCTCGTCTTGAGGGTGGAGCGGCAGCGCCGGCGCGGCGATCTGCTCTGGCGTCATACGAACATTGTCCGAACGGTCGCGGACGCACGCAAGACTTGACTTTCAGCGCTCAGCGAGCTAGGCGAAGCACCGCGTTCAGCACGTCCATCGACGTGAACGCCATGAAGTCCGCCTCGATCCCGGGTGTGTCGTCTGCTCTGAACCACAGGGCCTGGACCGTGGTCATGCCCACATCCGCAGCGCCTTGCACATCGGTCACGAGGTTGTCGCCGACGTACATCGTGGCAGCTGCCTCGACCTCCAGTTCACGGCAGGCATGCAGGAAGATCTCCGGGTCGGGCTTGCGCACACCGACCTCCGCCGAATACACGAGCACGTCGAGGCGGTCGGCGAGGCCGAACAATTCGGCGTCCTTCCGCAGCACCCGGCCCGGATCGGGCCACGAGTTCGCGACGAGCCCGGTCTTGATGCCGCGTGCCCGGAGCGAATCGAGCAGCGCCTGAGCCGAGGCGAGCACCGAATGCGCGGGTCGCCAGACCTCGTGCTCGGCGTCGATGAACGCGTCTGGCTCTGCGACACCGAGATCGCGCAGGATGTCGGCGTAGGGACGCTCGCCGCCCGAGCCGTCGAGCATCGTCTCGCGCCACCTGGCCGTGAACGCCGAGTCGTCGCGCCCGAGACCCGCCCGGTGCCCGATCTCGACGAGGTCGTCGTCCCACTCGAGACTGACGAGTGTGTTGTTCCAGTCGAAAAGAACCGCGTCGATCATGCGGCGCTAAGGTAGCTGCGTGGCGCGCAGGATCCTGTGGGGCAGCCTCGTGCTCACACCTCTGGCGATCGTCTCCCGGTTCGTCTTCCACCTCGACGAGACGATGCTGTTCATCCTCGCGGCTGTCGCACTGATCCCACTCGCCTGGCTGATCGGCGAGGCCACGGAGCATGCAGCCGAGCACACTGGCCCGGGCGTCGGCGGCTTCCTGAACGCAAGCTTCGGCAACGCGCCCGAGCTGATCATCGCGCTGTTCGCCGTCGCAGACTCGTTGCCCGACGTCGTGCGCGGCTCGCTCACCGGCTCGGTCGTGTCGAACATCCTGCTGGTCCTCGGCGCGGCGATGATCGCCGGCGGCGACGGCGACGTCGACGCACGGTCGCTTCGCTGGCAGCTCTTCGCCGTGTTCGGTGGGGTCGCGCTGCTCACGATCCCATCCGCGTTCGCCTGGAGCGGCGGCTCCCACGAACGGCACTCGCTCTTCATTCTCTCGATCCCGATCTCCGCGGTCCTGCTCTTCGCATACCTCGGGATCACGTGGCAGAACCTCCGCATCCACCGCGCCGCCGAGCGTGTGGAGCCAGCGGCGCACGCGTGGTCGCTTCGGCGGTCGCTCGCCGTGCTGGCGATTGCAACGGTGGCGACGGCGCTCGTCTCCGAGATCCTCGTGCATTCGCTCGACCACTTCGGCAAGGCGGTCGGCCTGAACGAGTTCTTCATCGCGGTCGTGATCGTGGCAATCGTCGGCAACGCCGCCGAGCACGGCGGCGCCGTTGTGATCGCGCGCCGCGGGAACACGACGCTCGCGACCGAGATCGCGATCACGTCGTCGATGCAGGTCGCGGTGTTCGTCGCACCGGCGGTGTGCCTGCTCTCGTGGATCGTCGGTCGAGGACTCCCGCTGTCGTTCCGCGTCGTCGAGATCGTGACCATGGCGGCAGCAGCACTCTTCGCAGCGATCGTCGTCGCCGACGGCAAGTCACGCCGTTGGGAGGGCTTCCTGCTGATCGGCGTGTACGCCGGCGTCGTCGTCGCGTACTTCGTCAGTTAGCTGCGAACGGCTGCTGCGCACGAGTGAACGGGTAGCCCGCCCACACGAGCTGCTCGGCGTCGACCCGCAGCTGCTCGCCGCGCTCGCGGCCGGCCGACGCCACCCATCCGTCTCCGTCACGCTCGAACGTGGTCTCACCGCGTCCCGGGAGTGAGCCGGTGACCTTCGCGCGCAGCGACCCCTGCTCCCACGTGAACACGAACTGCGTGCCTTCGGACCACCAGACGCCGAGAATCGCGCGGACGTCGGCCGGCGGCTCTTCCTCGGGCCGCCACGGCTCGATCGGCTCGGGCCAGAGCTCCATCGCCTTCTGCGCGAGCCGGATCGCGAACCCGTCCATGTCGGCGCGCGAGCCGGAGTTCGTCATCGCCGCCGCGCCGATCTGCGTCTTCCGGTTGATGTACACACCGGCAAGATGGCCGGGCATCGCGCCGCCGTGCCCGCCGAAGATGCTCCCGCCCTCGTTGAAGAGCATGAGCCCGAGCCCCCAGCCGAGCACCCAGTCGTCAGGGAAGTACATGACCTGCGGGAACCACATCTCCTCGACCGTCTTCGGGTCGAGCACGCCGTCCTGGCCGCGCGCGAGGAACGTCGCCCAGGCGGCGAGATCCTCGACGGTCGACCAGAGCTGCCCCATCGCAGCGACGCCGCCGAGGTCGAGCTCGGGCTCCGGCCAGACGGTGCGGGCGTAATCGTCCACGAGGTAGCCCTGCGCGCGTGGCGCGGCCGCGTGCCATGTCGTGCGGGAGAGGCCGAGCGGGCCGATGACGTGGTCGTCGACGTACTGCACGTATGGCATGCCGCTCTTCGCGGCGACGACCCGGCCGAGCAGGCCGAAAGCGAGATTCGAGTAGTGGTGGGCGCGCGCCGGCTCGAGCACGAAACCGACCTGCAGGTCCGCCTCCGACGGTGTCGACAGGTCGACGAACATCTCGCCCACCTCGCGCTTGATCCCCGAGAGGTGCGCGAGCATGCGGCGGATCGTCGGCGAGCCGTCGCCGATGTCGTCGAGGTGCTGCCCGAGGCGATCGTCGAGGTCGAGCTTGCCCGCGTCGCGCAACTGCATGATCGACGTCGCCGTGAACGTCTTCGTGATCGATCCGATGCGGTACTGCGTGCCTGTCGTCGCCTCGCGCTCCTCTGCGTAGTCGGCGAACCCGACGGCGTTCGACCATGCGAGCTCGCCCTTCTTCACGACGGACGCCGAGACCGACGGGAGGCGCTCGGCCTGGCGCTCCT
>DATINO010000088.1:0-11970 GCA_035474195.1 Gaiellaceae bacterium
GCCATCTGCTTACACCTCGAGGGGAGTCGGGGCCTGAGCTTCGTGCGGATGCTCCGGGCCGGCGTAGATCTTGAGCTTCGTCAGCTGGGCGCGCCCGAGCTTGTTGCGCGGGAGCATGCCCTTGACGGCCTTGCGAAGGACCTCTGTCGGCTGCCGCTCGAGCTGGTCGCGCAGCGACCGCTGCCGCAACCCGCCTGGGTAGCCGGAATGCCGGTAGTACATCTTCTCGTCGAGCTTCTTCCCCGTGACCGTGATCTTCTCCGCGTTCACGACGACGACGAAGTCACCGGTGTCGACGTGCGGCGTGAAGGTCGGCTTGTTCTTGCCGCGCAGCCGGTCCGCGATCACGGTCGCCAGCCGGCCCAGGGTCTTCCCCTCGGCGTCGACGACGAGCCAGTCGCGTTGAATCTCGCCCGGTTTGGCGCTGTAGGTCTTCATACGGAGAAAGGGCGAACAGGCGTCCGCCGGTGCGGGATGGTATCAGTCAGTCCGCCAGGGCGGGGTCAGCCGGGACGACGCGGTTACCCGCAACCCAGGCGCAGGCGAGGACGGCCAGCCCGGTCGCGAGCCAGGCGAGCGGCACCGAGCCGCCTGCCCCCGTGTAGACCATGCCGCCCGCCAGGGCGAGGCCTGCACCGCCGAAGCTCGACAGGAGATCCGAGAGCCCGACGAGCCGGCCGCGCTCGGACGGCCCGGCCAGATCGACGAGCTCGGTCGTGGCGGCGATGTAGGCGAGGCACCAGCCGAGGCCGAGGCCGAACATCGCGAGGCTCATGCCGCCGATCGAGCCGAACCAGGCCAGGCCCGCGTTCGACACTGCGATCACGCCGAGCCCGAGCACCATCGACCGCCGGCGCCCGATCCGCTCGATCGCATCGCCGACGAAAAGCACGAGCCCATACATCCCGACGATGTGGATGCTGATGATCGTGAAGACGCTTCCCTGCGGATGGTGGTGCCCGACGGCGACATAGCCGGCGAGGTTCATCACGCCGGCCATCACGCCGAAGCTGCTGACGGCCGCGACCATCGCGGTCGCCACGCCGGGGCGGCGCAGGATCTCGCCGAGAGGCTTCGGGGTCGCCGGCGCAACGTAGGCCGCCGACAGGTCGCGCGGGTCGCGGCGGATTCCGAACGAGATCGCGATGCCCGCGAGCGTGAAGAGGCCCGCGGCGAGCCACGGCACGGTCAGGTCGTGCGCGTCGAACTGGCGGCCAGAGAACATGGGGCCGAAGACGACCGGTCCCCAGATCGCACCGGATACGACCGCGAACAGCACGATCGACATGCCGCGTGCGCGGCGCTCCGGTGGGAACATCTCGGCCGCGGCAGCGCGTGACAGAAGCACGATCGACTGTGCGGCACCGCACAACCCGAGGCCGAGGAACACGAGGACACCGCTCACCCACTTGCACCCGGCAGCGGTGACGAGCGGGCCGACGATCCCTAACGCATAACCCGTGCGAATCACCGGCATGCGTCCGAAACGGTCGGACAGCCGGCCGGCAGGGCCGACGGCGAGCGCACCGGCGATCAGGAACACCGCGGGCCCGAGGCCGAGGATGCTGTGGACGCCGGTGACCGCGACGATCGTCACCGTGCCGAGCGCGACGGCGAGCTGCACCATCCCGGACAGGAACACAAGCCCAAGGGCGAGCAAGAACGCGTTCCGCCGGACGTCCGTGATCATGTGCCGATTAGAGCATGGAGCGCGGCGGTGAACGCGGCCGCGCCACCGCGCGAGGGATGGCGCACGTAGGTGCCGCCGAGCGCGCCGTGGGCGAGGCGGCCGACGGCGACCACCCGGCGGCCCGCGGCGAGCTCGTCGGCGAACACGCGCCCCTCGGCGACCTCGCGCCGCGTCGGCGCGCGGTTCGATGACTCGGTGCCCGGGTGCGTCGGGACGACGTTCCAGAGCAGGATGTCGTCCTCCATCCCGAGCTCGCCGAGCACGCGGTGGACGATCGTGGCCGTCGCCTCGGCCGGCCCGCTGCCCGTCAGGAGGCGCTCCGACGTGAACGGGATCCCCGAGATCCGAGCGCCGCGGTGCCCCGGCGCCTCGCCGACCAGCAGGATGCGCGCGCCCGAGCGAGAGTCGAGATACGCCGCAACCCGGTCGCGACGCTCGGCAGCGCCGGAGCCGAGCCGGTAGAAGTTCGTGGTCTGCCCGATGCGGGCGGCGACGAGACGGTCGATGAACGAGCGCATCGAGACCCACACTCTGACGGACGGCGGCCAGCAGGCGGCGGATGTCGCGCACATGGTCGCGACGTTCCTCGGCGGCGCGACGAAGACGCTCGACCTGGCGCAGTACGACTTCAACCTGACCGACGACGCGAGGGACATCGTTTCCGGCGCGATCACCGACGCGGCGAATCGCGGCGTGAAGATCCGCTTCGCCTACAACGTCGACCACGCGAACCCGATCCCGGTGCCGCCGCCGCCGGAGCCCGACGTCCAGCTGATCGCGACGCTGCCCGTGCAAGGCGTGCCGATCGCCGGCGTACCCGACCTCATGCATCACAAGTACGTGATCCGCGACGGCGCCGACGTCTGGACCGGCTCGCTGAACTGGACGAACGACTCGTGGACGCGGCAGGAGAACGTGATCGCGATCGTCCACTCGGAGGCGATCGCCAAGGCCTACCGGATCGACTTCGACCAGCTGCTCACGACACGTGACGTCGAGAAGACCGGCTTCGTCGACCCGCGCTGGGACGACGGAGTGCGAGCGTGGTTCACGCCGGGGCACGGCGAAGACCTCTCGTCGCGCATCGCCAAGACCATCCGCCGCTCGAAGCGACGCGTGCGCATCTGTTCCCCGGTGATCACGACCGGACCGGTTCTCGGCACGCTCGCGCAGGTGATCGCCGACGGGAAGCTCGACCTGGCGGGCTGTGTCGACGTGACGCAGATCCGCGAGGTGATCCATCAGTGGGAGACGAACCAGAACGTGTCATGGAAGCTGCCGCTGCTCGAGAAGGTGATGACCGGGCCGTTCAGCGGCAAGGAGTCGACGCCGTACGGCGACGGCACCGTGCACGACTTCATGCACGCGAAGGTGTGCGTCTGCGACGACACGACGTTCGTCGGCTCGTTCAACCTGTCGAGGAGCGGCGAGAAGAACGCCGAGAACGTCTTGGAGATCGTTGACACCGAGATCGCCGACAAGCTGGCAGCGTTCGTCGACGAGGTACGTGCGCGTTATCCCCGCGTCACCATCGCTGCCAGTGGATCAGCTCCTCCGCCTGCCGCTGCCGCGCCTTGAGCCGTGAGCCGATGTCCGGTGCCTCGCCGGGCTTGCCGATGAACGCCAGCCCGATCGGCACCACGTCCTCCGGCAGGCCGAGCACCTCGTCGCAGATCCTCTTCTGGTCCGGATGGCCGATGAAGGCGCCCGCAAGCCCTTCGTCGATCGCCGCCATCAGGACGAGCGTCATGAGCGCGCCGGCATCGACGAACCAATAGGGCACGGGCCACGTGATCTCGACGCCACCCGTGACCGCGAGCTTGTCGGCCTCGTTGTAACGGGCGTGGTAGAGCGCCTCGTTCGCCGAGATGACCATCAATACCGGCGCGTCGTCGGCGTACGTGCCCGTCATCTCGAAGCGCTCGATCAACTCGCGCTTCACCTCGGCGTCGGTGACGACGACGATGCTGCCACCCTGGCTGAAGCCTCCGGATGGAGCGCGGCGGATCACGCCTGCGATCCGCTCGATCTGCTCACGCGGGATCGCGTCCGGCAGAAACGCGCGGTGCATCCGGCGGCGGCGAAGGATGTCGCGGAACTCCATGCCGCGGACCGTATACCGTCGGCGCCATGACGAGATTCGAAGGAAAGACGGCAGTGGTGACCGGCGGCGCCAACGGGATCGGCGCCGCGACGGCGCGGCGGCTCGCGTCGGAAGGGGCGGCGGTGGTCGTCGCGGACTTCGACGAGGACGGCGCGAAGCAGACGGCGGCGGAGATCGGCGGCCGCGCGGTTCGCTGCGACGTGACGAACCTGGCTGACGTCGAGGCGGCGGTCGACGCGGCGCACGAGCTCGGCGGCTCGGTCGACATCCTTGTCACCTGCGCGGGGATCATCCGCGACAACCTGCTGTTCAAGATGAGCGACGATGACTGGAACGCGGTCATCGACACGCACCTGAAGGGGACGTTCCAAGCCGTGCGCTCGGTGCAGAAGCACATGGTCGAGCAGAAGTCGGGGAAGATGGTGCTGATCTCGTCGACGTCGGCGCTCGGAAACCGCGGCCAGACGAACTATGCGACCGCGAAAGCCGGCTTGCAGGGAATGACGAAGACGCTCTCGATCGAGCTCGGCCCGTTCAACGTGAACGTCAACTGCGTTGCACCAGGGTTCATCGTCACCGACATGACGCGCCAGACCGCCGAGCGAGTCGGGGTGCCGTTCGAGCAGTTCGCGGAGGCCGCGTCGGCGCAGGTCCCGCTCCGCCGCGCGGGGCAGCCGGAGGACGTCGCGGCGACGATCGCGTTCCTCTGCTCGGACGACGCCTCGTACGTGAGCGGCCAGGTGATCTACGTCGCGGGCGGCCCGAGAACCTGATGGGGATGGTTTGTCACCGTGTGTTCACGGTGCCTGGCACCGGACAGTCTGACGTCGAACGCGCTCCTAGAAACGAATGTGGACGGTCTGTCACGGAGTGTTCACGGTGCCTGGCACCAGACGTGTCAAGTAAGGCCGCGACTGTTCGAGACAGCTAGCCCGGAATCGTGCGGCCGAGGGCGTCGTAGGCCGTGTAGCCGTACGCCTCGACAGGCGACGCCGCGAGCTCAGATCGGAACATCGTCCAGATGTTCACGTCGCGCAGCTCGGAGCCCTGCTTCTCGGGCAGCCGCCGCCTGAGCGTCGCTTCCTTGGCGAAGCCGAGCCTCGCGGGGATCCGCTCCGAGACCGCGTTGGCGGGATCGACGCGGATCTCGATGCGGTCCATGCCGCAGAGCTCGAAGCCGACGCGCGCCAGCACCGCGGAAATCTCCGTCGCATACCCCCGGCCGACTTCGTCCGCGGCGACCCAGTAGCCGATCTCGAGCCCGCCCTCTCCCAGCCGCGGATGCAGGCCCGTGCCGCCGACGCAGCGCGAGTCGTCGGGCGAGAAGACACCCATGATCCAGTTCTCGTCGCGGTCGTACTGCGCGCGGAAGTCGCGGAGCCGTTCGTAGACGACGTCGAGCGGCTCGGGAGCATCGGGCGCCCACGGCATCCACGGCCGCAGGTGATCGAGGCTGCGGTCGACGGCATCCTTCAGAAGCGGCGCGTCCTCCGGGTCGTAACAGCGGATGACGAGACGCTCGGTCTCGATCCTGTACGGGGTTACTCCCACTCGATCGTCGCCGGCGGCTTCGACGTGACGTCGAGCACGACGCGGTTGACCGCCGGGATCTCGTTCACGATCCGCGAGGCGATCACCTCGATTAGGTCGTACGGGAGCCGGGCCCAGTCGGCGGTCATCGCGTCCTCCGACGTGACCGCGCGAATCGCGATCGGGTAGCCGTACGTCCGCGAATCGCCCTGCACACCGACCGAGCGGATAGCCGGCAGTACGCAGAAGCTCTGCCACAGCTCGCGATAGAGCCCCGCCTTGCGCACCTCTTCCTGGAGGATCGCGTCGGCCTCGCGCAACGTCTCGAGCCGCTCCTCGGTGACGTCGCCGATGATCCGGATCGCGAGGCCCGGCCCTGGGAACGGTTGCCGCCACACCATCCGCTCCGGCATGCCGAGCTCCTCGCCGACGCGCCGCACCTCGTCCTTGAACAGCAGCCGCAGCGGCTCGACGAGCTTCATCTTCATGTCCGCCGGCAGACCACCCACGTTGTGGTGCGACTTGATCGTCTCGGCGACGCCGTCGGTTCCGCCGGACTCGATCACATCCGAGTACAGCGTCCCCTGCACGAGCCAGCGAACGTCCCCGAGCTTCCGCGCCTCGTCCTCGAACACGCGGATGAACTCCTCACCGATGATCTTCCTCTTCGTCTCGGGCTCGGTGACGCCGGCGAGCTTCGCGAGGAATCGCTCCTGCGCCTGCACGTGCACGAGCGGCACGTGGAACATCCCGTCGAACATCTCGACCACCTGCCCGGCCTCGCCCTTGCGCAGCAGGCCGTGGTCGACGAAGACGCATGTGAGCTGGTCGCCCACCGCCTTGTGGACGAGCAGCGCCGCCACCGCCGAGTCGACGCCGCCCGAGAGCGCGCACAGCACCCGATCTTTGCCGACCTGCGCGCGAATGCGCTCGACCTGCTCTTCGATCACTGCCGCCGGCGTCCACACCGGCGCGGCGCCTGCGATCTCGTAGAGGAAGTTCTTCAAGATGTCTTGCCCGTGCGGCGTGTGCACGACCTCGGGATGGAACTGCACGCCGTACAGCTTCCGCACATCGTCCTCGAACGCCGCAACCGGTGTGTGCTCCGACTTGGCGACGATGCGTGCGCCTTCTGGAGGCGCGACCACGGTGTCGCGGTGCGACATCCACGCCGTCTGGTCGACCGGCTGCGACGAGAACAACCCTTCGCCGCTCGTGTGCATCGAGACCTTGCCGTACTCCCCGGCACCGGTCTTCTCGACGCGACCGCCGAGCTCGAGCGCGAGCAGCTGCGCCCCGTAACAGATGCCGAGCGTCGGAATGCCCTGCGCGAAAATCTCCGGATCCATCCGCGGCGCGCCCTCCGCATAGACGGACGCGGGCCCTCCGGACAAGAGGATCGCGACCGGGTTGCGCCGGCGGATCTCCTCGACCGAGACGCGATGCGAGACGAGCTCCGAGTACACGCGCGCCTCGCGCACGCGGCGGGCGATCAACTGCGAGTACTGCCCACCAAGATCGACGACAAGGACCGAGCGTTCCTCCGCGAGCGGATGAAGCTCGACGACCTCAGCTGCGACGGTAATTGGGCGCGTCCTTCGTGATCGTGATGTCGTGCGGGTGCGACTCGCGCAGGCCCGCGCCGGTGATGCGGACGAAGCGCGCCTGCTGCAGCGCCTCGATCGTCGGTGCGCCGCAGTAGCCCATCGCCTGGCGGAGGCCGCCGACGATCTGGTGCAGAACACCTGCGAGCGGGCCCTTGTACGGCACACGTCCTTCGATCCCCTCCGGCACGAGCTTGTCGACGTCCTCGACGTCGCCCTGGAAATAGCGATCCTTCGAGTAGCCGCGAGCCTTCATCGCGCCGAGCGAGCCCATGCCGCGGTACTCCTTGAACCGCTCTCCCTGGGCGAAGACGACATCGCCGGGCGTCTCGTCGGTTCCCGCGAGCATGCCGCCGATCATCACCGTGTCGGCGCCGGCCGCGATCGCCTTGGCGACGTCGCCGGAGGAGGTGATGCCACCGTCGGCGATGACCGGCACCCCATGTCGCGACGCAGCTTCCGCAACGTCGTAGACGGCGGTCACCTGCGGAACGCCGACACCTGCCACGACACGCGTCGTGCAGATCCCGGACGGCCCGATCCCGACCTTCACCGCATCTGCTCCGGCGTCGATCAACGCTTCGGCGGCGGCGGCCGTCGCGATGTTGCCCGCGACTACCTCGAACTCGCCGGAGAGCCCACCGATCCGCGCGACCATCTCGATCACACCGTGCGAATGGCCGTGCGCGGTGTCGACCACGAGGACATCGGCCCCGGCGGCGATGAGCGCCTCCGCCCGCTCGACCGCGTCCGGCCCCACGCCGACGGCCGCGCCGACGCGCAACCGGCCGTGAGCATCCTTCGTGGATTGCGGGAAGTCGACGCGCTTCTGGATGTCCTTGACCGTGATGAGACCGGTGATGCGGCCGTCGGCGTCGACGATCGGCAGCTTCTCGATGCGGTGGCGATGCAGCAGCCGCTCCGCTTCGGCCAGCGTCGTACCCACCGGCGCCGTCACGAGGTCGGTCGACGTCATCAGCGCCGAAACGGGTTGCGTCAGGTCGCTCTCGAAGCGCAGGTCGCGGTTGGTGAGGATGCCGACGAGCGTCCCTTCCTCGTTCGTGATCGGCACGCCGGAGATGTGGTAGCGCTCCATCAACGCAACCGCGTCCGAGACCAGCGCACCCGGCGGCAGCGTCACGGGCTCGACGATCATCCCGGCCTCGGAGCGCTTGACCTTGTCGACCTCCGCGACCTGTGCGCCGATCGAGAGGTTGCGGTGGAGAATCCCGATCCCGCCCTCGCGAGCGAGCGCGATCGCGAGCCGCGCTTCGGTGACGGTGTCCATCGCCGCGGAGATCACGGGCACCTCGAGCGCGATCGTGCGCGTCAGCCGTGTCGCGGTGGAGACGGCATTCGGGAGGACAGCCGACTCGGCCGGCACGAGCAGGACATCGTCGAATGTCAGCCCCTCCCTGACGAACTTCTCCGGGAGCTCGGTGCCGGAGGGCGCCAGGTCGAGTTTTCCGACGTCCATTGCGGAAGGTTACCGACCGGGCCGGATCACGCTTCCACGGGGGCGAGCGCTGCGAGCTCGACGCCGGCCTGCAGCCGGCCCGCGTGCCGCGGGTCGAAACGACCGGCGCCGACTTCGAGCGTCGAGGCCGCGCCGGCGGCGACGGCGGCGCGCAGCGCCTCTTCGTTCGAGCGCCCCGCCTGGCGCGCGGCGAGGAAGCCCGCGAGCAGGACGTCACCGGCGCCGACGACCGAGACGGCGTCGACTCTCGGCGCACGCGCGCTGTAGCGGTGCGTGTCGCGGTCCTCGCGTAGGAGCGCCACCGCGCCCTGCTCGGTCGTGATCAACACGTTGCGCGCGCCGAGCTCGACGATGCCGTCGAGCGCGAGGCGAAAGTCTTCCTCGTCGTGGAACTCCTGACCCACGAGCGCCTCCGCTTCGACCTGGTTCGGTGAGACGAGGAACGGCTCCGCCTCGACGCCGAGCCGCAGCGGCTCCCCTTCGGTGTCCAGCACCGTCGAGACGTGCCGCTTCGCGAGCTCTCGGGCCGCCTCGGCGTAGAAGGCGTCGTCGACGTCGCGCGGCAGCGAGCCGGCGAACACGACGAGCTCGGCGTCCTGCGTCAGATAGCGAAGCTTGTCGAGCAGCATGTCGAGCTCCTTGGCGGTGACCGTCGGCCCCCACTCGTTGATCTCGGTGTACGCGCCGCCCGTCGGATCGACGACCGCCGTCGATGTGCGTGACTCGCCCTCGATGTGGACGAAGTCGTTGAGGATCGCCTCGCGCGTCAGCGCCTCGACGATCCGGCTGCCCGTCGAGCCGCCGACGAGCCCTGTCGCGACGACCGGCACGCCGAGCGCCTTCAACGCGCGCGCGACGTTGATGCCCTTCCCGCCGGCGAGGGTGACGCCGGCGCTCGCCCGGTGCCGCTGCCCCCGCTGGAAGTTGGGGACGGTCAGCGTCCGGTCGATCGCCGCGTTGAGTGTGACGGTGACGATCATCGGTTCAGAAGAGGTGACCCAGGTGGTGGAGCGTCCTGCCGGCGTACCAGGCTAGCCGCCGCGGCAAACTCGGCTTGTTAATCGTGCGCGAAGCGACCAGGTCCCGGGATCCGACGACGCGGCCGCCGGCGCGGATCTCGACGCGGCCGAGGATTGCGCCCGCCTGCACGGGCAGCGAGACGACGGCCGGCGCCGTCACGGTCTGGGTCAGAGGACGGCCGAGCCGCGCCACGGCCAGGAGCGGCCTCGCGGCGACGAGCGCCAGCGGCGCACGGCCGTAGGGCACCTTCACCTCGGCGTAAGGCCGGCCCGTGTGCACGGCCGGAACGACACGGAAACGGCCGAGGCCCCAGACGAGCAGCGACTCCAGGTCGACGTTTCGCTCGCTGCGCGTCGGCGAGCCGAGCAGCGTCGCGTACACGGTGACGCCGCGCCCACGCGCCGCCGCAACCTGGCACCACCCGGCCTCGTTCGTGTGTCCCGTCTTCACGCCGATCGTCGGCGAGTAGAGCGACAGGAGGTCGTCCCAGGTGTGAAGTGTTCGCCCGCCGGCGATCGTGTCGGTCTCCTTACCGACGGTCTGCCGAATGAATCGCGTGTGCATGAGGATGCGCGCGAGCTTCGTGACGTCGGCCGCACTCGAGTACTCGCCCGGCGCGTCGAGCCCGTCGGGGCGGACGAAATGCGTGTCGTTCAGCCCGAGCGCCGCAGCCTGCTCGTTCATCAGCGTTGCGAACGACGGGTAGTCCGGTGCGATCGACAGCGCGAGCGCGTCGGCGGCGTCGTTCGCCGACTGGATCAGCGCGCCCTTGATCAGATCGCGGACGGTGAGTTGCTCGCCGGCATCGAGCTCGATCGACGACTCGCCAACGGCGGCTGCGCGCGGGTCGACGGTGACGACGTCCGTGAGCTTGTGGTGCTTCAGTGTGAGCAGGACGGTCATGAGCTTCGTGATCGACGCGATCGGGACCCGATCGTGTGCGTGCGACGACGCGAGGATCTCGCCGGTGCGCGCGTCCTCGACGATGTACGCGCGAGCGTTGACCGGCGGCGCTCCGGCGCGCGCAGGCCCGGCGGCGACGAGGGCAACCGCAACGACCAGCAGCCATTTCACTTGATGCGCACCTTCTCGCCGATGAACAGCGACGTCGACGTCACTTTCGGGTTCAGCTTCTGGATTCTCGCAACGGACAGACCAGTCTTGGCGGAGATGACGCCGAACGTGTCGCCGGCTCTCACCTTCCAGTATTCCCGCTTGTTCGGGGTCGTCGAGATCTGCGGCGACGGTGGGATGCTTCGCGTCGTCGTGGTCGTGCGGGGGGTGGCGGATCCGTGCTCGAGGCCCGAGCGTACGAGTGCAACCGCGATGGTGACGGCGAGCAGGAACGCCACGGGCGCGGCGTACCGCCGCCACTCCTGTTGCTGCGGCACTACCAGCCTGACGCGGCCCAGATCTCCTTCTTCAACCGCGCCGCCTCCGCACCGGCCGCCTCACGGTAGTCGCCGCCGGTCTCCCGGAAGGCGTAGTCGATCGACCGCGAGGCGGCGACGAGGGCGCTCGCTGGGCCGCTCTGGAAGGCGCGCACGAGATCGGAGACGGTCCCGCCCTGCGCTCCGATGCCCGGCAGGAGGAGGACGGCCTGCGGCATCAGCCGGCGCGCGTCGGCGACCGCGCGCGGATGCGTGGCGCCCACGACGGCGCCGACCGACGAGAGGCCGACTTCGCCGACGACGTCCTCACCCCATTCTGCGACGAGTGACGCGACGTGGTGCCACAACGGCCGCCCGTCGGTCAGCTGCAGGTCCTGGACATCGCCGCCCGCGTTCGACGTCTTGACGAGGACGAAGACCCCGGTGCCGCTGCGCCGCGCGGCGGCGATGAACGGCTCGACCGACTCGCGGCCGAGATAGGCGTTGACCGTCAGCGCATCGGCGCGCGGCTCGTCTCCCTCGAGGTAGGCGTCGGCGTAGGCGCGCGCGGTGGAGCCGATGTCGCCGCGCTTGCCGTCGGCGATCACGAGCAGGCCCGCGCGGCGCGCGTAGACGCAGACCTCGTCGAATGCCGCCATCCCGGCGGGGCCGAGCGCCTCGAAGAACGCGAGCTGCGGCTTCACCGCGACGGCGTGCGGTGCGACGGCGTCGACGAGCCCGCAGCAGAAACGCGCCACGTCGCCGCGGAGCTCGACCGGCAGCAGATCGAGGCGCGGATCGAGACCGACGACGAGCTGTGACTGCTTGCGCTCGACCTCGGCGGCGAGACGGTCGGCGAAGGTCTGCACGGCCACGGCCATCGAACCGAAAGGTAACGAGAACGACGGAGGGCGGCTCGCGCCGCCCTCCGCAGAACCTTTCGCGCGGGACGCCTAGCTCTTGAGGGCGGCCTTGAGCTGGGAGCCGGCCGAGAACTTCGGCACGGTCGTCGCCGCGATCTGGACGCGCTCGCCGGTGCGCGGGTTGACGCCCTGGCGCGCCGCCCTCGCAGCGGCTGAGAACTTGCCGAAGCCCGTGAAGTTGATCGAGTCGCCGGCCTTCAGCGTCTCGGTGACGGCCTCCATGAAGGCGTCGACGGCCTTGCCGGCGTCGCG
>DATINO010000089.1:0-13302 GCA_035474195.1 Gaiellaceae bacterium
AGAGTCGCGCAGGCGCATCGAGCAGAACACCGTGATCAGGACGAGGACGATCGCCGTCCAGAAGTAGAGCGAGTCGAAGTTCTGCGCGTTCAGGTAGTTCGCCGGCAGATGGAGGTTCTTGTCCGCCCAGTTGCCGAAGCCCGGGCCGTCGATCGGCGTGATGCCGCCGGTGCCGTTCGTGAGGTTGAAGCCGGTGCCGAAGAGGTTGTCGCCGTTGCGTGCGATCTGCGGCAGGATCTCGCCGAAGCCGAGCGTCACGATCGCGAGGTAGTCCCCGCGAAGGCGCAGCGTCGGGAGGCCGATCATGATCCCGAACAGGGCCGAGACCACACCGGCGAGCAGAAGCACGAGCCAGACCGAGATGTGGATGCCACCCACGCCCGGCACGAGCCCGACCGCCCCGAAGTCGAACTTGTGTTTCGGAACGAGCGCGGCGGAGCAGTTCGCGACGCTCACGCCGGGGGTCGGACATTGCTGGCCGGCGAACTGCTGGCTGGTGAAGAAGGCTGCGGTGTACGCACCCGTGGCGTAGAAGGCGACGTACCCAAGGTCGAGCAGGCCGGCGTAGCCGACGACGATGTTGAGGCCGATCGCCATCATCACGAAGACGAGCATCACGACTCCCGTCGCGACGTCCGGCCAGGAGCCGAAGACCGGGATCGTGAACATGTGCCCCTGATAGAACGGATAGAAGATCGCTGCTCCGATCGCGACGACCGGGACCGCCCACGACCGCCGGCGCTCCGGGATCCAGAAGAGCGCGAAGGCGGCTGCGAGCAGCAGTCCGAACGACCGCGGCCCGAGCGCCAGGAAGAGCACGACGAGCACTGCCTGCGCGGCAATCCGCCAGGGCAGCGGCGGCAGGCGGTAGATCCAGTAGATCGCAGCAAGGGTGGCGACCCCGAACGCGAGCGCCTTGTCGATGAAGAGGAGCAGCGCGGCGAGCACGAGCTCGAACACGATCACGACGGCCGTACGCTGGAGCTCCGGGAGCTCGTGCCAGCGTGCGCTCAGGCGGCCTTGCAGGTCGACCGGTTCGGCACGGTGCTCCACCTCAGCCTCCTTCCGGTGTCTTTTCGCCGAGGAGCCCCTCGGGCCGGAAGACCAGGATCAGGATCAGGATCGAGAACACGATCGACTGCGTCCAGTCGGAGCCGGGCATGTGCCACGGCAGGCCCTCGTTCCACGCCTGGATCAGGCCGATAGTCACGGCGCCAAGGACGGCGCCCGGCAGGTTGCCGATGCCTCCGAGTACCGCTGCCGTGAACGCGATCAGGCCGAGTTGGAAGCCCTGGTCGAACCGCACGGTCGTCGCCCAGAGCGAATAGAGCGTCCCGGCGGCACCCGCGAGTGCGCCGGCAATCAGGAACGTGAACGAGATCGTCCGGTTGACGTTGATGCCCATGATCGCGGCCGCGTCCTTGTCCTGCGCGGTCGCGCGCATCGCCTTTCCCTGCTTGGTCTGCTGCACGAGCCAAAGCAGCGCGAGCAGCACCGGGATGGTGATGATCACAACGATCAGGTGATTCCACTGGTAGTTGACGCCGCCGACCGAGAACACGTTCGAATGCGGAAAGACGTCTGGCGCCGTCACGTAGTTCGGGCCTTTCCAGGCGAGGCCGACGTTCTGGATGATGAAGCTGACGCCGATTGCGGTGATCAGCGGTGCAAGTCGTGGCGCTCCCCGCAACGGGCGATACGCGATGAACTCGATCGTCGCGTTGATCGAGCCGCAGGCGAGCATCGTCAGGACGAGTGTCGCGAAGACGATCAGGATCGTCACCGGGCCCTGGCCGTGATGGAGGCCGAAGAAATGCGTCCCGAAGGTGATCGCGAACATGCCGCCGAGCATGAAGACGTCGCCGTGGGCGAAGTTGATCAGCTCGAGAATGCCGTACACGAGCGTGTAGCCCAGCGCGATCAGCGCATAGACCGCGCCGTTCGTGAGGCCGATCAGCGTGGTCTGGCCGAACTGCGACGGAGAGACCGTCGCCTCCTTGATCAGGAAGACGACCAGGAGGAAGACGAAGAGCGCGCCGAGGCCGCCGACGAACGTCGGACGCTTGAGACGGGTCGGGAAGGTCGGTGCTGAAGCGTCGGCCGCCACGGTTCAGGCGACTTTACTGCCTTGGGACGCGAAGTCCTATCCCGTGCGCGCGGTTACCATTGACCTCGCAGGCCGAAGTGGCGGAATTGGCAGACGCGATGGACTCAAAATCCATTGCCCTCCGGGGCGTGTGGGTTCGATTCCCACCTTCGGCATCACCTGCAAGAACGCGCGGCGGGCTGTCGGTCGTGCTCGATCGGATCACTAGCCGTTGAGCTCGGCGAGCCGGCGCGCAACGCGCGCGGCTGCGCCGGCAAGCTCCCGCGCCGCCTCCGCATCGCCGACCACCGCCGTGCGCAGCTGCTTCCGCACCCGCTCGGCCAGCTCGGCGGTCTCCTCGGCGCACTCGGCGATTTCGATCGGGACGGCGATGATCCGCTCGCGATTCGCGTCGCTCCGGTCGGACATGAACGCCGCGTAGGCAGCGGCGTCCTCGTCGGCGAGCTCGGCGAGTCGCGACCAGAGCGCCTTGGCGCGCACGACCGCCTCGTCGTCGCCGGCGAAGCGACCCGCGAGCTCGACCAGTCCGGCCGCGAGCGCCGCGCTCAGCGCGGTCGCCGCACCACTGGCCGGCGTCGGCGTGCGCTCGCCGAGCGCCGCCAGGAACTCACCGACTGGGCGCTCGGAGAAGCTCATGTTTGTAGAACGGCGCGTCCTCCGGGGGCAGCATCGTGTTGCCACGGATCAGGTCGGCCGCGCGCTCGGCAACCATCATCGTCGGGGCGTAGATGTTCCCGTTCGGAACGAACGGGAACACGCTCGCATCGACGACGCGCACGCCGTCGAGCCCATTGACGCGCATGGTCGCCGGATCGACGACCGGCCCCATCGCGCAGGTGCACGACGGATGCAGCGCCGTCTCGGCGTCGCGCGCGACCCAGCCGAGAATCTCCTCGTCCGACTCGACCGACGGCCCGGGCGACAGCTCGCCGCCGTCGAACGGCTCGAATGCAGGCGCGTCGAGGATCGCGCGCGCGGCGCGGACGCACTCGACCCACTCGCGACGGTCCTGCTCGGTCGAGACGTAGTTGAACTTCAGGGCCGGCTTCGCGCGTGGATCGTCGGAGGTGATCCGCAGCGAACCGCGCGCGTCGGAGTACATCGGCCCGACGTGCAACTGGTAGCCGTGACCCTGCGGCGCGGTGCCGTCGTAGCGCACGGCGATCGGCAGGAAGTGGAACATCACGTTCGGGTACGCGACGTCGTCGTTCGAGCGGATGAAGCCGCCCGCCTCGAAATGGTTGGAGGCGCCCGGCCCGGTCTTCGCGACCAGCCACTTCAGCCCGACGAGCGGCCGGTTACGCCACTTGTAGTACGGCGCCATCGTCACCGGCTGGGTCGAGGCACGCTGCACATAGACCTCGAGGTGGTCCTGCAAGTTGTCGCCGACCGGCAGGTCGGCGACGCGCGCGAAGTCACCCGGGCCGACGCCCGAGAGCTGCAGCAGCTGGGGCGAGTTGATCGCGCCGCCACAGAGGATCACTTCGTCGGCGCGAATCGTCCGTCCGCCGACCGCGACGCCAACCGCGCGACTGCCATCGAAGACGATCCGCTCGACGAACGTCCGCGTGCGGACCTCGAGGTTCGGCCGCCTCATCGCCGGATGCAGGTATGCCCGCGCCGCCGACCAGCGCCGGCCCCGCGAGATGTTGCGGTCGAACTTCGCGAACCCCTCCTGGCGGTAGCCGTTCACGTCGGTCGTCAGCGAGTGGCCCGCCTGCTGCACGGCGGCGAAGAACGCATCGAACAGCGGCCCCTCCGCCGGGCCGCGCTCGAGGATCAGCGGCCCGTCTCCCCCGCGCCACTCGTCGGCACCGGCGACACAGGTCTCCATCCGCTTGAAGTACGGCAGGCAGTGCGCGTAGTCCCAGTCGGCGATGCCGCCCTCGTGCGCCCAGCGCTCGTAGTCGAGGGCGTTCCCGCGCTGGAAGATCATCCCGTTGATCGAACTCGACCCGCCGAGCACCTTGCCGCGCGCGTGGTAGACGCGGCGCCCGTTCAGGTTCGGCTCCGGCTCCGACTCGTACTTCCAGTCGTAGAACCGGCTGCCGATCGGGAACGACAATGCGGCCGGCATGTGGATGTAGAGGTCCCACCACGAGTCCATGCGGCCGGCCTCGAGCACCAGCACGCGCGTCGACGCATCCTCGGTCAGGCGAGCGGCGAGCGCACAGCCTGCGCTGCCGCCGCCGACGATGACGTAGTCGTACGTCACCGTTTCCCGCTCCGGCGCCGCGCAGGTCGGCGCCTCCGCTCTTTGGTGAGCTCCGTCAAGCCTACGCTCACGCCACAACGACCGTCTGCAACTCGGTGAACGACTCCATCGGCGCCGTGCCGCCGACACGGCCGATGCCGCTCGCCGTGCCGGACCGGCCGCCGAACGGCAGGTGCGCCTCCCAGTAGTTCGACGAGTCGTTGATGTTCACCCAGCCGGTCTTCACTTCGTCGGCGTACCGCAGCCCGGCGGCGAGGTCGCGCGTGAAGATCGCCGACAGCAGTCCGTACGGTGACGCGTTCGCGAGCGCGATCGCCTCGTCGAGCGATGCGATCTCGACCACCGGTGCGACCGGGCCGAACGTCTCCTCCGTCGCGACCCGCGAGTCGGCGGGGACGCCGTCGAGCACCGTGGCCTGCCAGTACAGCCGCGTTGGGAACCCGTCGGCGCGCTCGCCGCCGTGCACGACCTCCGCGCCGCGCTCGAGCGCGTCCGCAACGTGCTCGTCCATCTTCTCCGCGACGCCCTCGTTGTTCAACGGCCCCATCGTCGTGTCGTCCGCGAACGGATCGCCCAGCACGACCCGCTGCGCCTTCTCGCGCAGCAGCGCGACGTACTCCTCCCGCACCGCGCGGTGCACGAGCAGGCGCTCGCCGGCGGTGCAGCTCTGCCCAGCGCAGAGGAAACAGGCGGTCACCGCCGCCTCCGCGGCGAGCTCGAGGTCGGCGTCGTCCATGACGACGACCGGCCCGTTGCCGCCGAGCTCGAGCACGGCCGCCTTCCCTGCCGCCGCCTCGGCGACCTTGCGGCCGGTCTCGGTCGAGCCGATGAAGCCGACTCCGTGCGTGCCCGGGTTGCGCGCGATCTCGTCGCCGACGGTCGAGCCCGGGCCGGTGACGAAGTTGAACACGCCTGCCGGCAGATCGGCCTCGACGACGCACTCGGCGAGCAGCGTCGCGCACACGGCCGTCGTCGACGCGGGCGTCCACACGACGGTGTTGCCCGACGCGAGCGCCGGCGCGATCAGCTCCGCCGGCATGGTGTACGGCCAGTTCCAGGGCGTGATGACGCCGATGACGCCGCGCGGGCGGCGAACGAGCAGTACGCGCTTCCCCGGCGTGAACGAGTTGGCGAGCCGTCCTTCGAGCCGCTTGCCGTCCTCGGCGGCGTTCCGCCAGTACGCGACGAGCTCGTCGACCTCGTCGCGCGACTCGTGCAGCGGCTTGCCCTGATCGAGCGTGAGCACGTGCGCGAGCGCGCCACGGCGCTTCTCGATCTGGTCGCCGACGCGATGCATCAGCGCGGCGCGTTCGAACGCGGTCAGGCGCGCCCAGCCGTTCGCCGCCTCGTTCGCCGCAGCGATCGCCCGCTGTGCGTCGGTGCGGGCACCGTGCGGCACCTCGCCGATCTGCTCACCGGTGGCGGGCGACTCGGCGGCGAACGTCTCGCCGCTCTCCGCCGGCGCCCACGCGCCGGCGACGAACATCCCGCGGGTCGCGACGCTAGACGCCACGCGGGCTCACGTCCTCGAGCGCGACACGCATCAGGTCGCGGATCGAGACGATCCCGCACGGCGTTCCTTCGTCGAGCACCGGCAGGTGCCGGAAGCCGCCGTGGATCATCACGACCGCCGCCTGCTGCGTCGACTCGTCGGCGTCGACCGTCTCCGGATGACGCGTCATCCAGTCGCCGACGCGACCGCCGACGTCGCCGGAGCCGACGGCGCGCAGCACGTCGCGCTCGGTCACGATCCCGATCAGCCGGCCGCCTTCGACGACGAGCGCCGAGCCGACGCGGCGCTCGTTCATCGCCGCGGCGGCCTCCACCAGCGGCGTCTCCTCGGCGAGCTCGAGCAGGCCCCTGGTCATCACGTCACCGACGGTCTTCATAGGTCAGTCTCCCAACTCGGTCCTGCGGCGGTCGACATACGCCTTCAGCTCATCCTTCAGCCCCGCGTCCATGGCCGGTTCCTCGTACTCCTCGAGCGTCTTCTTCCAGATATCGGTGGCGCGCGCTGCCGCATCCTTCCCGCCGTTTCGCGTCCAGCGCTCGTAGTTTTCGGTCGACGAGAGCAACGGCCGGTAGAAGCACTCGCGGAAGCGCTCGAGCGTGTGCGCCGCGCCGAGGAAGTGGCCGCCCTGCCCCACCTCCTGGTGCGCCCCGTACGCGAGCGTCTCCTCGTCGATCTTCAGCGGCTCGAACACCTCGTGCAGCATGCGCAGCATTTCGACGTCGACGATGAACTTCTCGTAGCAGGAGACGAGCCCCGATTCGAGCCAGCCCGCCGAGTGCATGACGAAGTTCGTGCCGGCGAGGAACGTCGGCCACAGCGTCATCGCCGCCTCGTAGGCGGCCTGCGCATCGACCGCCTGCGACGACGTCAGCCCACCGCCGCCGCGGAACGGCAGACCGTAGTGCCGCGCGATCTGCCCGGTGCAGAGGAGCCCGACCGCTGACTCGGGTGTGCCGAACGACGGCGAGCCCGACTGCATGTCGGTGTTCGAGAGGAAGCTGCCGAACACGACGGGGCAGCCGGGGCGGATCGTCTGCACGAGCGCGATCCCGGCAAGCGCCTCGCCGACCTGCTGGGCGAGCGTCGACGGCACCGAGACCGGGGACATGGCGCCCATCAGCAGGAACGGCGTGATCACCAGGGCCTGGTTCGCCTTCGCGTAGGCGTGCAGCGCGTCGAGCATGCGCTCGTCGTAGCGAAGCGGCGAGTTGACGTTGATCAGGCTGATCGTCGCCGGCGTCTGCTCGAGCGACTCGCGCCCGAACACCATCTCGGCCATCGCGATCGTGTCCTCCGCGTTCGGCCCGGAGGTGACCGACCCCATGAACGGCTTGTCGGAGAGCGTCAGCAGGGCGTACACCATGTCGAGGTGCCGCGAGTCGAGCGGCTTGTCGTTGGGTTCGCAGATCGTCCCGCCCGGCGTGTCGAGCTGCGGGAACGCCTGCGACAGCCGCACGAGGTTCTCGAAGTCCGCATACGTCGCTTCGCGGCGCTCGAGCCCTTCGCGCACGAACGGGCACCCGTAGACGGCGCCGAAAGCCATGTGCTTGCCGCCGACGTGGATCGTGTTCGCCGGGTTGCGCGCCTGCAGGTCGAACTCACGCGGCGCCTTCGCAACCTGCTCGAGGATCCAGTCGGGGTCCAGCTTGACGAGCTGTCCTTCGACCTTCTGGCCTGCCGCCTCGAGCAGGGCGATCGTCGGCTCGTGCGGCTCGGACGTGCCGAAGTCGAGACCGAGCTCGCTGACGATGCGCCGCCAGCCGCGCTCGAGCTCCTGCATGGACGACTCGTCGAGGATCTCGTAGCGCGGCATCTCGTTGATCAGCAAGCGTTACCTCCAGGGTGTCTGACACCACTGGTGTCAGACACCAGTAGGTGCTCGAGGGCACGTTCGAGCCCGGCGTCACCGGTCTCGCGAACTTCGAGCGGAAGACCGAGTCTTGCAGCGGCGGCCTCGGCCTTCGTACGCAGCGCCGACGTGGGTCGTTGCGCGAGCCACACGACGCGCTCGTAGTTTCGGAAATAGTCGTCGCGCAGCTCCGGGTGGCGGTCGAGCCCCAACCCACGCCAGACCACGCGGTCGAAGGAGCGCACGAGGAAATCGGTCAGGTAGTACGTCCCCGGCTCGTGCTGCTCGAACTCGCCGAACAGCCCGTAGCAGTCGGGGCCGGCGAGGCGCGGCAGGTCGTCGAGCGCGCCGCGCGTTCCGCAGTCCGCGTAGCCGACGAGGTCGACGTCGTCGCCGAGCGCAGCGCGAATGCGCTCCGGCCGGTTGTGCAGCTCGGGCGGCAGCGGCCGCACCTCGAGGTCCCAGCCGCGCCGCTTCGCGATCTGGTCGATGTGCAGCGCCAGCGCCCCGCAGGCCACGATCGTCCTCCTCATCCCGGGAACTGGAGCTGGTCGATGAACAGGTCGTTGAAGTCGGCGCGCCCGGACAGCTCGACGTAGGAGATCTCGTCGAGGACGGCGTTGGCCGCCGCGCGTTCGGTGACCGACAGCGCGACGATCTTCGCGCCCTCGCCCGCGACGTTGCCGGCCGCCACGATCCGCGGCAGCGGCAGGCGCGGCACGAGACCGATCCGCACGGCACTCGCGGCCGTGAGGTACGAGCCGAACGAGCCTCCGAGCAGCACCTGCGAGATCTCGCCGGGCTCGATGCCGAGGTCGTTGCAGAGGATCGCCCACCCGGTCGCGATCGACGCCTTCGCGAACTGCAGCTCTCGGACGTCGCGCTGTGAGAGGAAGACGTCGGGAGTGAGGTGGAAGACGTTCTCCTCGCCGATCTTCCCGAGCCGCTCCGACGACCCGAGCACGAAGCGGCCGGAGTGGTCGAGGATGCCGGCGCCAACGAGCTCGGCCACCGCGTCGACCAGCCCCGAGCCGCAGAGCCCGAGCGGCTCGACGTCGCCGATCACGGTCAGCTGCACCTCACCCTCGACGATCTTCACGCCCTCGATCGCACCGTCGGCTGCGCGCATCCCGCAGCGGATCTGTGCCGCTTCGAACGCCGGGCCGGCCGGTGCTGCGCACGCGAGCGCCCGCTCCGACGACCCGAGCACGATCTCCGAGTTGGTGCCGACGTCGATGAAGAGCCTTGTCCGCTTGTCGAGCGTGAGGCCGGTCGCGAGCACACCGGCGACGATGTCCGGCCCGACGTAGGCGCCGAGAGCCGGGAACAACACGGCGGGCGCGCGCTCGTGAACCGTGACGCCGAAGTCCGTCGCGGTCGCATCCGGCAGCCGCCGGGAGGCGATCGTGAACGGCGCCATCGAGAGCGGCTCGGGGTCGATCCCCAGAGCGAGCTGGATCATCGTCACGTTGCCGGTGACGACGATCTCGTAGACCTCGCGCGCCTCGACGCCCGCCTCCTCGCACACCTCGGTCGTGAGCTGCATCAGCGTGTCGTGCGCCGACACCTGCAGGCGACCGAGCGCGTCGGCGTCCATCATCGTCGCGCTGATGCGCGAGATGACGTCTGCGCCGAACGGCTGTTGCTTGTTCAGCATCGAGCACACCGCGGCCGGCTGCCCGGTCTCGAGGTCGAGGAGAGTCGCGACGACCGTGGTCGTACCGAGGTCGTAGGCGATCGCGTAGCGTCGGCCGCTCGTGTCGCCGGGCTCGACGTCGACGAGAAGGTCGTCGACGAAGACGGCGGTCACCTTCCAGTCCGCCTCGCGCAGCGTGCGGCCGAGCGAGCGCATGATCTCCAGCGGCACGCGGAGCTCGACGTCGTCCATCCCCGCGAGCACGCGCTCGAGATCGGACGTCTGATCCTCGAGCGTCGGCTCGTCCAGCTCGAGATAACGCTTCTGCACCGCGGGCCGCAGGATCACGTGACGGCCGACGCCTGCGAGCGCAGCCTTCGGGCGCGTCTGCAGCGGCGGCACCTCGACGATCACGTCGTGCTCGGCGTTCGCGCGGCAGGCGAGCCGCCAGCCCGCGCGCAGCTCGTCCGGCGAGAACGCGCGCGGGTCGACGGTCGACACGGCCTGCTCGCCGGACGAGACCCGCACCTTGCACTTCTTGCACGTGCCGTGGCCGCCGCACGTCGAGTCGATTGCGATCCCGTTCCAGCTCGCGCAGTCGAAGAGCGTCGTGCCCGCCGGCACGCGCGCCTCCTTCGTGGCGCCGTCGGACTGGCGGAACACGAGGCGCACCCGCTCGGGATGCACCTCTTCGAGGACGGGCTCCGGAAGGGTCACGCGGCAGCAGCCTGCTTTCTCCGGTAGGCCGCGATCCAGTTCGACCCCCACTCGTCCTTGCCGAGCAGGAAGTCCGACGCGCGCACCGCTTCGACGACCTCCACCGAGCGTGCGTCCATGATCGCGCTCGTCAGCCCGTGGCTCGCGGCGATCGCGAGGAACGAGCCGCCGAGCGTCTCGCGCCCGGGCAGGCCGAACGACGTGTTCGACGCGCCGCACGTCGTGTTCACGCCGAGCTCCTCGCGCAACAGCCTGAGCGTCTCGACGAAGAGCGTGACCGCTCTGGGCTCGGCGCCAACCGGCATCGCGAGCGGGTCGATGACGACGTCTTCGGGCGGGATGCCGTGGTCACCGGCGACGGAGACGATCTTCTTCGCGACCTCGAGCCGGCGCTCCGGCTCCATCGGGATCTCGTCGTCGTTCGCGAGGCCGATCACCGCGGCGCCGTGCTTCGCGACGATCGGGAGGATCGCCTCGAGCCGCTCGTCCTCACCCGTGACCGAGTTGACGAGCGCCTTGCCCTGGTACGCGGACAGGCCGGCTTCGAGCGCCTCGATCACCGACGAGTCGATGACGAGGGGAAGATCGGTGAGCGACTGCACGAGCGGGATCGCCTGCCGCATCAGCTCGATCTCGTCCGCGAGCGGGTCACCGACGTTGACGTCGAGCATGTCGGCGAGCGGCGTCTGCTGCGCGACGTCGATCTCGAGGCGCGAGAGGTCGCCTTGCTGCAGTTGCGCCTGGAACTTCTTGCGGCCGGTCGGGTTGATGCGCTCGCCGATCACGCAGAACGGGCGGCCGGGGCCGATCACCACCGTCTTAGACGGCGATTCGAGAACCGTTTCCAATCGTCTCCCTTTCGTGGCGGGTGGGAATGCCGAGCCGGGCGCACAGCCGTGCGATGCCGGCCTCCTTGCGAAAGCTGATCAGGTGCAGGCCGCGCACGCCCGGAAGCGAGCGAGCGGCGTCGGCGAGCTCGCACGCGACCTCGAAGCACTCGGCCTCGGGGTCGGCCGCGCGCTCGCAGCGCTCGATCACGTCGGCCGGGACGCTGATCCCGGGGACGCGCTCGTCGATGAAGTGCAACGCGTTCGGCGAGCGGGCGAGACAGATCGACGGCAGGATGGCCGCGCGCTCCGTCAGCCCTTTCTGCCCCGCCTCGACCATGAAGTTCAGGAGCGGCTCGATGTCGAAGACGACCTGCAGCTGCAGGAAACGCGCACCAGCGCGCACCTTCTTGAGCGCACGGTCGACGCGATGGTGGAGCGGCGGCGCCTGCGGGTTCTCGACGGCGCCGAGGAAGAGGCGCGGCGGCGGGTCGAGCTTCCGGCCGGAGAGATAGCGGCCGCCCCGCATCGTCTCCGCGACGGCGAGCAGCTGGATCGAGTCGAGGTCGAAGACGCGGCGCGCTTCCGGCTCGTCGCCGGCGGTGACGTCGTCGCCGGTCAAGCAGCAGATGTTCTCGATCCCGTGCAGCGCCGCGCCGGCGATCTCCGCCTGCAGCGCAAGCCGGTTGCGGTCTCGGCAGACGAGCTGCATGACCGGCTCCATGCCGAGCTGCTTCAACGCGATCGCGACGGCCAGCGGCGACGCATGCGCGTGCGCTGCGGTGTTGTCGGTAGCGTTCACCGCGTCGACGAACTCCTCGAACGGCTCGAAGTGGTTACGCACCGCGGCGAGACCGCCGCTGTTCACGGTCAGGAGCTCCGCCGTCACGATGAAGCGGCCGGCGGCGATCGCCTCCTCAAGCCTCGACACGCCACCCCTTCGGCGCGACCTTGTCGCGCTTCGTCAACAGGTTCGCCCACGACGAGGTGTCCCACAGCCGGTTGTCGACCGGCTTGCGGATGTCGGCGATCTCGTGCGCCCAAGGCGTCTTCGGCGCGCGCTCGACGGCCTTCACCCATACGCACCGCATCTCGGGCTTCACCTCGCAGTGGCCGTCGGGTCGCACGCCCCCACAAGGCCCGTTGCGCAGCATCTTCGGACAGTTCATCGGGCACGTCATGCCGGTCGAGTGCAGGACGCACTGGCCGCACATCTGGCAACCGAAGACGAGCTTCTTGACCGCGGCCTCGATGAGAGCCAGGGGCTTCACGCCGGGACGGCCGAACGGCGCTTCTCGATCAGGTCCTTGGCGAGACGGACGGCGGTCGACGCGTCCGCGGCATAGCCGTCCGCGCCTACGGCGTCGGCGTACTCCTGCGTCACCGGCGCACCGCCGACCATCACGATCACGTTGTCGCGGATGCCCGCCTTCTGCAGCGCGTTGATGTTCGCTTTGAACATCGGCATCGTCGTCGTGAGGAACGCGGAGAAGCCGACGATGTCGGGCTCGTGCTCGTTGATCATCTCGACGAACTTCTCGGGTGCGACGTTCACGCCGAGGTCGTAGACGGTGAAGCCGGCGCCCTCGAGCATGATGTTGACGAGGTTCTTGCCGATGTCGTGGACATCGCCCTTGACGGTCCCCATCACGTACGTCCCGACAGGCTTCGCCCCCGTCTCGGCAAGCAGCGGACGCAGGATGTCGAGCGCGCCCTGCATCGCGCGCGCGGCGATCAGCATCTCCGGCACGAAGTAGTCACCGCGCTCGAACCGCGCGCCGACCTCCTCGAGCGACGGGATCAGTGCGTCGTACAGCATGCTCTCCGGACCGAGGTCGTCCGCGAGCCCCTGGTTGACGAGGTCCTTCACCTCGGGGGCGTTGCCGACGAGCGTGTTGTCGTAGAGCCCCTGCAGGATCTCTTCGTGCGTCATGCCGCTCCTCTGGTAGTGGCGCCGAGGCGCTCGGACAGGGATTGCGCCTGCTCGACGAGCGCGGGTGCGAGCTCGGCGATGCGGGCGCGGGTGAGTCGAATGGTCGGACCGGAGATCGAAAGCGCAGCGACCGCGACACCGTCGGGGCCGAACACGGGAGCCGCCAGTGCGGCCAGGCCGTGCTCGAGCTCGTCGACTGCGACTGCGTAGCCCTGCGCGCGGATCGCGCGCGCGTCAACCGGGCGCTCGGCCGAGAACGCGTGCAGCACCTTGCCGTTCGCGGTCGACTCGTAGGGCACTCGACGGCCGATCCAATTGGTTCCGCCCACGAAATGGCGCGAGTCCTCCTGCGCGAGGTGCTCGACGCCGAGCGGCGTCGGCACGCCGAGGTTGATCGTCTCCCCGGACAGCTCGGCGAGCGCGCGCAGTGCGGGTGCGGCGAGCTCGACGAGCCCCGCACTCGTGTCGCGGTGCGCGAACCGGAGCAGCACCGGCCCGGGCGCCA
>DATINO010000090.1:0-3814 GCA_035474195.1 Gaiellaceae bacterium
GTGTGTGCATCGAGCGCGGCGAGCGGCTCGTCCAGGAGCAGCAGCCGAGGCTCGCGTGCGAGTGCGCGTGCGAGCGCGACGCGCTGCTGCTCGCCGCCCGAGAGCGACCCGGGCCGCGCCTCGGCGAGCTGCGCCAGTCCGAAGCGCTCGAGCAGCGGCGCGACGTCCCCGCGCGCCCCAAACATGACGTTTTGCCGGACCGTGAGGTGCGGGAAAAGCGCGTAGTGCTGGAACGTCATCCCGACCGGCCGCTCTTCGGGGCGGAGCCAGGTGCGGTCGTCGAACCAGACCTGGTCGCCGAGTGCGATCCGCCCGGCCGTCGGACGCACGAGCCCCGCGATCGCGCGGAGCACCGTGCTCTTCCCCGCCCCTGATGGTCCGACGAGCGCGACCGTTCCCTCGACGGCGAGGGTCAGTTCGACGTCGAAGGTGCGAAGCGGAAGCCGGAGGTCTGCAGTGAGAGCGTCCATGACGTTGCGAGCTTGAGGGCGACCAGGACAGCGGCGCTGATGAGCACCAGGACTCCCCCGATCGCGAGCGTTACGTCGAAGTCGACGTCGAATGCCGCGTAGATCGCGAGCGGAAGCGTCTGGGTCACGTGCTGGAGCGAGCCGGCGAACATGATCGTCGCGCCGAACTCGCCGAGCCCGCGGGCGAAGGCCAGCGCCTCGCCGGCCGCGAGCCCGCCGCCCGCGAGCGGGACCGCGACGCGAAGGAACGTGCGCGCCGGGCCGGCTCCGAGCGTCCGGGCGGCGTCGACGAGAGCCGGATCGACGGCCTCGAACGCCGCGATCGCCGCGCGCACGTACAACGGCCCGGAGACGAAGGCGACGGCGAGTGTCACCGCCGTCTGGGTGAACGGGACCGATGTGTGCAGCAACCCCATCCGGCCGAATGCGACGAGCAGCCCGATTCCCGCGACGGCCGGCGGCAGCACGAGCGGCAACTCGACCGCCGTCACGACGAGCGAGCGGCCGCGGAATCTCCGCGTCGCCAGGAGATACGCGGTCGGAGTCCCGAGGAGAAGCACGAGCGCCTGCGCAAGGAAGGTCGTCTTGGCGCTGACCACGAGCGCATCGTCGACGACGGGGTTCGACAGCTGGCGGACGAGCGTGACCGGCGAGACGTGCGTGAAGATCGCGACGACTGGCAGGACGAGGAACCCGAGCGTGGTGAGCGTCGCGACGAGCGCGGCGGCGAAGAATGCGACCCGTCTCATCCCGGCGTGCGCCGCGGCAGGAACCCGTAGCTCCGGAACGTCGTCTGGGCGCGCTTCCCGAGAAGCATCTTCAGATATGCCGTCGCCGCTGCTCGATGCTTGCTCGCCGCCACGACGGCGATTCCGTACGCGACGTTCGGCCGCGCCCAGACCGGGAGGCGCAGCACTGTCACCTTCTTCGGGACGGTGCGCGCGTCCGTCGCATAGACGAACCCCGCGTCTGCTTCACCGAGCGCCACCTTCGCGAGCACGTCCCGTACGTCGGCCTCGCGACTGACGACGTTGTCGAGCACGTCCGTCATCCGCATCGTCTTCAAGACCTGCAGCGTGTAGGCACCGACGGGAACCGCCGGGCCCGCGATGACGATCTTGACGTCAGGCTTGCGCAAGTCGGTCACCGAGTGGATGCGCGCAGGGTTCGCGCGGGGGAGGATGAGAACGAGCGTGTTGTGGGTGAGCACGTACGGCCTCGTCACGAGGCCCTTGGCGTACAGCTGCTCGGGAATCGTGAGATTCGCCGACGCGAAGATGTCCGCCGGCGCCCCTTGTGTGATCTGCGCGGCCAGCGTGTTCGAGCCGCCGAACGAGTAGCGCTCTCCCGGATCGACCCTCGGGAGGACGTCTGTCAAAGACGATGCGGCGTAGACGGTCAACGTCACGTGGCCGGCCGCCGAGGCCGACCCCGCGGCAATGGCTCCGGCCACGAGCACGAGGACGCCGAGCCGTCTCAATGCTCGACCATCACCGAGGTCGACTTGACGATCGCCGTGATGCTCATCCCCGGCTTCAGCCCGAGCTCGTCGACGGCGTCCCTCGTGACGAGGGCGACGACCCGTGCCGGCTCCGTCACCACGAGCTCTACCTGCGCCATCAGTCCGTCCGTCTTGACCTCGGTGACCGTGCCGACGAAGCGATTGCGGGCGCTGATGCCGCGCGCGTGCTCCTCCGCGCGCAGCCGCTCGAGCTCCGAGGCCGGGACGGTGCGCCGGTTCCGCGCGTCACGCTCCGTGCGGATCAGCCCGTCGCGATCCCAGCGCCGGAGCGTGTCCAGGCTGATCCCGAGGCGCCTCGCCGCTTCGGTCGCTGAGTACGTCTGCCTAGGCATAACCTAGGCAACTCTACACGCTCGGGCTAGACGAGCAGGCGGCGCAGGACGTACTGCAGGATCCCGCCGTGCTGCAGGTACTCCCGCTCGCGCGGAGTGTCGAGCCGGACGCGCGCGCGGAACTCCTTGTCGTCGGCCCGCACCGTCACCTCGGACGCCTCGCCGTTGTCGACGCCGCTGATCGAGAACGACTCGCGGCCCGTCAGACCAAGCGACTCGGCCGACTCGCCGTCCATGAACTGGAGCGGCAGCACGCCCATCATCAGCAGGTTCGAGCGGTGGATCCGCTCGTACGACTCGGCGATCGCCGCCTTCACGCCGAGCAGGTTCGGGCCTTTCGCAGCCCAGTCGCGCGACGAGCCGGAGCCGTACTCCTTGCCGGCGAGCACGACGAGCGGCGTGGCCTCCGAGAGGTAGCGCTTCGACGCGTCGTAGATCGTCATCTCCTCGCCCGACGGCACATGCACCGTCCATGTGCCCTCCGACTCCGGCACGAGCTTGTTGCGCAGGCGGACGTTCGCGAACGTGCCGCGCACCATCACCTCGTGGTTGCCGCGGCGGGCGCCGTACGAGTTGAAGTCCTTGCGCGCGACGCCGTGGTCGACGAGGTAGCGGCCGGCGGGCGAGTCCGGCTTGATCGAGCCGGCGGGGGAGATGTGGTCGGTCGTGACCGAGTCGCCGAGCCAGACCAGGCAGCGCGCGCCGTCGACGTCTCCGACGACGCCGGGCTCGCGCTGCATCCCCTCGAAGTACGGTGGGTGGCGCACGTAGGTCGAGTCCGGCTGCCAGGCGAAGAGCTCGCCTTCGGGAACCGGTAGCGCGCGCCACTCGTCGTCGCCCGTGAAGACGTCTGCATACGTCTCCGAGAAGTGCTCCGCGCGAACGGAGGTCGCGATCGTGGCGCCCACCTCCTGCGCGCTCGGCCAGATGTCGCGCAGGTAGACGTCACCACCGTCTTTTGACACACCGAGCGGCTCGGTCTCGAAGTCGATATCCATGCGACCGGCGAGCGAGTACGCGACGACGAGCGGCGGCGAGGCGAGGTAGTTCGCCTTCACCTCGGGATGGATGCGCGCCTCGAAGTTGCGGTTCCCCGAGAGCACCGAGCAGACGACAAGGTCGCCTTCGGTGATCGCCGCCGAGATCTCGTCTGCGAGCGGGCCCGAGTTCCCGATGCAGGTCGTGCACCCGTAGCCGACCGTGTTGAACCCAAGGGCATCGAGGGGTTCCTGCAGACCGGCCTGCTCGTAGTAGCGCGTGACGACCTTCGAGCCCGGTGCGAGCGACGACTTCACCCACGGCTTGCGCTGCAGACCGAGCGCGAGGGCGTTCCGCGCGAGCAGTCCGGCAGCGACCATCACCTGCGGGTTCGACGTGTTCGTGCACGACGTGATCGCGGCGATGACGACGGAGCCGTGATCGAGCTCGAAGTCGCCGACGCGGACCCGGTGGTGCTTCGGCGCCGCGACCGCAACCGGCGCCGTCTGGGG
>DATINO010000091.1:0-15253 GCA_035474195.1 Gaiellaceae bacterium
ACGCGGCGCTCGATGCGCTCCGTGCGGAACGCCACTTCGTCGTCGCCCGAGCCTTCGCGCCATTCCTTCGCGCCGTAGGCGTCGCCGACCGCCATTCGCACGACCGAGATCGGCGCGTGCACGCCGCCGAAGGGCACAACGCCGGGCAGGCGCCTGCCGGTGCGGACGATCACCTTGCCGCCGATCTCCTCGCGCAGGATCCGGTTCGGCGAGCCGACGTCGCCGCGCGACTCGGGCGTCACCGTCGCAGCTTTGAGCCCGAGCCCGTGCTCGCGGATGGCGGCCGCCGCCTCGTGGACGATCGCGTTGTTCGTCGCCCGCCGCGACTCCAGCGACAGGTCGAAGCGGGGGAGGGCGATCTCGAGGCCCGTCACCTCCGGCGCGAGGACGCGCAGCGACTCTTCCAGGAGCTCCTGGCCGGTCTGGTCACCCTCGAGAACAGCGATCCGCTTCAGCTCCATCGCGGCGCAAGATTAGCGACGGCATCCTGCGGGGAATGCTCGGGGCCGATGGCGGCGAGGATCGGCTGGACACGCAAAGGGTCGAAGAAGCGGTTCCGCTACTACGACGCCCGTGGGCGGGAGATCACCGACGAGCAGAAGCTCGAGCGGATTCGCGCGCTCGTCATCCCGCCGGCCTGGAAGGACGTCTGGATCTCGCAGTCGGCCCGCTCGAAGCTACAGGCGACCGGCGTCGACGCCGGGGGGCGCAAGCAGTACCTCTACCACCCGGCCTTCCGGGCACACCAGGAGCAGGCGAAGTTCGACCGGCTGATCGGGTTCGCCGAGCGGTTGCCCGACCTGAGGGAGACGATGGCGGAGCACATGGAGCTCGACGGGTATCCCGCCGACAAGGTGGCGGCGATCGCCGTTCGCCTGATCAACCTCGGGTGGTTTCGCGTCGGTGGGGACCGCTACGCGAAACAGTCGCGCACCTTCGGGATCACGACGCTCCGGAAGAGCCACGTGTCGGTGCGAGGCTCGCGCATCTCCTTCCGCTACCGCGGCAAGCACTCGATCATGCTGCGGAGCGCCGTCGTCGACCCGGAGCTCGCCGCCGCGATCCGCGATCTCCGCGCGGTGCCCGGGGCACGGCTCTTCCAGTACGAGCTTCCGGACGGCGGGCGTGGCGATCTCGACCAGCGGAAGCTGAACGAGTACGTGAAGACCCACCTCGGCGACGGCTACACCGCGAAGGACTTCCGGACGTGGGGCGGCACGCTGCTCGCGGCGATCGAGCTCGCCCGGCACGGGCCGCCGGAGAATCCTACCGAGGCGAAGCGGCGAATTGCGGCCGTGATGCGGCACGTCGGCGAGAAGCTCGGAAATACACCGGCGGTGGCGCGCTCGTCGTACGTGAGCCCGGCCGTGGTCGAGCAGTATCTCGACGGGAGAACGATCGAGGATTTCCGCCCTCGCCATTTGCGCGTCGTCCGCGCGCGGGAAGTCGGACTCGATGTCGAAGAGCAGGCGACGTTGAGCCTGCTCCGGTCGTGGCGAATTCGCGCGTCGCGCGCCGCTGCGTAAACTGCGCGGAATGGCACGGAAAACCATCCTCGTTTGCGACAACTGCGGCAAGGAAGTCGACGAGTCGCGCGGCGCGACGCTGCGCATCACCTACGTCGATGCCCGCCGCGGCTCGAAGGTCGCCGATCTCTGCGACGACTGCGCAGGCCAGATGCCCGGCCGCGCCGCCGCCCGCCGGGGCCGACGCCCGAAGACCGCAGCCGCCGGCTAACCGCTCTCCCGCTGTTTGCGCCGTTTTCGGACGCCTGACCGTCCGAAGACGAGCCTACGATGGGAAGGTGGGACTCTCCCTGCTTGCAGGGCCTGCGAACGCGGGCAAGGTCGCGCTCTTGCTCGACCGCTACCTGGCACGTCTCGGCGAAGAACCGACACTGATCGTGCCGAACGCGTCGGACGTCGACCGCGTCGAGCGGGACCTGCTCGCGCGCTGCGGCTGCCTCTTCAGCGGCACGATCGGGACGTTCGACGACCTGTTCCGGCGGCTCGCCGGCGCTGATGCGCACCGGCGTCCCCTGAGCGACGCCGAGCGCTCGCTGATCGTGCGCCGCCTGCTGCAGTCCGCGTCGCTGAACGGCCTCTCGCGCTCGGCGCGGACGAGCGGGTTCGCGGACACGCTGCTGCAGACGCTCGGCGAGCTCGAGCAGGGGATGCTCGACCCGGAGGATCTCGACGGCGACCTCGCGCAGCTCTACGGCCTCTACCGCGCCGAGCTCGACCGGCTCGGCCGGTTCGATCGCGACCTGCTGCGCCGTCGGGCCGCCGAGCGGCTCGCGACCGACCTCGACGCGTGGCACGGCGAGCCCGTCTTCGCGTACGGCTTCGAGGACCTGACCGGCGCCGAGTGGGCGCTGCTCGAGGCGCTCTCCGGCCGCACGGACGTCGAGGTGTCGCTGCCGTACGAGCCCGGCCGCATCGCGTTCGCGTCGCTCCAGCGGACGGCCGGCGACCTCTCCGCGCTCGCCTCCGGGAACGTGCAGGAGCTGCCGCCGCGCTCCGGCGAGTACCAGCATCCTGCGCTCGCACATCTCGAGCGCACGCTCTTCGACGAGTCGCCGCCGCCACCGCCCGCGCTCGAGGCGGCGGTTCGGTTCCTCGAAGGCGCGGGCGCGCGCGGCTCGCTCGAGCTCGTCGGCGACGAGCTGCTCGAACTGATCCGCTCCGGCGTCCGCCCCGAACAGATCGCACTCGTCGCACCGGCGGTCGACGCCTGGCGCGGCCCGCTCGAGACCGTGCTCGGCTCGCTCGACGTCCCGTACGCGGTCGAGTCGCGGGTGCGGCTCGGCGCGACGCCGATCGGCCATGCGCTGCTCCAGCTCCTGCGCTACGCGTGGGGCGATGCCGGCCGGCGCGAGCTGTTCGCGTTCCTGCGCAGCCCGTATTCCGGGCTCGGGCGCTCCTCCGTCGACTACGTCGAGGGGCGCCTGCGCGGCCGCGCGATCCACACCCCCGCGCGCGTCGAGGAGGAGGCGGAGAAGCTGCGCGAGGCGCCGGTGCCGGCGCTCGCCGAGCTGCGCGCGGCCGAGGATCCCGCCGACGCGATCCGCGTCCAGCTCCGCGCGATGCTGCGTGCCGCCTACGGCACGGATGCGCCGCCGGCCGGTGAGGTGTCGCGCCTCGACCTGCGCGCGTACGGCCACGTGCTCCAGCTGCTGAACGAGCTCGGCGGGCTCGCGGCGACGCGCGACGAGGTGATCGCTGCGCTGGAGCGGTGCGAGGTGCGGCTGTCGTCGGCCGGCGAGGTGGGGCGCGTCGCCGTGCTCGACCTGATGCGCGCTCGTACGCGGCGCTTCGAGGTCGTGTTCGTGCTCGGCCTCGAAGAGGGGTCGCTGCCGCGGCGCTCGCGTACTTCGCCGTTCCTCGACGACGACCGTCGGCGCGAGCTCGGCGGACGCCTCGAGCGCCCCGACCAGGTGTCCCGCGACCGCTACCTCTTCTACACGGCGTGCACGCGGGCCGTCCGCCGGCTGTACCTCGTGCGCGAGGCGGCGACCGACGAGGGGGCCCCGCGCGAGGCGAGCCCGTTCTGGGAGGAGGTCGCCGCCGTCTTCGATCTCGACGACGTCGCACACGCGACGACGCGACGGCCGCTCTCGGCGCTCACGTGGCCGCTCGAGGCGGCGCCGTCCGATCGCGAGCGGCTGCGCTCGCTCTCGCTGCTCGCCGCGTCCGACGCCGACCAGGCGATCGTGCTCGCCGAGGCGAACGGCTGGGAGCGGCGGCTCACGCGTGCGCGCACAGCGCTGCACCGCGAGACGCGCCTGCGCAGCGAGGCGCTCCGCGCGGTGTACGGCGCGCGCTCGATGTTCAGCGTGACGGAGCTCGAGCGGTTCGCGGACTGCTCGTCGGCGTGGCTCTTCGAGCGCGTCATCTCGCCGCGCACGATCGACGCCGAAGCCGATGCGATGCTGCGCGGCTCCGTCGCGCACAGCGCACTGCACAAGTTCTACGCGGGCCTGCCCAAGGAGCTCGGCTCCGACCGCGTCGTGCCGGAGAACGTCGAGCAGGCAGTCGGCTTCCTCCATCGCTGTCTCGACGCCGCCGTCGAAAGCGGTGTACGGCTCGAGCTGACCGACCTGCAGAAGGCCGAGCTGAAGGAAGGACTCGCGCGGGACCTCGAAGGGTTCGTGCGCGACGAGGCGGCGTCACCGCTCCAGCTCGTGCCACGCCAGTTCGAGGTCGGGTTCGGCTCCGACCGCTCGGCGCCGCAGCTCCAGCGCGGCCTCCAGCTCGGCGACGGGATCTACCTCAGTGGGAAGATCGACCGCATCGACGTCGACCCGTTCTCGGCGCGCGGGATCGTGCAGGACTACAAGTCGGGACGCAGCGCGCACTCTGCGAAGCAGATCGACGAGGAGCTGAAGCTGCAGATCCCGCTGTACATGCTCGTGCTCCGCGACCTCGTCGGGATCGAGCCGCTCGGCGGTGTCTATCGCGCGCTCGCCGGAGCGCGCGTGACGCGCGGGTTGTTGTCCGCGGATGCCGCCGATGATCTGCCGGGCTTCCAGCGCAACGACTATCTCGACGACGAAGCCTTCTGGGGCCTCGTCGACACCGCGCGTGAGCGCGCGCTCGGGTACGCCCAGCGCATCCGCGCGGGCGACGTGCGCCACGACCCGAAGGGTGGAACGTGCCCGGCGTGGTGCGACCTCTGGACGATGTGCCGCGTGGAGCGTCCATGAATCCGCAGCAGCGCGCAGCCGTCGACGCCCGCGGTGAGGTGTTCGTCTCCGCGGGCGCCGGGACGGGGAAGACGACCGTTCTGGTCGAACGGTTCGTGCGGGCCGTGTGCGAGGAAGGGCTCGACGTCGAGTCGGTGCTCGTCATCACCTACACGCGCAAGGCGGCCGGGGAGCTGCGTGCGCGCATCCGCGCCGCACTGCACGCGCGCGGCCGCCCCGATCTCGCACGGCGGCTAGACGGTGCGTGGATCTCGACGATCCATGGCTTCTGCGCCCGGCTGCTGCGCACGCATCCGTTCGCGGTCGGAATCGATCCACGTTTCCGTGAGCTCGACGAGGAGCACGGCATGGTGATCCGAGGCGAGGCGTTCGAGCGCGCGCTAGCCGCGTTCTGCTTCACCCGCGATCCCGAGCGCCTCCGGCTCCTCGCGACGTACGGCACGCAGGGGCTGCGGCGCAAGCTGACCTCCGTCTACGAGACGCTCCGCTCCGCCGGTCGCGAGCTGACGCTGGAGCTGAGCGAGCCGGTCGACATCGCCGAGCGGCTCGCCGAGCTGCACGACGAGGCGCGACAGCTCGCCGCCGACGGCGACTGCTCCGACAAGCAGGCGGCTGCCGCGCAGGCCGCGCTCGCGCTCTCGACGACGAACCCCGAGCGCCTGCTCGACCTGGCAGGCCTGCGCGCATCCGGCGACCGCGCTGCCGGGTTCGAGTCCGCGCGCAAGCGGCTCGAGCAGGCGGCGTTCGACGAGTTGGCGCTGCGCGACAAGGATCTCCTGCAGGAGCTTCTCGACCTCTTCGCGGCCGAGTACGCCGCCGCCAAGCAGCGCGAGTCGGCGCTCGACTTCGAGGACCTCCAGCTACTGGCGCGCGACCTGTTGCGTGACGACGAGCGCGTGCGCGAACAGGAACAGCTGCGGTTCCGCGCACTGATGGTCGACGAGTTCCAGGACACGAACCGCCTGCAGTGCGAGCTGATCGACCAGCTCACGGGCGGTCCGCTCGAACGCGACGTGTTCTACGTCGGCGACGAGTTCCAGTCGATCTACGGGTTCCGCCACGCCGACGTCGCGGTCTTCCGCGAGCGCCGCGAGGCTGCTGCGCTGAGGTTGCCGCTCGCGCGCAACTACCGCTCGCGTCCCGAGGTCCTCGCGGCCGTGAACCATCTCTTCCGCGAGGAGTTCGGCGACGGCTACCAGCCGCTCGCCGCGTCGGGCGAGTTCACCGACCCGGTGTTCGGCCATCCGGTCGAGCTGCACGTCACCGACAAGCGCAGTTTCAAGGACGTGCCGCTGACGTGGCGCGACGGCGAGGCGAGGGCGATCGCGCGGCGCGTCCGCGAGCTCGTCGACGCGGGCGTCGCGACTGCAGGCGAGATCGTGCTGCTGTTCGCCGCAGGCACCGATGCCGAGCGCTACGAGGCCGCGCTGCGCGCCGCCGGCCTGCCGACGTACCGCGCGACCGGGCGCGGGTACTTCGGCCAGCAGCAGGTCGTCGACCTGCTCGCGTATCTCCGGCTCCTGCACAACCGATACGACGACGAGGCGCTCGTCACCGTGCTCGCGTCGCCGTTCGTCGGCGTCTCGAACGACGGCCTGGTGCACATCCGCAGGCAGGCGAGCAAGCGGCCGCTGTTCACAGGGATCGAGCGCTCGCTGCCCGAGCAGCTCTGCGAGGACGACGAACGCCTCGTGCGCGCGTTCAAGCAGCGCTACGAGCGCCTCGTCGCGGCGTCGGCGCGCACGAGCCTCGAGCGGCTCTGTGAGGAGATCGTGTCCGCCCACGACTACGACCTCGGCGTGCTCGCGCAGTGGGACGGGAAGCGCCGCTACGCGAACCTGCGCAAGCTGATGCGGCTCGCGCGTTCGTACGAGTCGCTGCGCGGACCGGACGTCGAGGGCTTCGTGAAGTTCATCCGCGACCAGGAGGCGGTCGGCGCGTCGCAGCTCGAGGCCGTGTCGGAGGAGGAAGGCGCCGACGCGGTGCGGCTGCTCACGATCCACGCGGCGAAGGGGCTCGAGTTCAAGGTCGTGATCGTCGCCGACGCCGGTCGTGATACCGGTGGCCCGCCGTCGGCGGACGAGATCATCGTGCGCCCGGACGGTCGCTTCGGGTTCCGCGTTCTCGATCCGAAGTCGGGCAAGAAGCGCCCGGTGCTCGACTACGAGGCGGTGCGCGAGGCCGAGCGGGAGGACGAGCGCGCCGAGCGGCTGCGCCTCTACTACGTCGCGATGACCCGCGCGATCGACCGGCTGATCGTCTCGGGCGCGATCGATCCCGAGAAGACGCGCGACCTCGACACGCCGATCGGGTGGGTGTTGTCCCGGCTCGAGGTCGGCGACGAGCCGGCCGGCGGCGAGCTGGAGCGCGGCGACGCGCGGTTCGTGATGCACGTGCACGGCTACGAGCCGGATCTGCCGGCCGAGCCCGTCGAGAGCGGGGAGGGACAGCTGGCACTCTTCGAGGAGCTGCCGAGCACGCCCGCGCCGCGCGGCTATCGCCTGCCGGAGCTCCAGCCGCTGCCACCCGCGCCGCTGCACAAGGTGAAGCGCCTCTCGTACTCGGCACTGGCGCTCCATGAGCGCTGCTCGTACCGCTACTACGCGGAGCGCGTCGCGGGCCTCCGCGAGGAGCGCGGTTCGCTGCCGGGCGGCGACGGCGGGTTGCGTGCGACCGAGATCGGTGACGCGGCGCATCGCCTGCTCGAGCTCGTCGATCTCTCGGTGCCGGCGCTGCCCGACGTGTCGGTCGTGCGCGACTGGTACCCGGAGGTGTCCGATGCGGAGGTCGAGCGCATCGAGGGCTTCGTCGAGGCGTACTGCACGTCCGAGCTCGCGGCACGGATCGCGAAGCTGACAGGAGCCGTGCCGGAGCGGCCGTTCGCGTTCGAGCACGACGGCGTGCTGCTCCACGGCCGGCTCGATGTGCTGTGGCGCGACGGTGCTCGCGCCCTCGTCGTGGACTACAAGACGAACTCGCTTGCGGAAGGCACCCCGGAGGAGATCGTCGAGAGCGACTACCGGCTGCAGCGGCTCGTCTATGCGCTGGCGTGCTTCCGCGCCGGTGCCGACGAGGTCGAGGTCGTCTACCACTTCCTCGAGCGGTCCGACGCCGTCGTCGCGACGACGTTCGAGCGGCGCGAGCTGGCCAGGCTCGAAGAAGAGCTGTCGGCGGCGATCCGCCGGATCGACGCGGGAGAGTTCACACCGTCGCCCGACGAGTTCACCTGCAACGGCTGCCCGGCGCTCGACGTCGTCTGTGCCGGACCGAAGCTGCGCAATCCGCCCGAGCGCATGGTCGCGACCGTGTAGATGGCCCGCAGCTACATCGCGGAGGCCCGGCGGAAGAAGGTTGTGCCGAAAAAGCAGCGCATCGGCCCGGTCGTCGAGGCCCTCGCCGTCGAGCACGCAGACGCGAAGATCGCGTTGCGCTTCGAGCGGCCGCTCGAGCTACTCGTGTCGGTGATGCTCTCCGCCCAGACGACCGACGTGAACGTGAACCGCGTCACGGAGAAGCTGTTCGTCAAGTACCGCCGTCCGGAGGACTATCTCGCGGTGCCGGTCGAAGAGCTCGAGCGCGACATCTTCGCGACCGGCTTCTACCGGCAGAAGGCGAAGTCGCTGCGCGGGACGATGCAGCGGATCATCGAGGTACACGACGGCGAGGTGCCGACCGAGTTCGACGACCTGTTGAGGCTTCCGGGTGTCGCGCGCAAGACGGCGAACGTCGTCTCGGCCGAGCGCGGCAACGCGCAAGGGATCGTCGTCGACACGCATGTCCGCCGGCTCTCGCAGCGCCTCGCATTCACGAAGCAGGAAGACCCGGTGAAGATCGAGCGCGATCTCGTCAGGCTCGTCCCGCGCGCGGACTGGGCGCGGGTCCCTCACCTCCTGATCTGGCACGGCCGTCGAATCTGCGACGCGCGCAGGCCGCGCTGCGAGGACTGCCCGCTCGCGGAGTCGCTCTGCCCGTCTAGCCGCGTTTAGGAGTGAGTGCCACGAGCAGCCCGCCGTCGTCGTCGTACGCAGGGAACACATCGGCGACGACGCGTTTCTCGTTCCCGGCGCGCGTCTTGATCGTGAGCTGCTCGCCGAGACGGCGAACGCCCCATTCGCGTGCGAGCTCGACCGGCTTCGCGTCGGAGAGCTGCAGGGCATCGACGACGTCGCGGCCGATCAGTTCGGGCTCGCCGAAGCCCGTGAGTTCGAACACGCCGCGGCCGATCGCGAGCACGCGGCGTTCCTGGTCGGTGACGAGGAAGCCGGTGTCCGGCGCGGGGTAGTAGTCGTCGAGCAGCTCGAACAGGAACCCGAAGCCGCAGTGACGGCACGCGGGCGCATCCTTCGAGAATCCCTCGCGTGCGTCGATGTCGACGGAGCGCTCCTTGCAGCGCGGGCAGATGTAGTACGGCACGGCCGCCCAGGGTAGCGATGCGTCCCTCGTTCGAGGCACAACCGAGGTAGGACTCGGATGAGCCGAACGCATCGGGCGCCGTCCTCCGCGATGGAGATGATGAGAAGTGCGATGAGCGCACACAGCCACTCGGGCGCGCGGACACTCAACACGGTCGAGTGTCGTGAGTGCGGCATCTCGAGCGGTGCTTTCTGGATTCGCTGGCGCGCCTACCGGATCGACGACCCGGAGCTCGCCGAGCCGCCGGCGCTCGCGTTCTACTGCCCGGCGTGCTCAGACCGCGAGTTCGGGCCGCGCCGGCGCAACCGCTTGTAACGGAGAGCGCGTCAGGCGAGGGCGTGTTCGAGCGCGGCGCGGCCGGTCGGCGGGCCGTGCGTCGGCAGCACGAACTCGACCGGCTTGTCGAGGAGCGGCCGCAACCCGGCCGCAACCTCCTCGACCGTGACGCCTTCCGGGAGCCAGTGCGCCGCGATCTCGAGCCCGTCGCCGAGATCGATCAGCGTGTCGCCGGCGATCACCGCGCGAGTCCGCTCGCTCCAGAGCACGAGATCGAGTTGGCCTTCCCGGCCGGGGTACGCCTCCATCCCGAAGAGCGAGTCGCCGATCGCGTAGCGCGTCGCCGCGACGAGCTGGTCCTCGGGTCGATCGGGCGCTGGAGCCCACACGGGGAAGCCGAGCGGTGCGGCGTCGCGCTCGTGCCATGTGTTCGTTAGCACCGTCACCACGTCGCGCGCACCGAACAAGTCCCGCACGTCGTCCGGGACGGCGATCGGGTCGATCAGCACGAGCTGCGCCCCGTCGTCGATCGCGTACGCAGACACCGGCCCTTCCCACTCAGGATGCGTCGCGGTCCAGTGGTGGACGCCCTCGGGAAGCATCCGGCCCATCGTACGTACACTGGGCAGCAGGTGTCGTCGGGCGAGTTTCGCTATGAGGTCGAGCTACGAACCAGTGGCCGTCCTCGGACGTTCCGACTCGCGGTGCCGGGGCTGTTGGAGCGAGGCCCGCAGCTCCTTCGCTACCACTCCGATTGGTTCATCGCCGAGGCGATCGACCACCCCTCGTCGGAGACGGGGCTCGGCACGATCGTCGGCGTCGAGGTAGCGGATCTGATGCGGAACGACATGCGGGACGTCGTCGCCGAACGCGAGGAATGGGACGCAGCGTCGCGCTCACTGGCGATGGACCGGACGAGGATGCTCCGGCGCCAGCTCGTGCGGTGGCTGTTGGTGATCGACGATCCGCCATCGCTACGCGTCGTTCGAGACGATGGGACGCTTCTTCGGGAGTCGCGCATGGACGGGAACGCCGAGCAGCCCGTGTATAGCGCCCTCCTTGCGGTCTCCGGCGGCGCGAGAGGCGCGCCCGGCACCGTCGGCTGATGCTCGCCGTGTTCACCCTCGTCGTCGCAGGCGTACCGCACCGCTATAGCGCCGACTCCGCGCCTGCGATCGGTGAGGTCGTCGCGTTGGACGAAGGCGGGACCAGCATCCGGATCGTGCGAAGTGCGGACGGCGGGCGGGTGTTCGTCGGCGAGATCGTGTCCGATCGTCCGTAGCTTCATACTGGTCCGGCAGGTCGAGGCATTGCGAATTCAAAGGGGTCACGATGAAGCGGCACTTCCTTGCTCACCGGTCGGTCTGGCTTGCGATTGCGATCACGGTGGTGATCGCTAACGAGCTGATTGATCGCAACTTCTTCGACCATCGAGAGCACATCGACGGCGACGTTGTTCTCACGCTGCTCGTGTTGGTGGTCTCGTTCTTCGGCTCGTTTATCGTCGGGGCGTTTCTCCGGCGCCGCCGCCACACCGCGGCGTGATGTCCGGTACGACGTCAGAAGCGAGCTCCTCCGGCCGTGAGCAGTTACCGTAATCGGCCGTGGTCGAACTGGTCGCCGCCGTAGCGGTTGCCCACTGGGCGCACCCACTCCGGTTCCGGCCGCTGCCGGGCTGGCAGCGGGGCGCCAATTGGACGTTCGACTCCTCGTACGGGCCTGTGGAAGGCATCGCGTCGCCCAACGCCCTCGACCACCTCGCGCTACCTCCGGGTCGGTAACGCCTTCGTCTGCGCCAGGGATGCTTCTTGAGCGCGGTCGTTAGTTCCCGTTGCTCATTTGAGGCACGCGGCAGCGAGGTCGAGGCCGGCCCCCTGCGGCGGGAACAGGGAGCAGTCGGGGCGGACGCGCTCGGAGGTGAGGGTGGGGAGGTAGATGTCTGCGATCGGCGCGATTGGTGCGGCGTTGCGCATGAGCTCTGCGTCGAGCTGAGCGTAGGCGGTCAGGCGCGTACGGCCGGTGAGTGCTGCGGCCTGCGTCATGCGCCGGTCGTACAGGGGACTGGCGAAGCCGCCTCTGTTCTGTGAGCCAGGCGCGTTCGCGGTCTTTCCATAGAGAAGGATGTTGATGAAGTCGTAGGGGTCGACATAGTCAGCGGCCCAGTCGACGATCGTGATGTCGGCCCGCTGAGCCGCCGCAGTACTCGATCCGCCGGGGTATGGCTCGACGTCGACCTGGATGCCGATCTTAGCGAGTTGCGAGGCGACGACCTCTGCGATCGTGAACTCAATCGAGCCGCCGAAGTAGAACAGGGCGTGACGAGTTCCCGAGCCTACTAGGCGACGCGCGCTCCGAAGGTCAGGTCGCGTGAGCGGGTAGATCTTCACATCCCGGTAGCCGGGCATCGCTGCCGGGAGGATCTGGTCTGTCGCCTTCCCGTAAAGCCCGGTTCGGGAAAGGATGTCGACTCGGTCGATCGCAAGATTTACGGCTTTACGAAGCCGTGCGTTCCGGAAAAGCGGTCGTTTCGTGTTGAGCGCGAGGAAGAGGAGCTGGAGGTCCGGATGTACCGATAGCTGTGCAGTGCCGAGACGGTGTTGTGCTTCGAGCGAGCGAAGAAGCCGTGGATCGAGAGTTCCTGCGTCGTAGTCCGCGCCATTCTGGGCGATCTGAAGGACGCTCGTCGTCGCGTCGGTGCCGAGCGTGAAGTCGATCTCCGACAGGTGATGGGGTCGGGTCCCGCCGTAGCTCGGGTTCTCCTTCAGAACCACCGAGCCGCGGCCGGCTACAGGGGCGATCACGGAAGCGATGTAGTAGGGGCCGGCCATCGGGATCGGCACATACCCCTGTGGGCTGGCGGGCGTGCCAAGCGGGATCGCGCAGAAGAAACTCATCGCCATGCGCGCCACGAAATCGGGGGCCGACCGGACGAGCGTCACGCGCAGGGTGTCGCCCGAGGCTGCGATGCCGGACGCGGAAGTCGCCGAGCCGCGGAGAACCGCCGCCGCGCCGACGACGTCGCGTAGGAACCCGGCGGCCGGAGAGTGCATCGCTGGCGCCAGATCTCTGTTCAGTGCCCAGGCGAAGTTTTGCGCCGTGACAGCCTCGCCGGTGTCGAACCCGAACCCGGGCCTAATCGAGAACGTGTACGTGCGCCCGCCGTTCGAGATCTGCGGGAGTCCGGAGGCAGCCTCAGGCACGAGCGTCGCGGATACCGACGCCGATGTGTCCGGGAAGGTGACGAGTGTCGCGCACGTCGCGCCAAAGATCGCCTGCGACGAAATGGTGTAGTCGATCGCCGGGTCCAGCGACGAGATGTTGCTTGCCGACACATTGACGCGGAGAGTTCCGCCGGCGCGAATGGGCGGCGCAACCGCGTACGCTCCCCCCGTGAGAACCGCGGCGACGCCGCCTCCAAGCACGAGCGCCGCCAGTCTGCGGTCCCGGATCCAGTCTCGCGCATGGCTGATCCCGAAGATAGGCCACTCTCGCATCTGCCTGTGGCCTGATCAAGACCACGAACCGGACACTCTTGGTGTCAGACACCCGTTGGGTGGTCTGCGCCAGTGACCTTATGCCCGAGCGCTCGCCAGTCGGCTACACCCACTTCTTCCAGCGGAAGAACACGAGCTGCGCCACCGTGGTGCCGAGGATCCAGGCCCACGCCCACCAGTAACCCCACGCCCAGCCGAGCTCGGGGATGTGGTGGAAGTTCTGGCCGTAGAGGCCGACGATGAACGTCGGCAGGAGCAGCAGCGACGCGATCACCGTGAGGCGCTTCATCACCTCGTTCTGGTCGTTCGCGATCTTGCCCTGCAGATAGTCGCGGATCCCCGCCAGGGAGTCGCGAGCCGCGTCAAGGCCCTCCGACGCGCGCAACAGCTTGTCGAAGGCGCTGCCGAACGCGATCTCGACCTCGCGCGGGAACAGCTCTCCCTTGTCGAGCTCGACCCGGTTGTCGACGATCTTGCGCACTGCATCGCGCGTCGGTGACAGCGTCCTGCGGATGCGCAGCATGTCGTGGCGCAGGCCGCGGATACGCCGGCCGATCTCGCGTGGCGCGGTCTCTGCGACCATGTCTTCGAGCTCGTCGATCTCGTCGTCGATCGCGTCGATGACGTCGAGATATCTCTCGGCCACCTCGTCGATCAGGTGATAGACGTACATCCCGGTGTCCTCGTGCGCGCGGCAAGCTTCCTTCGCCGGCGCCGGGTCGAACGGCTCTTCGCCGGGCGGCGACTTCGACACCGTCACGAGCACCTCCGTCGTCGCGACGAAGTCGATCTCCTGGTAGTAGAGCCGGTCGTCGACCTGCACTTCGACGGGCAGGAGCAGGATCCCGAAGACGTAGTCGTCGTGTGAGTCGATCCGCGGGCGCGGTTCGTCGTCGTGCTCGTGCGGTGCGCGGAGTGCCTGAAGTGCCGTCGCGTGCACCCGTTCGGGGAGCGCGTCGCGCAGTTCGGCCTCTTCGGGGTCGATCAGATCGATCCACTTGGGCACCACCGCAGGCTACGACCGTCGCCGGACGTATGATGTGCCCGACCCCGTCAGCGACCTGAGGAGCGCACGTGCGCACTCCGTTCATCTCCATCGCGAAGAGCTTGATGACACCTTCGGAGGGTATGAACTGTGCTGCACGCAACCTTGAACCTCGGGATCCTGGCGCATGTAGACGCCGGTAAGACGACACTCACCGAGCGGCTTCTCTACGACGCCGGCGTGATCGCCGCGCCCGGCAGCGTCGATCGCGGGACAACGCAGACCGACACACTCGCCCTCGAGCGCGAACGCGGGATCACGATCAAGTCGGCCGTCGTGTCGTTCCCGATCGACGGCGTCACCGTCAACCTGATCGACACGCCCGGCCATCCGGACTTCATCGCCGAGGTGGAGCGCGTGCTGAGCGTGCTCGACGGAGCAGTCCTCGTGATCTCCGCCGTCGAAGGAGTGCAGCCCCAGACGCGGATCCTGATGCGCGCGTTGCAACGACTGCGTATTCCGACGCTCGTGTTCGTGAACAAGATCGACCGGCGCGGCGATGACGCCCGCCTCGTACAGCAGTCGTTCGGTGAGAGTTGTCTTACCGGCGTCTACATGCGCCAGGATCCCTAGGTTCAGCTCTTTCGTCGCCACGCGTCATACCCTCCGAATAGGTCACAAAGCCCATTTCGATTGACATGAACGCTTGGCGCATCGCTGCTCCTTGGTCGAACGGCGCCGACGGACGAACTGCCTAGATCATACGCGCTCGGGCTGCGCCCGATTTGTCAGTCCGATTCGTCGTCGTCCTCCGTGATCGAGTCGGCGTCGCCGCTCGAGGTCTTCGCCCAGAGCCCGCTCCGGCTCTCGCTGGTGCTCGTATCGTCGTCGTCGTCGTCGCGCGGCGGACGGTCGTCGTCGTCGGCCATCTCAGCTCTTCCCGTCCGGATCTTCAGATGCCGCCAGCGTCGTGCTCGCCGAACGCACCGTCTCGAGATGACGCCGCTGGATCGGAAGGGCCCAATCGACGAGCTCCGTGACCTCCGCGCGTGCTGCCTTCTCTGCCAGCGCCTCGAGAACCTCCCAATGCCCCACTTCGCTGGCCTCGGCCATCGTCAGGAACTCGAAGCCGTCCAACGCGTCAGCGTCGTCATCGAGGTAGATCTCGAGCATCGCCGACGCCTTGTCTTTCGTCTCGCGCGCCTCCTCGAGGATCGCCGTCTTCTTGCCCTCGAAGAGCCCGCCGAGCTCCGTGCAGCGGCGCTCGGTCTCGGCAGCCTCGTCGTGCATCCGATTCAACGCATCCACGAGATCCTCACTCTCCTTCTTCGCGAGCGTCGTCACCTTCGACGTCGCGGCCTTCGCTGCCATCGCAAGACC